>NZ_CP130060.1:614694-922041 GCF_030644385.1 Stomatobaculum sp. F0698 | reverse complement strand
CTCCATTGCCTTGCCGAGTTCTTCCACGGACATCGACGGATTCAGATTTGCCTTCTCCGCCGCTGCCTTAATCGCATACATACCGTCATAGGTATCCGCTGCGAACTGAATCGGAACCTCCTTGAAGCGCTCCTTGTATGCAGCGACAAACTTCTGCGTCTTCTCATCCTTCGCATCCGCGGAGAACGGGGTCAGAAGCATAAGGCCCTCCGCAAGCGACTTGTCAAAGCCCTCGAGGTTCAGAATACCGTCCATACCGTCGCAGCCGAAGAAAATCGGGCTGTAGCCCATGTCCTTGCTCTGCTTCAAGACGAGCGCCGCCTCGGTGTAGTAGAAGGGCAGGAAAACAAGCTCTGCGCCGGAATTACGGATGTTCTGAAGCTGAATGTTAAAGTCCGTCTTATTGTCTGCCGTGAACTGCTCGTCCGCAACAATCTGAAGACCGTTCTTCTCTGCGTTCTCGACAAAGCTGTCGTGAATACCGCTCGAGTAAACATCGGAAGAGTCGTAGAGGATACCGATCTTCGTTGCGAGCTTATGGCTGCCGATGTACTCCGCGGACTTCTCACCCTGCTGCGGATCCGAGAAGCAAACCGCAAAGGTGTTGGAATTCGCGATGCAGTCCGGCGCAGAACCCGACGGGGTCAGCTGGAACATATTGTCCTTCACGGACTCATTCGAAACCTGAATGCAGGGCGCGCTCGTAACCGTACCGAGCAGCATCTGCATGCCCCAGTCCTTCAAGTGGTTGTATGCATTGACCGACTTCTCGGCATCGTGCTCATCATCGTCGAACTCAATTTCGACCTTGTAGCCGTTGATACCGCCCGCCGCGTTAATCTCATCCACCGCAAGCTGTTGTGCGTTCTTGCAGGAGAGGCCGTAAACCGCCGCGCCGCCGGTCACCGGGCCGATACCGCCGATTTTCCAGACCGCACCCTCAGCGCCCGTCTCGCTCTGTCCTTCAGCCTTGCTCTCACCGGATGCCTTGCTCTCAGTGCTCTTCTGCTGTCCGCAAGCCGCGAGGCTCAGGACCATAGAAGCAGCCAAAATTGCCGATAACACTTTTTTCATACTGACTTCCTCCCAATTCAACATACCAAACAGATATGTCGAAGATTATAAAGAGCATATGTAGAGATGTCAACCGGCGAGACGCAAAATATAGAGATTCGGCAGTTTTGGTATTTGCCGTTCCGTATCCCCATCGCTTTTGGTTTCTTTGATGAAAGAGCGTTCTTTCTTTTATATATGATTCCACTCCGCAACCGGATCGCGCTCCATGAGCATCTGCACGGCTTCCGCCGCCGAAAGGCCCGAAAACAGTACGCGGTTCACAACCTCGACAATCGGCATTTCGACCTGCTCCCGCTCTGCGAGCGCAAGTGCCGCTTTCGCGGAGTAAACGCCTTCCACAACCTGCCCGACCTCGCGCATGGCTTCTTCCATCGACTTGCCCTGCCCGATCAGGATGCCGGCTCTCCGGTTTCGCGAGTGCATACTCGCGCAGGTCACAATGAGGTCGCCGATGCCGGTGAGACCGGCGAAGGTCTCCCAGTTTGCCCCGATTTTCACACCGAGACGTGCGGTCTCGGCGATACCGCGCGTAATTAACGCAGCCTTCGTGTTGTCTCCGTAACCGAGTCCGTCTGCAATGCCCGCGGCGAGCGCAATCACATTTTTGACCGCGCCGCCGAGCTCAATCCCTCTCACATCGGTTGAAGTATACACACGGAACACACGGTTCATAAAGAGCTGTTGCACCTTCGCGGCAACTTCGCTGTCCTCCGCTCCCGCGACGCAGGTCGTCGGGAGCCGTCTTGCGACTTCTTCCGCATGACTCGGTCCGGAGAGACAGGTCACAAGCGCATCCGGAATCTCCTGCTTGACTTCATCCGTCTGAAAGAGAAGACTCTTGTCTTCGATTCCCTTGGCAACACAGACAATGAGCTGTCCGGGCTTCACAAAGGGCTTTACCTCTTTGGCGACACCGCGCGTATACACCGATGCGGTGGCAAAGACCAAAAGCTCTCTCCCCTCCGCCGCTTCCTTTAAGTCCGAGGTAAAGCAAAGGCTCTCGGGAAGTTCGACTTCACCGAGTGCCGCGGACTTCCGCGTGCGTCGAAGCTCTTCGGTCTGCTCCGCAAAGGGAGACCAAAGCGTTACCTCATGTCCGTTGTCCGAGAGCAGCATTGCGAGCGCCGTACCCCAGGCGCCCGCCCCCAATACCGAAGCCTTAGCCATCACTTCACCTCCATACCGCGCGTAAACAGGCGCAATGGGCTCTCTTCGCCGCGCACCAAGCGCCCGATGTTCGCGCGATGGCGGAAAATCGAGAGCAGCGGGTTAAAGAGGCCGAGCGCCAGGAATTCAAGACTCTGTGTCTCTCCGACCGGCAGCGTATGCCGGAAGTAGAGAACCGACACGAGTACCAATAAAAACACCATCGAAAGAATGGATGAGAGCGAAACATAGTGAAACAAGAAGCAGGTTACAATGAAAAGGAGGCACCACGCGAGCGCAACGCGCCAGTCGAGCGCAAGCAGCACGCCGACCGTACTTGCAACGCCCTTTCCGCCTCGAAAGCCGAGGTAGAAGGGATAGTCATGTCCGAGCATGACACCCGTCGCCGTCCAAAGCGCCATGAGAAGCGTGAGCTCCGGCTGTCCCGCAAAATAGTGACGTGCGAGCAAGCAGGGGATAATCGCCTTCGCCGCATCGAGCAATAGGACCAGAATACCGGCTCCGGTTCCCATGACGCGGAGCGAATTGGTCGCTCCGGTCGAATGGCTCCCGTAATTCCGAACATCTATGCCCTTCGCCTTGCCGAGAAAATAACCGCTCTGAAAACTACCGAACAGATAACCGATTGCGAGCCAGAGTATTTTTTCCATCATCAATCACTCCTTATCCTTTCCCTGCCGCTCCCGGATAAAGAAGCGCAGCATGGTCCCGCGGAAGCCGAAAGCTTCTCGGATACGGTTTTCAAGATAGCGCTGATACGAAAAATGCATAAGTTCCTTGCTGTTCACAAAGAACACGAAGGTCGGCGGTTTCACCGCAACCTGAGACGCATAGAAAATCTTCAGTCTGTGCCCCTTGTCGGACGGCGGCTGCTTTAAAACCGTCGCCTCGGTAATAATCTCGTTCAAGACGCCCGTGCGGATACGCAGCGTCTGAGAGGAACGTATCATGTCAATGAGCTCAAAGAGCTTGTTCATGCGCTGGCCCGTCGCAGCCGACACAAAGAGGAACTCCGCATAGTTCATGAAGGAAAGGGTTCCCTGAATCTTTTCGGTGAACTCCTTCATGGTCTTCCCGTCCTTCTCGACAAGATCCCACTTGTTCACGACCACGAGTATGCCTTTGCCCTTCTCATGGGCCACACCCGCAATCTTTGCATCCTGCTCGGTTACGCCCTCGCTCGCATCGATGACCAGGAGCACGACATCCGCCCGCTCCACCGCAGTCACGGAGCGGATGATGGAGTAGCGCTCAATATCCTCGTGAATCTTGGACTTTCGCCGTATGCCCGCCGTGTCAATGAAGACATACTCCTGCCCCTCGTGCACCACGACCGTATCGATTGCGTCGCGCGTCGTTCCCGCAATGTCCGAGACAATCACGCGGTTTTCGCCGAGCAGGCGGTTGATGATGGAACTCTTTCCCACATTCGGTTTTCCGATCAGCGCTACCTTCGGGCGCTCGTCCTCTTCCTCTTCCGTCTCCGAAATCGGCGGGAAGTGCGCCTCAACCGCCTCGAGCAAATCTCCGATGCCGAGGCGGCTCGCCGCCGAAACCGGAACCGGATCTCCGCAGGCGAGGTTATAGAACTCGTAAATATCGTTCTCAAACTTTGCGAAACTGTCCACCTTATTGACCGCGAGCACCACCGGCTTCTTTGCGCGGCGCAGCATGTCCGCGACGCGGTCGTCCGCATCCGTGACACCGGTTCTCACGTCGGTGAGAAAGATGATAACATCCGCGGTATCTATGGCGATCTGCGCCTGCTCGCGCATGGAGACGAGGAGCTTGTCTCTCGACTCCGGCTCGATACCGCCGGTGTCAATCAGCGTGAAGTCACGATTGAGCCAGCTGCAGTCCGCATAAATTCGGTCCCGGGTGACACCGGGGATGTCTTTGACAATCGAAATCGGCTCTCCCGCAATTGCATTGAAGAGCGAGGATTTTCCCGTATTCGGCCGTCCGACGATTGCGACGATTGGTTTACTCATTTCCTTCTCCTTTTCATAGCGCAAGGCGTTCAGCCTTTGTGAAATTTCTCGGTTGCAAGTTCATAGGCGCTGCCGCCGCCCATGTAGCTGTATTCCCTGTCATTGATTGCGTCCACCAGATCATCCCCACCCATGCCGATGATAACGCAGCGAACACCGAGTTCCCGCTCGAGATCCGATCGCGTCATATCGTCGAGCAGCACTTCCTCGCCGCTTCGAAACACACACTGCGGCAATAAGAGGCGGTCGCCGAGGGGCTTGCCCCGCAGTCCGTCCAGGATGTCCCGTCCGGTAAGTAACCCGGTCACCGTAATTTTTTCGCCGAAGAAATGATTCTCAAGCGGATAGAACAGGATGTTCTTCGCGGGAAGCTTCTCTCCGATGCGCGCAAGTTCCCGCGCGAGCGAGGGCGCGGCAAGCAGACCGCTGAAGGTGCTCACGGTCTCTGTCTCGGCAGACGGCACGACGCTTTGAAGCGCCTCAGTGATTTCCTCGTGTAAGAGGGTCAGCATGCCGACACCGTTCTCAAGCTGCGGATAACCGTCGTAGCGAGAGGGCTCGGGGAGCGGCCGACCCGCGGTCAGATAAAACTCATCCGAGGCTTGAACAAAGTGGATGCCACACTTTTCCATGGCAAGGCGCTGCGTCTCTTCTATAATATCGATGGCTTCGGCACAGTCCTCAGGTCCGAGAAGCTCCAGTTTCTCCAGCTTGTCTCGGTAATTTGTAAGACCGACCGGCACCACCGATACCGACTGCATGAGAGGCGCATAGCGGAGTAAATCCGTGAGACTGCGGCGCAATTCATCCCCGTCGTTATAGCCCTTGCAGAGCACAATCTGCCCGTTCATCTGTATGCCCGCGTCATAGAGCTTATCGAGGTAGCGCAATTTTTCACCGGCAAAACGATTTTTCAGCATGCGCACACGAAGCGAGGGATTGGTCGTATGGACAGAGATATTGATGGGCTCCAGTCGATATTTTATGATGTGCTCAATATCCGCGTCCTTCATATTGGTGAGCGTCACATAATTTCCCTGGAGGAAACTGAGACGCGAGTCATCGTCTTTAAAATAGAGTGTGTCCCGCATTCCTCCCGGCATCTGATCGATGAAGCAAAAAATACAGCCGTTTGAGCACGAGCGATATTCGCTCATCAGGCCGTTTTCAAAGACCAGACCCGGATCCTCTCCGCCGTTTTCAATCTCGTACTCCCACTCCTCACCGTCCGGCTTTAGGACGAGCAGGGTGATAACTTCCGCGCTCACCTGGTAGCGGTAGTCGAAGACATCCGCAACCGCTTTTCCGTTTACTTCCAAGAGGCGGTCTCCCGCCGCAATTTCCAACTCCGCTGCGGCGCTCCCAGGCTCCACGGCGGCGATTACATGTCCTAAGTTTTCCGCCACAATCCCACTCCTTTGCTTTATCGCATTTTACATGAATTAGCCCTGCTTTGCAACGCGACCTTGCGGCAAAGAATTGAAAATGCTATGATTTAGAAAATATGCCATGTCTCAGACAGACCACGCTATTTTTAGAAGGAGAACGAAGAAAGATGTCAAATCAGTCCACCGAAAACAATCGTCTTCCCGTCGCGCCGCTGAAAATCGCTGCGCTCGAGAGCTGTCGTGATCTCGCGGAGAAAGTAAACGCCCATCTCGTACGCATGCGCGCGTCCGGCGAGGAAGAAACCGAGGAGCGTCGCCGCTCCCTTCACTATCGCGGCTATGACGCCGATTCCTATCTCCTCTCCATCAGTTGCCCGCGCTTCGGCACCGGCGAGGGCAAGGGTGTCATCAACGAGTCCGTCCGCGGCTCCGACCTCTTTGTCATGGTCGATGTCACCAATTATTCTCTGACCTACAAGGTGGACGGCAACGAGAACCACATGTCTCCGGACGACCACTTCCAGGACTTGAAGCGTATCATCGCGGCCGGCGGCGCTGCTGCACACCGCGTCAACGTCATCATGCCCTTCCTCTATGAGGGCCGTCAGCACAGAAGAACCAAGCGAGAGTCCTTGGACTGCGCTTACATGCTGACCGAGCTCGCAAATATGGGCATTGAAAACTTCATCACCTTCGACGCTCACGATCCGCGTGTGCAGAACGCGACCCCGCTCTCCGGCTTTGACAACTTCATGCCGACCTATCAGTTCATTAAGACCTGCTTCTTAAACATTCCGGATCTGAAGGCCGACAAGGAAAACCTCATGATTATCAGCCCGGACGAAGGCGCAATGGATCGTGCCATCTACATCTCGAACATCCTCGGCGTCGACACCGGCATGTTCTACAAGCGCCGCGACTACTCGAAGATTGTCGACGGCAGAAACCCGATTGTCGCACATGAGTTCCTCGGCGCGAGCGTGAAGGACAAAGATGTGCTGATTATCGACGATATGATTTCCTCCGGCGAGAGCATGCTCGACACCGCAAAGAACCTGAAAGACCGCGGCTGCAGACGCGTTATTGTCTGCGCGACCTTCGGTCTCTTCACGAACGGTGTGAAGAGCTTCCGCGAGAAGTACGATGCCGGCATCATCGATTATGTCTGCACAACCAACTTAAACTACCGGAGACCGGAACTCCTCGATGAGCCCTGGTATCTGGAGGCGGATATGAGTCCCTATCTCGCTTATATCATCGACAGCATCAATGCGGATTCCGCATCGAGCGACAAGCTCTCTTCTACCCAAAAGATTCAGGACTTCCTGAAAAACCTACAGAACGAGGACTACCAGTACTTCGGTTCCGTGATTGAGTAAACGCAGCACACAAAACGGAGCGCGGCTTTCGCCGCGCTCCGTTTTGTGTGTCTGTCATAACCTTAGCCTTGCTCGGGCGCCCGTGCCTCATCCCGTCTGATATGGCCCGCAGCCACGTGGCGCTTTAAGATTTCATCCGTGACCCGAAAGAGTTCGCTCGAGCCGAGTTCCGTGCGGCGCTGCCGCCCGTAGACCTGCTCCTCTGTCACCGCATGCTCTTTCCAGTCTCCGCCGTCGTTGCTGTCGTTTAGGAGGAGAGGCTGGAGGTTATCCATGGCGCGCGCAAAGCGCGCATCGGCACTCTCTCCCGCATCAAACTCCTCAAAGAGGGCTCGGAACTCTTCCGCCTGGTCTGTCGGCAGGAGCCCGAATATGCGCTCTGCGGCAGCGGCCTCCCGCGCCTCCTGGCTTTTCTTGGCAGCTTCGTCGTAGGCGTAGGTGTCGCCCGCATCAATCTCGACCACATCATGTAAAAGGCACATCAGCATGACCCGCGCAATGTCGACCGCTTCATTCGCGTATTCGCGAAGCAGATAGGCCATGAGCGCCATGTGCCAGGCGTGTTCGGCATCGTTCTCGCGCCGCCCGTGATTCGAGAGATGGGTCTGACGGAATACGGATTTCTCCTTGTCGAGTTCCAGCGCAAAGGCAAGCTGCTTTTTGAGCCTTTCCTTCATCGAGTACCGCCTTCTTCCGGCAGCCCCAGAAAGGCCGCATTCAGGCCGCGCTTTACCCCTTGGGCGCGGTGTGAAAACAGACGCTTCGCATTTCGATAGGTACAGACACCGCCGTCAAAAATCTCCTGTACGCCCGCGTTTTGCAGCAGTATATGATTTGCGCGCGCAAGGTCAAGTTGCCAGTGCCGTGCGCCGTCCTCGCCGATGTGCGGGTCTGTAAAGATGCCTTCCATGTCCCGATCCGTGAAGGTCTCGGCAAACAGGATTCGTACCGCCTCGCTTGTCTCGTAGCAAGCCGCCGAGATACCGGGACCTATGCCCGCAATCACATCCGAAGCTCTGGTTCCGTAGGCCTTCTGCATCTTCAAAAGTCCGGCGGACACAATGTTGTCTACCGTGCCGCGCCACCCCGCATGCAGCAGCGCAATCGCCTGATGGGCGGGATCGTAGAGATAAACCGGCAGACAGTCCGCGTGGTAAGTTACCAGCGTGATGCCCGGCACATTCGTCATAATTCCGTCGACATTGTCATAGGGTCGCGGAAAACGGACGCCTGCGCCGCGCTCAGCCATGGTAATTTCCTTAACATTGCTTGTGTGCGTCTGCTTTGCGACGGTCAGGGAGTCATAGCTCACGCCGAGCGCCGCGGCGATGCGGCGATAATTCTCTCGCACATGCTCCGGGTCGTCGCCGCGGTCAAACGAAAAATTCATGGTGCCGAGATAGCCCTCACTGACACCGCCCTGCCGTGTCGAAAAGCCGTGCCGAAGCTTCGGATAGGCGCGAAACGCCGGAAAATAGAGATAACTGAGTTCACCCGTCTCGGCTACCTCCATCTGATGCCCGGGCTCAAACTGCCAGGGGGGAAGCTGATAGTCTGCCATGCGATACACTCCTTTCTCTTGCTTTCAATGTACACCTCAATGCGCCGGGCGTCCACTGTGAACTATATTCTTGTCTCCCGAAATGCATCCTTAAGCCAAATAATCTCTTCTCCGAGTATCCCGATGGCATCGAAGCGCAGCGGCGTGTTTTCCGGCAACTGTTGCAGATAGAGATATTGCCGCGCCGCAAGAAATATCCGCCGCCGTTTTACACCGCCGATTGCCGAGAACGGAAGTCCGTCCTTTCCGCTGCGGCGATACTTGACCTCAAAGAAAATGAGATACTGTCCGTCACTCCCGATTAAATCGATTTCACCGCCGCGGCAATAAAAATTCCTGGCAAGTATCTCAATGCCGGCGGCACTGAGATATGCCGCCGCTTTTTCTTCATACCGCGCACCGATGGCGCGCGTGTTCTGTCTTCTCATGCCTCACTGCCGCCGAGCTCAAAATTACGAATAAAACTCCGGCGATGGAGCGGGGTCGCACCGTGCGCCTTGAGTGCCGCAATATGCGCCGCTGTTCCGTAGCCCTTGTTCTTTGCGAAACCGTATTCCGGGTAGAGGGCATCGCAACTCGTGATAAAGCGGTCTCTTGTCACCTTCGCCAGCACCGAAGCCGCGGCAATGCTGAGACTCTTCGCATCTCCCTTCACAATCGGGACCTGGGGAAGCGTGACCCCGGGTATCTTAACCGCATCGTTCAGACAGAGATCCGGCGCGGGGTTAAGCTTTGCGATTGCCTCCCGCATCGCTTCATACGTTGCCTGCAAAATGTTAATTTCATCGATGCGCGCGGGCGAGACCGTGCCGATGCCGTAGCTCACGGCCTTTGCACAAATTTCATCGTAGAGCGCCTCACGCCTTGCCTCCGAGAGTTTCTTCGAGTCGTTCAAAAACAGGATTTCCGCGTCGAGCGGCAGTATCACCGCCGCCGCAACCACAGGGCCGGCAAGCGGTCCTCTTCCGGCTTCATCGATGCCGCAGATGGCCGTGTAGCCCTTTGCCGTATAGTCTCGCTCAAAGGCGCGGAGCTGCTCCAGTCTTACGCGCTCTGCCTCGAGCTTCTCACCCTTCAGTGTTCTGAGTGCCATGCGCTTCTCCTTCCGGTGACTCCAGCGAAATGCGTCCCAGCGCGCCGCTTCGGAACTCATTGATCACGATGCCGGCCGCCTTTTCCGTATCGGGCTCGCCGCCCGCCATCAGACAGCCGCGAAGGCGCGCAATCTCCGTGAGCATCTCCGCTGCCGTCTCCGTCCCTTTGAGCTGATAGCGCTCCTTGGCCCCTTCCAGTTTCCCGTTGGTTTCCAGAAAGGCGAGCAAGGTCACGGCAAGTTCGGTTTTATCCACAATCATCTCGTTGACGGAACCGAGGAAAGCAATTTTCTCGCCGATGGCAGGGTCTTCGAATTTAGGCCAGAGTATACCCGGGGTGTCAAGAAGCTCGATGGACTGCTGAAACCGTATCCACTGGTTTCCGCGTGTCACGCCGGGCTTATTGCCGGTTTTCGCGGAACTTCTGCCGGATAGCATATTGATCAGGGTGGATTTTCCCACGTTCGGGATGCCTGCGACCATGGCTCGCACCGGGCGGTTTAAAATACCGCGCTTTTTGTCGCGCTCCCGCTTTGCGGCGGCCGCCGCCTCAATGGTCCGCATCAAGAGTTTACGGTTTCCGCTGCCGCGCGCATCCATAGCGATGCAGTGCGCGCCCTCCGCTTGAAAGCAGCGTATCCAGGCTGCCGTGGTCGCCGCATCCGCGAGGTCGGATTTATTCAGGACGATCACTCGCTCTTTGCCCTGTCCCAGTCTCCGTATTTCCGGGTTGCCGCTCGCCATCGGCGCTCTCGCGTCCAGAAGTTCGATTACCATGTCGACGATGCGCACATCGGCTTCCATCTCACGGCGCGCCTTGGTCATATGTCCAGGATACCACTGTATATTCATTTCGTTTCCTCAATTCTCAGCGGATGCGTCCCAGGGAACCGAAGGGTTGCATTCGGAACCACACCCGACCGCGTATCATTTTCCGCGTGACATTGCCTATACTCTCGGAGCGGGAATCTTCTCCCGACTCCAGATTGTCACTCAACACAAAATATTCGTCCCGACCGAGCGAAATGCTCTCGCCGACCCGTCCGGGACTCGTAATTTCCCCGAATTTGAGATGGGAAGGGCTCTCGAGAAGCTTGCCGTTCACATAGAGCTTGCCGTCCCGAATCTCGACGCTCTCGCCGGGCAGCGCCACGATGCGCTTTATATTGGTCTGGCCGCTGCTGCTCTTAAAGAGCACGATGTCAAAACGCTGGGGACCGAAGAGCTTAAAGCCGAAGCGATCCAAAAGCAGCCTATCTCCGTCCTCCATGGTGGGACGCATGCTTTGGCCGCTGTTCACCACCTGGGTTCCGAAGGAATAAACGATAAACCATGCAAAGGCGATGACCGTTACAATCTCAACAATCAGACGGCATATCCGCCGTAATAAACTATCTTCCGTTTCATACGCAGCGCGCATTGTATCTCCGTTCTATTCAAAACAGGGACTCAGCCCCGGATATTTTCAATGATCATAGTCAGTATAGCAGATTATTAGTATAGCATAAGAAACTCAGGTTTTTACTTACGATTCCATGAAACTAAAATGAGTGCCGATTCCGCACACAAAAAGAAGAACCATCATTTTCATATGAAAGATGATAGTTCTCCTGATATGCGGATATGATGTTTAGATGATCTCCTTGACCTTTGCAGCCTTGCCGGAGAGCTTTCTCAGATAGTTGAGTTTTGCTCTTCTGACCTTACCGCGGCGGATCACATCGACCTTGTCGACGAACGGAGAGCTGAACGGCCAAGTCTTCTCAACGCCGATGCCGTTGGAAATCTTGCGGACCGTGAAGGTCTTTCTCAGGCCGCCGTTCTGAATCTTCATCACAACGCCCTCAAACATCTGGACTCTCTCGCGGTTTCCCTCTTTGATCTTGTTGTGAACGCGGACGGTATCGCCGACGTTGAACTCACCGGGAACACGAATCTGCTCTGCTTCAATCTTCTCTAAAATCGGGTTCTGTCTCATTTTCTTTTCCTCCTGCAACATTCGACGTTCTTGGGCGCAAGCCTTTGCCCCAGCGGAACATCTCTTCATAAACAGCTTTACTATTCTAGCACGCCGACTTTAAAAGCACAAGGGCTAGCCTTCACTTTTCTCGGCTTCTTTTGCTTCCTGTTCGCTCAGGAACTTGCGGTCCGCTTTCGTGAGCTCCACCTTCGAAAAGAGGTCCGGCCTGCGCTCTCTGGTGCGAAGCAGAGCCTGCTCTCTTCTCCACTGCGCGACCTTTTTATGATCGCCCGACAGAAGTACGGGTGGCACGCGTAGGCCCTCATAGACCTCCGGACGCGTGTACTGCGGGTATTCGAGAAGATTTCCCTCGAAGGACTCGATCTCACCGCTCTCTTGGTTCGAGAGCACGCCGGGGGCCATGCGGCTGATGGCATCCACCATGACCATGGCGGGAAGCTCACCTCCGGTCAGCACATAGTCGCCGATTGAGTAGGGTTCTGCGGAGAGCAGTCGGAGTGCGCGCTCATCGACCCCCTCGTAGTGTCCGCAGAGTATCAATAACTCTTCTTCCTGCGCGAACATCTTCGCGTCCGCCTGGGTGAACTGCTTGCCCTGCGGCGTCACATAGACAACGCGCGGCGCCCTGCCCCGCTCTTCCGTGACCGCACGGTAACAGCGCAGTATCGGGTCTGCCTGCATGAGCATGCCCGCTCCGCCGCCGTAGGGTGCGTCGTCGACATGACCGTGCCGCTCCGTCGTATAGTCGCGAATATTTCGCACGTCAAAGCTGATAAAGCCCTTCTCCTTCGCCCTCCCGAGTATGCTGACCGAGAGCCCCTGCTCAATCATCTCCGGAAAGAGGGTCAAAATCGTAAAACGCATCAGATGAGCCCTTCCATGAGATGCACCTTTAAGAAGCCCTCCTTCGGATTCACTTCCAGGATGCAGTCCTTGATGTAGGGGAGCAGAAGCTCCGAGCCGTTCTTCCGTGCAACCGAGACAACCTCGTTTGCGCCGGTCGGCCATATGGCCTTCACGGTTCCCAGCGTCTCTCCCGCATCGCTGATGACGGGGAGCCCGATCAAATCCGCGACATAGAATTCGCCCTCTTCGAGCGCTATCCCTTCTTCCCGCGGAACCCAGAGTTCCATGCCGATGTACTTCCGGATTTCCTCCGGCGTATCGATGCCTTCAAATTTACAGATTGCCATGCGCTTAAAAAAACGGACCGAGCTGAGTTCCAATTGAACCGCCCGGTCTGTCTTCTTGCCGATGTAGCGCGCACCGCCTGGGTGCTGGGCGCTCTCCGGACTTTGCGCATGCACATATTTCAGCTTGCGAAAGCGTTCGGGCTCGTCCGAGGTCACATAGACCTTCGCCTCGCCGCGTATGCCGTGCACAGAGCTGATGACGCCGATTCTAAACTTGTCTGTCACGCGCGTTCCTCACTTTTATACTCAGTCAATGTCCAAAATGATGTGCTTTGACTGGCGAGCGGAAGCCGCTCTCAGGACAGCGCGAATCGACTTTGCGATCCGGCCTCCCTTGCCAATCACCCGTCCCATGTCGGTTTCCGCGACGGAGAGCTTCAGGACAATCGCATCTTCTCTCTCCTCTTCGGAAACACGCACTTCTTCCGGGCAGTCGACCAGCGCCTTTGCGATGACTTCCACCAACTCTTTCATCGCTTTATTCCGTGATGCCGGAGAGCTTCAGGAGCTTAGCGACGCGCGGGGTCGGCTGCACGCCGTTCTTCAGCCACTTCTTTGCCTCTTCCTCATCAAACTTGATCAGGCTTGGCTCCTTGGTCGGATCGTAGAGGCCGATCTCGGCGATGAAGCGTCCGTCACGCGGGCTTCTCTCGTCCGCGATGATAATGCGGTAAAACGGTGCCTTCTTCTGTCCCATTCTGCGAAGTCTCATCTTAACTGCCATTGTTGTTTCCTCCTAAAATCAAATGAATTGTATGTACAATGCAAAATTTGCAGTGATACCGAAATTAAAAGCCGAGCTTGCCGAAAAGCCCGCCGAGTCCACCGCGACCGCCGCGGTTCTTGCTCTTCATCATACCCGGAAGCTGTTTCATCATCTTCCGCATCTGTTCGAACTGCTTGACCATGCGGTTCACCTCGGTGATGTCCACGCCCGCGCCCTTCGCAATGCGGTTCTTGCGCGAGGGATTCAAAAGCGAGGGGTTTGCCCTCTCCTCTTTGGACATGGAGAGTATCATGGCCTCTACCCGTCCCATGTGGCTCTCGTCGATTTCCGGCATGCCGGCACCCGCGGTCGGCATCATCGCCATGATACCCGCAATGCCGCCGAGCTTTTTGACCTGTTTCATCTGGTCCAAGAAGTCGTTGAAGTCAAACTCCGCCTTCTTGAGTTTTTCGCTCATACGGCGAGCCTCGGCTTCATCTACCTCCGCCTGTGCCTTCTCGATCAGCGAGAGAATGTCTCCCATGCCGAGGATGCGCGATGCCATGCGGTCCGGATAGAACTGTTCGAGATCCGAAAGTTTCTCGCCCATACCGACGTAGAGTATGGGTTTTCCGGTGACTGCCTTGATAGAGAGTGCCGCACCGCCGCGCGTATCGCCGTCGAGCTTGGTAACAATCACGCCGTCGACCCCGATTTTTTCCTCGAAGGTCTTCGCGACATTGACGGCCTCCTGACCTGTCATCGCATCGACTGTGAGCAGGGTCCAATCGGCACGGAGCTCCTCCTTGATGCGAAGCAGTTCCTCCATCATCTGTTCGTCGATCTGCAGGCGACCCGCGGTATCGACAATCAGAATGTCGTTGTGGTCCTGACGCGCCTTCTCAAAGGCCGCGCGGGCAATGTTAACTGGGTCCGCGCCGCTTCCCATCGAAAAGACCGGGATGCCCACCTTCTCGCCGTTCACGCGCAGCTGTTCGATTGCCGCCGGTCGGTACACGTCGCAGGCCGCGAGCAGCGGTCTGTGTCCCTTCGCCTTGAGTTTTCCCGCGAGTTTTGCAGCCGTTGTCGTCTTACCGGCACCCTGGAGACCCGCCATCAGAATGACGGTGATATCCCTGTCCTGTGAGAGTTTAATCTCCGTGGTCTCGGAGCCCATGAGCTTAATGAGCTCTTCGTTGACAATTTTCACGACCTGCTGGCCGGGTGTCAGGGACTCCAGCACTTCTGTCCCGACCGCTCTGTCTTCAATGCTTTTTACAAACTGCTTGACTACCTTGAAGTTGACATCGGCTTCGAGAAGTGCCATGCGCACTTCCTTGAGCGCTGCCTTGGTATCTTCTTCGCTGAGTTTTCCCTTGCCGCGCAGATCACGAAAGACGCGCTGTAATTTTTCTGTCAGACTTTCAAACGCCATTTCATCCCTCCGCCTAGCGCGCTGTGAGCTGCATGAGCTCGTTTGCGAGTTTCCGAATCTCCGGGAGCACGGCTTCACCGCTTTCCGCCTCGCTGAGACGGAGAAGCTCCCTTGCAATCCGCTGTTCCGCCCGAAATTTCTCCGCCATATGAAGTTTTCTCTCATAGGCGTAGAGTTGCTCTTCGGTGCGCCGCACGAGGTCCGAAACGCCTTGGCGGCTGATGCCCGCCTCCCGTGCCACTTCGCTGAGAGAACAGTCGAGGAACGCGACCGCTTCAAAAATATGCCGTTGGTGCTCCGTTAAGAGCTCCGCATAGAAATCAAAGAGAAGGTCTCGGTCTGCGAACTTCTCCGGACTTTCATTACCCATGGGTCCAAGTATAAAAAGAACCGAGAGTGCTGTCAAGTATTTTACCTTGACACTCTCGGTTTTTTTTAGTTTTCTTCCGCGGCGTCGCCGGGATGCTCCCAGAGTTTTCTGGGCCCCTTGCGGTTGATAAAGAGCGCCTCGGTCTTGGAATACGGGAACTTCTGGCTCGTATAGAGCCCGTAGTAACCGGAGAGCGTAAAGCTGACCGCAATCGCAAAGGCATAATAGGGCATTCCTTCAAAGCCGAAGAGCTCAAAGCAGAGAAGCATGGAACTGAAGGGACTGTTGGTCATGCCGACAAAAAACGCTGCGATGCCTATCCCTGCGTAGAGCTGCACGGGCAGATGAAAGAGCTGCGCAAAGGCTGCACCGAAGCAGGCACCTATGGTGAGAGTCGGCACAATCTCTCCTCCCTTAAAGCTTCCGAAAATACAGACACAGGTGAAGAGAATCTTGAAGAGAAAGCTGTACCAGGCCGCCTCGCCGCGAAAGGCCTTTTCAATGAGGCCGAAGCCGCCGCCGTTAAAATCCAGCACCCCGGTAAAAAATCTCTGATTTAAGGCTGTGAGCGCAATTAACGCAAACGCGCCGATCAACGCCCTGAGCCAGGGATTCGGGATGCGCTTCGCGGTATAGTGGTGTCCGCGATACAGGATAATACTGAACCCCATTGCGAGGAGCGCACAGAGCATGGAAAAGAGAATCACCGTGACGGCCCCCGGCAGGTGAAAGTCTGGTACCTCCGTAATCGGGAACACTTCTCCCGCCACACCGAAGTGCAGGGAGACATGCGAAGCGATGAAAGAAGCAAAGAGGCAGGGAATCAACGCGGCATAATACATGACGCCGACCGAAATCATCTCCATGGGGAAAACGGCCGCCGCAAGCGGCGTTCCGAAGATGGCGGAAAAACAAGCCGACATACCGCACATGATTGCGATGCGCTTGTCTTTCTCATCCATACGGAAGAGCTTCGAGAGCGCCTCGCCGAGGCTGCCGCCCATCATGAGTGCCGCGCCCTCTCTGCCCACCGAGGCACCGACCAGATGCGAGAGTACGGTCGAGAAGAAAATGAGCGGTGCGGTCTGCACCGTGATGTGTTTTCCCTCGGTAACGGAGTCGATGACGGTATTGGTTCCGCCGTTTTTCTCCTCGTGCAAGCTCTTTTGCAGGGCAACGATGAGCAAAGCCGAGAGGGGCGACAAGAGAATGAACTGCGGGTGCTGTTTCCAATTTGCGATTCCGAAGTCAACGCCCTTCCGGAACAACATGCCGACCAGGCCGATTGTGAGACCTGTGACAATCGCGTAAATCGACCATTTTACAAAGTAAATCGCATTGGTTTTCGCAGATTCATTCACTGTAGGTCCCCTTTGAACGCACAAGTTTCGGGCGATAGCCCTCCTGCTTCAAGCGCTCGCAAATTTTCTCCTTGTGTTCGGTTCCGAAGGCCTCCATGGTGATGCGGAGTTCCACGGCCGCATTGCGGTTGATGCTGACAAACTGATTGTGCTCGAGCTTGATGACGTTGCCGCTCTCCTCGGCAATAACCTCAGCGACCCGCGCCAGCTGACCCGGGCGATCGGGAAGCAGAACCGAGACCGTGAAGATGCGGTCTCTCTGGATGAGGCCGTGCTGAATCAGCGAAGCCATGGTAATCACATCCATGTTTCCGCCCGAGAGTATGCTCACAATCTTCTTGTTTTTGATGTCGAGGTGTTTGAGCGCCGCGACTGTCAGAAGGCCGGAATTTTCGACGATCATCTTGTGATTCTCAACCATATCCAGGAAGGAGACAATGAGCTCATTGTCTTGAATCGTGATGATGCTGTCCACATTCTTCTGAATATAGGGGAAAAGCTTTTCGCCGGGACGCTTCACCGCCGTGCCGTCCGCAATGGTGTTGGCGCTCGGCAGCGTTATAACCTCTCCCGCCTCGAGCGAAGCCTTCATGCAGGCCGCATTTTCCGGCTCGACACCGATCACATGGATGTTCGGGTTCAGGAGCTTCGCGAGGGTCGAAACACCGCTCGCAAGACCGCCGCCGCCAATCGGCACCAAAATGTAATCGACGGTCGGTAGCTCCTTCACGATTTCCATTGCGATGCTACCCTGTCCGGTTGCAACCGTCAAATCGTCGAACGGATGCACGATGGTCGCACCGGTTTCCGCCGCAATCTCATAGGCGCGCTGCAGCGCATCGTCGAACACATCGCCGTACAGCACCACCTCGGCGCCGAGCGCCTTGGTGCGGTTAATCTTCATGAGCGGTGTTACCTTCGGCATGCAGACGGTTGCCTTGATGCCGGCAAGCTTCGCCGCAAAAGCAACTCCCTGTGCGTGGTTACCCGCAGATGCGGTGATAAGTCCTTTTTTCCGCGCTTCCTCGTCCATGGTCGCAATCTTATAATAAGCGCCGCGCACCTTGTAGGCGCCGGTTTGCTGCATATTCTCGGGCTTTAAGTAGACCTTGTTTCCGCTCTGACGTGAAAAGAAATCCGAGTAGATCAGTTTGGTCTCCTTGGTCACCTCGCGCACGCACTCGCTCGCCTCTTCAAATGCCTCCAATGTCATTGGTTCCATGATGACTCTGCCTCCTCTTCACTCTCACTGTCCGTATGACGCGCAAACAGCGCTTCGACATACTGCGCTGCGTCAAACTTCCTGAGGTCGTCTATTTTTTCGCCGACTCCGATGAACTTGACCGGCAACTTTAACTCCGCCTGAATCGCAATCGCAACGCCGCCCTTGGCCGATCCGTCGAGCTTTGTCAGCGCGACACCGGAAATCTCGCAGATGTCGCCGAACTCCTTGGCCTGTTCTATTGCATTCTGTCCCGTTGTGCCGTCCAGCACGAGAAGGGTCTCGCGGCGATAATCCGGAAGTTCTCTCTGCAGCACACGGTCTATCTTTCTGAGTTCTTCCATGAGATTTTTCTTGTTGTGTAAACGCCCCGCCGTATCGCAAATCAGAAGATCCGTACGGCGTGCCCGCGCCGCCTGGCAGGCATCAAACACAACGGCAGCCGGATCCGCTCCCGCCGAAGATTTGACCATCTCGACTCCTGCCCGCTGCGACCAAGCCTCGAGCTGCTCGATGGCCGCCGCGCGGAAGGTATCGGCTCCGGCGAGCAGAACACGTTTTCCGTTTGCCTTCGCCTGCGCCGCCATTTTTCCTGCGGTCGTCGTCTTGCCGACGCCGTTCACGCCGATCAAAAGCAGAACCGAAGGCTGTTTCTCAAAGTCATATGCGTTCTCACCGAGATCCATTCTGGACTTGATACTGTCAATCAGGAGATCGCGGCAGGCACTGCGCGCCCGCACGTGCTGCGCTTCGACCGCCTCACGGAGTTCCTCCAGAATTTCCTCGGTTGCGCGCACACCCACATCGCCGGTGATTAAAATTTCCTCAAGTTCGTCAAAGAACTCATCATCCACCTCGCCCGGGCCGTTGAACAGGTCGTCGAGGCCGTAGACCACGGCCTTTCTGGTCTTTTCAAGCCCCGCAACCAGGCGACTGAAAAACCCTTTCTTTTCCTCTGCCATTACTCCTCCTACTTATCCAGCTGATCCTCAATGAGACTCACGGAGACCAGAGCGGATACGCCCTTCTCCTGCATTGTGATGCCGTAGAGCCGATCCGCCGCGACCATGGTGCCGCGCCGGTGGGTGATAACGATAAACTGCGTATTCTTTGCGAGCTTTTTTAGGTACTGCGCAAAACGATCCACATTGGAGTCATCGAGCGCCGCCTCGATCTCGTCGAGCAGCGCAAAGGGCGAAGGCTTCAGGTTCTGAATCGCAAAGAGCAAAGCAATCGCCGTGAGCGCCTTCTCGCCGCCCGAGAGCTGCATCATGTTCTGCAGCTTCTTGCCCGGGGGCTCTGCGATAATCGCAATGCCGGCCTCCAGTAAATCGACCCCCTCTTCCAGTCGAAGTTCGCCTTTTCCGCCGCCGAAGAGCTCGCGAAATACCTGATTAAAGGCCTTCTGTATGCTCTGAAAGCCCTCCGAAAAGCGCTTCCGCATGCCGAGATCCAGTTCTTCGATAACCTGTTTTAAAGCATCCTCAGCCCGTCTCAGATCCTCGCACTGCGTGCTCAGGAAGCTGTGACGCTCGGAGACCTCCTTGTAATCCTCAATCGCGTTGACATTGACATTGCCGAGGGCACGCATGGCCTCTTTCTTTTCGCGTATGCTGCGCTTTGCTTCCGGCATATCGCCGAGCGAAGGATCGCGGTACTGCCTTGCGCCCTCCTCGGTGAGATTATACTCACTTAGGATGTACGCGCACTGCGCCTCTCTCTGCTCTGTCTCCTTGTCCCGCTGCGCGTTCACGCGGAACAGATCTTTTTCGAGTTCGGTTCTCCGCGCCGTAATTTCGTCGCGCTTTTCAAAACGCTGCTTCTGCTCGCCGTTATGACGGCTTTTCTCGGTCTCGAGCGAAGCCAGTGCTTCCTCAAGTTTCCGCTGTTCTTCTTCGAGCTCCCGCAGCGCTTCCCGCGCCTCGCCTATACTTTGCCGCCGCGCTTCGACCGACCGCTCGGAAGCCTCACGCTCGGCGAGAAGTGCCTCGGACTCTGCCGCGATTCTCGCGCTCTCTTCTTCGACTCGGCGTAGATTTTCTCGAAGATGGCGCTGTTGCTCCGCCGCAAGACTCGCTTCGATTGCGGTCTTTGACTGCTGCTCGAGCAGGGCCGTATGCGCCCGCCGCTTTTCTTCCAGTGTTGACTGCAGCTTTTGGATTTCCGCCTCTTCCTCGCGCTGTCTTAAATCGATGCTGTCCAAATCCCCCTGTAAACCGCCGCGATTCATCTCCAGGGACTCAAGGCTGGTCGTAATTTCCCGGCGCTCGCTTCCGATCTCCTTGAGCTGCGATTCAAGTTCGTTCTTCTTTTCGCGCAAGCTCTTCTTGGAGAGTTCCGCCGTATTCAGCGAAATCGAGAGCGTATGCTCTTCCTCTCCGAGCGTCTGAAAACGTTCGGAGAGTGTGCGAAGGCTGTCCCGCAGTTCTTTTAACTCCCGCTCCTCGCTCTCGTTTCGGTGTAAAAGCTTTTCCTGCGCGAGTTTAAGCTCATCCATCTCGCGACGGCGGCTTAAGAGATTCGAGCTGTTTCGAAATGCGCCGCCCGTCATGGAACCGCCCGGGTTCAACTGATCCCCCTCGAGGGTCACCAGCCGGTAACTCTGGCGATACTTTTTGGAGATGGCAATCGCATGGTCAATGTTATCGACCACGATGTCTCTTCCGATCAGGTTTTGAAGCACGACAGCGTACTGCGCCTCCGTCTTCACAAGATCGGAGGCGATGCCGAGGACACCCGGCTCTTTCAGCACCGCCCCGGCATCAAAGGGTCGCGGGTGCTGGGCACTGCGGGGCAAAAAGGTTGCCCGGCCGTAACGATTCTTTTTCAGGAATTCGATGAGCTGCTTCGCCGTCTCTTCGTTATCTACGACGATATTTTGCATGCGCGCACCGAGTGCCGTCTCGATTGCCTGTTCGTAGCGCTTCTCGACCGAAATGAGATCCGCGACCACGCCGTAAATGCCGCGCACGCGGTCACGGACTCCCATGACGCGCTGCACACTCTGCCCGAAGCCCTCATAGCGCTCCGTGAAGTTCTGCAGGGTCTCAAGCCGCGCCGCATTGGCCTGGTAGGCTTTCTGTGTCTCACGCAGCAGCGAAAGCAAGGCGCTCTGCGCCTTTTCATTCTCGGCAATGCGCTTGCCGAGTTCCGCTCTCTCCTGTCCCGCGCTGTCTCGCTTTTCACAGAGTTCGCTTGTCTCCGCTTCCGCACGCTGCAGGGCAAGTTCCAGACCGTCAAAGTCTGTCTTTAGCTGCAAGAGTCGCTGCGCACTCTTGGATGCGCGGATATTGGCCTCCTGCATCATGGCCTCGTAACGCGCGCCGCGGGAACTCATATCCGCGCGCTCGTTGATCAGCGAAATAACCGTGTCCTTACGGCGCTGCACCTCTTCCTCAAGGGCTTGCACGGCCTGTTCGGAAGCAAGACGCTCGGACTCTGCTTTTGCCGCGCGACTGCCGGCCTCTTCGGCTGTCTTCGCAATGCTCGCCTGCCTTTCCAGCAGGCTGTTTCGTTCCTCTTCGCGCGCGCTGCGCTCTCGCTCGCTGCGCTCCCGCCGTACGGAAATCTCTTCGATTTTCGTTTGTTCCGCGCGGGTCTGTTCTTCCAAAACGGCAATGCGACCGCTCACAGTTCCGCTCTCCCTGCGCCGCGCTTCGAGTTCAGCCCGCTTTGCGGCGAGGGCGGCATCCAGTTCTTCGAGCAGGCGATCCAAGGATTCATACTGACGCTTCAGCGCCTCCTCCTCGCCGACCGCACGTGACACCTCATCGGCGAGAATCTGCGCACGCTTTTCGATCTCCTGTAACGCGCTCCGCGAAGCCTCGCTCTGGAGCAGAAATAAATTGAGGTCGAGAGCTTTTACTTCGTCTCTCAACTTGAGGTATTTCTCGGCGGTTTCAGACTGCTTTCTGAGCGGTTCCACCTGTTTCGAAAGTTCCTGCAAAATATCCGAGACTCGCACCAAATTATCGTGCTCGTTCTCAAGCTTCTTTTCGGCAGCGGCCTTGCGCTTGCGGAACTTTGTGATACCCGCCGCCTCGTCGAAGAGTTCACGCCTCTCCTCCGGTCTGCCGGAGAGTATCTTCTCCACCTGCCCCTGACCTATGATGGAATAACCCTCCTGCCCGATACCGGTGTCCATGAAGAGCTCATTGACATCCTTTAAGCGGCAGGGACTCCCGTTTAAGCGATATTCACTTTCCCCCGAACGGTAAAGCCGACGCGAAACCGTGACCTCGTCGTAATCCAGAGAAAGCGCGCGGTCCGCATTGTCCAGGGTAATGGCGACATAGGCGAAGCCCTGCGGTTTTCGGCTTGCGGTCCCCGCAAAGATAACATCTTGCATGTTGCCGCCGCGAAGACTCTTTGCACTCTGTTCCCCGAGCACCCAGCGCACCGCATCGCCGACATTTGACTTGCCCGAGCCGTTCGGCCCCACAATGCCGGTCACGCCGTGCTGAAAGGAAAACAGAATTTTATTTGCGAAGGACTTAAAGCCCTGTACCTCAATGCTCTTTAAGTACATGAGGACCCTCCGGATTCCGCAATTCCGAGGGTGAGGAGCGCCGCATAAGCCGCGCGCTGCTCCGCCTCCTTCTTGCTGCTGCCCGTGCCCTCCGCAATCGCAACACCGTCCCGAAGCGCCGCAACCGTGAATCGCTTTAAGTGTTCCGGTCCTGTCTCGGCAAGAAGTTCGTACGAGAGTACCGCATCCTTGTCCCTCTGAATTTCTTCCTGCAAGATGGTCTTCGCGTCATAAAAATAGCGCTTTCCCTCGATGTCGTTCAAGATAAAACGCTCAATGAAGCCCCGTGCGATTTCCGGTCCGCCGTCTAAGTAAAGCGCTCCCACCACAGCCTCCATTGCATCGCTTACGATGCTGGGACGGGTTCTGCCGCCGGTCATTTCCTCACCTCTTCCGAGCAGCAGATACGGGGAGAGCGGAATCTGCTCCGCGCAATAGGCGAGTGCCGGCTCGCAGACAAAGCTCGCCCGGAGCTTTGTGAGTTCTCCCTCGCTGAGCTGTGTCTTTTCGCGGTAAAAGAACTCGGAACTCACGAGTTCCAGCACCGCATCGCCGAGGAACTCCAGTCTCTCGTTTGAGCCGAGATGTCCGCTGTGCGCCTCATTTGCAAAGGAAGTGTGCGTGAGCGCCTGAACCAAAAGCTCCCTGTTTTGAAAGGAGTAGTTAAGATGCTCCTCCAATTCTCTGATGATATCGGAATCCAAAGCCTCTCCTCTCACCGTCCCGCGCGGAGTGCGCGAATGGCGCGCTCCGCAGACTCGACGGACTGTATTTTATCGACCGCTTCGGGCGGAAACCGAAGCTGAAAATAGCTCTCAAGCCCAAGCACAATGCGATAGCGCTCCAGAGAATCCGCAAAATAAAGCTCGGTGAAGTTCGCGCGGTCATCCAGTTCTTCCTTGGGAAGCTCCAGGACCTCCGCGACAATGCGCCGAATTTCATCTCTCTCCAACATTCACTGCCTCCGCAATGCTCTGTAAAATGTTCTCGCGGTGAAAGGTCTCGCACTGCAACACTGCATTGCAAACCTCGGCCGCCTTCGCGTTTCCGTGCACTTTGACCACAAGGCCGCGCAGACCGAGCATGGGTGCGCCGCCGTAGCGGGAGGCATCGAAGCCCTTTAAGGCCTCTTTTAAGGCCGGTTTCAGAAGTGCCGCACCGATCTTGCTCCGCAAATTCGACATGGCCGCGCGCTTAATAATGGTCTGAAACGTTGACGCCGTTCCCTCGATGGCCTTCAGCACCATATTGCCGGTAAAGGCCTCCGCGACGCAGACATCCGCCTGCCCGTGCAGAACCTCGCGCGCCTCAATGCTGCCGATGAAGTTGAGTCCCGGCGTCGCCCGAAGGAGCGGATAGGTCTCCTTAACCAGCGCATTGCCCTTCTCTTCTTCCAGTCCCACATTCAGGATTGCGACGCGGGGACGGCTTATGCCGAGCGCCCTCTCCATGTAGAGAGAGCCCATCTGCGCAAACTGCACAAGATGCGCTGCCTTCGCGTCGACATTGGCGCCCGAGTCCAAAAGCAAAGTGGCGCCGCCGTCTTCGGTCGGAATGAGGGGCGCAAACGGCGCGCGCTCCACACCGGGCAGCCGACCGACCAGTACCTGACCGCCGACCAGTATCGCACCGCTGTTACCGGCGGAAACAAAGGCATCCGCTCTTTCCTCGCGTATCAGCTTCATACCGACCACGAGCGAAGCATCCTTCTTTTTCCGCACGGAAATAACCGGCGAATCGCCGGTCTCAATGACCTCCGATGCCGGTACCGTTTCCAGCCGCTCCGCCGGATAGCTCTGTCCCGCAAGCGCTTGCTCCAGGGCCTCCGGTTTTCCGCAGAGCAGAATTTTTACCTCGGGGCTCTTTCTCAGCGCCTCCAGGCAACCCTTTACAATTTCACCGGGCGCGTTGTCGCCGCCCATCGCGTCTACTGCTACTCTCACCATACGTTTTCACCTCTGCCTACTTATGATAAAGCATAGCCCCTGCCCCCGCAAGTTGTAAAGAAAACCGCCCCGGACTTTCGTCCGGAGCGGTTCATGCATTATTTCGCAGGAAGAAAGGCTCAGTCAGCGACTTTCACGATCTCCTTCTTATTGTACGTCCCGCAGTTCTTGCAGACGCGATGCGGCATCATAAGCTCGCCGCACTTCGGGCACTTGACAAGGTTCATCACGCCCATCTTCCAGTTGGCTCTTCTCTGATCTCTGTGGCCTTTGGAAGATTTATTCTTCGGACAAATCGACATCCTGAAACACCTCCTCACCTCGTAGCGTTAACGGTTGAAAACCGCAATCATCCATTTCTGGCATAACGGGAATAGTGTAATATACAACATCTATCCTGTCAAGCTGTTTGTGACACTTATGCGAGCGCTGCGGTCACGATTGCCATCGAGTAAACCTCGAGAGCGTTGCAACCTCTGGAGAGGTCGTTGATCGGCGCATTCAGACCGAGCAGAATCGGGCCGTAAGCATCGAAGCCGCCGAGTCTCTGCGCGATCTTGTAGCCGATGTTACCCGCATTGATATCCGGGAAAATGAAGGTGTTCGCATAACCCGCGACCTTGCTGTCCTTTATCTTGGTGCGCGCGACGGTCGGAGAAACCGCTGCGTCAAACTGCATCTCACCGTCGATTGCCTCGTCCGGGAACGCAGCCTTTGCCTTTGCGCAAGCATTTCTCATCTTGTCGACATCCTCACCGGAGCCGGAACCCACGGTCGAGTAACTGAGGAAAGCGACCTTCGGCTCGATGCCGAAAATCTTTGCGCAGCTCACGGTCTCACCGCAAATCTCAACCAATTCGTCTTCGGTCGGCTTGATGTTGATTGCGCAGTCCGCCATTGCGAGCAGCTCGTTGTCACCGGTCGCGGACGGACGAACGAGAATGAAGCAGGAGGAAACAATCTTGTTGCCCGGCTTGGTCTTGATAATCTGGAGCGCCGGACGAACCGTGTCCGCCGTGGAATAGGTCGCACCGCCGAGCAGGCAGTCACCGATGCCCATCTTAATCAGCATGGTGCCGAAGTAGTTTGCGCCGGAAAGCACCTTCTTTGCCTGCTCCGGGGTCACGCCCTTCGACTTTCTGATTTCGCAGAACATCTCGACCATCTCGTCAAAGCGGTCAAAGTTCTCCGGATCGACAATCTGTGCGCCGCGGATGTTGTAGCCCGCGTCCTCTGCCGCTGCCTCAATGGCATCCGGGTTACCGACCAGAATCGGCTTTAAGAAATTACTCGCCAGGAGACGGGATGCCGCCTCGAGAATGCGCGGGTCCGTGCCCTCCGTAAACACAATGGTCTTCGGGTTCTCTTTGAGCTTGTGGATCATCGTACCGAATGTGTACATGGGATTTTTCCTTTCTCCCTCTGCGGGAAACAGATTCGGAGCGTTCTGCCCCGAAAACTTACTTCGTCAGTGCGAGCGTATCTCTTGCGATTGCGAGTTCCTCGTTGGTCGGAAGGAGGTATACCTTGACCTTCGAGCTGTCCGTCGAAACAAGGCGCTCTTCACCGCGCACATTGTTTCTCTCGTCGTCAATTTCCACGCCGAGGTACTCGAGATATGCGCAGATATTCTTTCTCATGAACTTATCGTTCTCGCCGACACCTGCCGTGAAGGCAATCGCATCGACACCGTTCATTTCGGTGATATAAGCGCCGACATACTTCGCAACGCGGAGCGTGAAAGCGTCGAGCGCCACCCTTGCGAGCTTGTTGCCGTCGTTCGCCGCATCGTCAATGTCGCGGAAATCGGAGGAAATGCCGTTGCTTAAGCCCAGAACACCGGACTTCTTATTCAGAACATCCGTCATCTCCTCAACCGTGAGCTTCTCGTGCTCGCAGATAAACTGAATGATCGCGGGGTCAATGTCTCCCGAGCGAGTGCCCATAATAAGGCCCTCGAGCGGAGTCATGCCCATGGATGTATCCACGCACTTGCCGCCGATCGAGGCCGAAACCGAAGCGCCGTTGCCGAGGTGGCACACGACGACCTTTGCGTTCTTCGGATCGAGACCTCCCTTACGAATCACCTCGCCCGCGACAAAGTTGTGGCTGGTGCCGTGGAAGCCGTAACGGCGAACCCTGTACTTCTCATAGTACTCGTAGGGCAGCGCATAGAGATATGCCTTCTCCTCCATGCTCATACCGAAAGCCGTATCAAAGACAGCGACATTCGGCTTTCCGGGCATAGCCGCCTCGCAGGCTTCAATACCCATGAGGTTTGCCGGATTGTGAAGGGGGGCCAAATCGAAGCAGTCCGCAATCGCCTTCTTGACGTTCTCATCAACCAGAACGGACGCACTGTAATACGTTCCGCCGTGAACCACACGATGTCCGATTGCGGAAATCTCATCCGTGCTCTGAATCACACCGTGGTCGGGATCGACAAGAGCCTTCATGACAAGCTCAATCGCCTCCTTGTGAGTCGGCATCGCAACCTCGAGCTTATACTTCTCGCCGCCCGCCGGCGTATGTGCGAGCAGAGAGCCCTCGATACCGATTCTCTCGCAGAGACCCTTCGCGAGCACACTCTCGTTCTCCATATCGATCAGCTGATACTTGAGAGAAGAGCTTCCGCAGTTCATGACAAGAATTTTCATTGTGTGTTTCCCCCTTCAACTTTATAATATTCACAATCTCTGTTATTATAGACCAATCGACAAACGAGTGACAAGACGGAAGGCTGTTTTTTTCAAAATACAGGAGAGAGTATGATAAATCTTGCGCAGGTTGTTGGAATTATTGCTGAATATCATCCATTTCACAACGGGCATCTCTATCAAATGCGAAATGCGCGCGCACTGACCGGTGCCTCCTACTGCGTGGTCTTCTTGAGCAGCTACTTTGTGCAGCGCGGCATGCCCGCAATCTATTCTCCCTTGAAGCGCGCGGAGGCGGCGCTGCGCGCCGGTGCGGACGCCGTTTTCGAAATTCCGACTCCCTTCAGCTCCGCCTCCGCCCGTGACTACGCGGCCTACGGTGTGAGCATGCTCGCGGGACTCGGCATTCCGAATCTCTGCTGCGGCACCGAAGATGTCTCCGCCGAAGAGCTCTCCATGCTCCTCGATGTGATTGACGAGGGCTCGGAGGCGTTTCAGCACAGTCTCCGCGAGGGCTTAAAAACCGGTCTCACCTATGCGGAAGCCAGGGTCAATGCAATCGCTGCCGATTTGTTTCAGGCAGGCGCGGATAATTCTCTTCTGCTTCGCACCCGGGAATTGCTTTCAAAGCCGAATAACATCCTCGCCTTCGAGTATGCGCGCGCCGCACGTGCGGAGCGCATTCCGATCCGCCTGACCACGGTCTCGAGAAAGGGCAGCGATTATCATGACCCCATCCTGCAGGGCGATTTCAGTTCCGCAACCGCCATACGCTCCCACATTTTAAACGGCGGTTCTTGGGACGATTTGATCCGAATGGTGCCGCGCGCCGCTGCGGAGGTCTTTGCCTCTGCCCCCTATTTAAATCCCGCCTGCATGGTCGGTCCCATTGAGCGCCGCGTCTTGGATCAGCTCTATGAGGGGACCGCGCTTTCCTCCTTCTCCGATGTCTCGGAGGACCTTGCGGACCGCATTGCGAATGCGGAGTTCCGCGAGGAGAACTATGAGGCGCTTGTGAACAGTCTAAAGACCAGACAGTACACGCACACCCGCGTGGCGCGCGCGCTGACACATATCTTCCTCGGGATACGAAAATCCGATCTTCTCCGTTGGAAGAATGCCGCACGCGAAGAGGCCGTAGCAGCCGCCTCGGCCGAAGGCAAAAAGGCCGGAGATTTGCCGCCGATCGGCGCCGCCCCCTATGCACGCCTACTCGGCTTTCGCCGGGACTCGGAGGCCCTTCTCTCTCTTTTAAAGCAGGCTGCCACCATTCCCATGGTGAGCCGGCCGGCCGCAGCCGAGAGCCTGCTCCGCTCTCCCGCCGCGCGCGATCTCTTCCAAGCCGAAGTGCACGCCGCGGATCTCTGGAATTCTCTCTGCTACGGCGACAACGGAACCTCGCTGCCCTCCTATTTGCGGCAGCAAATCGTCATTGTGTAATATAGTTCCGTTTTTATTCGCTCTGCTTTGTTGAAAAGAGAGATTTTCGTAAAATTGTCGGAAAACTCCTTTGTCTGTGTTAGACTAGAGAAAGGAGGTGGACTATGTACCAGATTGACGATATTGTTGTCTATGAAAGTTCCGGTGTGTGTCGCGTCCGCGATATTCAGGAGCTCACCTTCTCCGAGGCAGCAGGCGCAAAGCGCTACTATGTCCTGACGCCTCTTTTCTCATCCGGTGACGTCATTTACACCCCTGTCGACAGCACAAAAACCGTCCTTCGCCCCGTGATTTCGAGAGAAGAAGCGCTGGAGACCATTCACAGCATGCAGGGAGAAGAAGTCATGAGCTTTGAGGGCCTGCGCCCCGCGGAACTTGAGTTCCGCTATCGGCGCGCCCAACAGAGCTTCCGTTGTGCGGATCTCCTGCGTCTCTACCGCGCCATCACACGGAAAACACGCTCTGCGCGCCGCGCCGGAAAAAAAGTGAGCGAAATCGACCGGCGCTTCCTAAGGCGCATCGACGCCCTTGTGCTCGGCGAGCTCTCGGTCGCTCTGAATGTCTCGCAAGAGGAAATACGCAAACTGCTCGAACGGGAACTCGAACTTGTATAAAGCTCCGACCATCAAAAAAGACTAGCGGAAGCGCTAGTCTTTTTTCTGTTGCCACGCCATATCCCAAAAGGCGAGCTCGTAGCGGGAGCAGTTGACAAAAATATCCCGAAGGCGCTGCATCTCTGCCGGCGAAGCGGATTCCGTCACGGCGTTCAGCGCAAGAATGAGTTTTTCATTCTCTGCCGCGTAAGCCGCCGAGGCGTATTCCCGCACCCAGGCGCCGTAGAAGGGATCGCTCCCTGCCTCCGGCCTCTCCGAAAGCATATGCTTTGCAATCAGCTCATAGCTGTACGCACAGGATAAAATCGCAGCCAGAATTTCGGCCTCGCCGCCCTCGTAGCCGACACGGAGCATGTAAGAGGTGTAGGATAAATTATCGAGCGCACGCGGCGTGGTTCTGAGTTCCTCCTCACGCACCGAAAGGGCTTCGAAATAACCGCCGTGCACCGCTCTCTCACGATTGATTGCCGCTAAATAGTCGGAAAACAGCAATGCGCTCGAGAGACTCTCCGCCTTCGCGGCGCCGAGGGCAAAGGTCTTTGCATATTCTTCGAGGTACAAATCGTCCTGAATGAGATAAAAGCGGAAACGCTCTTTGTCGAGCGTCCCGTTTTGAATTCCCAGCACAAAGGGATGACGGTAATAGGCCTTCCAAATTTCTGCGGACGCAGCGAGCAAATACGCGGTTGTATTCATTCGGTTTCCTTCTCCTGCTCCAAATAGTCAAGCAACAGCGGACGGTTTAAGCGATTGATGCCGACCGGCGGCAGTACTGTCTCCTCATCCTTACGCACGACCTCCAGCGCACTTTCCGCCGTCGGTTTATATTCCCCCTGCGGCGCAGAGATGAGAAAGACACCGCGGGTTTCATTTCCCTCTCCCGTGAGTTTTAGGCTCTGAACGGACAAGCCTTCGCTCGCAATGGTAGTCTCAAGGCAGCGGTAACTCAGCGGATACCGCTCCGGCGATACGGTCTCAACGACAAAGGCACCGCCCTCCCTAAGGTGATTCGCACACATGCGGTAAAAGAGGTTGGTAAACGCGCGATTTTCGGTCTCGGTCTTCGGTGCGGCGAGCGCCACGATAATAAAGTCATAGTGCTTTTCGCGCGTCTTCAGAAACTGGAAAGCATCTTCCGTGTAGCAGTGAAGGCGCGACTGCTGCGGTCTGAACAAAGGCTGCGCCGTTAAGACAAGATCCACCCCTTTTACCGATGGATTCCTCAGCACTTCCCGGGCCGCCGCGGTGCTGCCGAGTACCAGCACCTGCTCGTACGGCGCCGCAAGTTCCGCGAGCGGTCGGTAAAAAGAGGCCTCTCTCCGATTCCGGAAATACCACTGTCCCAGCTGATAAAGCAGCATACAGAGCAGAACGACGGCGACAAAGAGCAGCGTTCTGCGCATATTTTTCGTTCCCGTCATCAGTTCTTAAAGGAGTGGATCGGGGCGGGAATGCGGCCCTCGCGCTGCACAAAGTCCGCACAGCCGTAGGGATTCACCGCAATCACCGGTGCATGGCCGAGAAGCCCACCGAACTCCACCACATCTCCTACCTTTTTTCCGTGCGCCGGGATTAAACGCACGGCGGTCGTCTTCTGATTGATCATGCCGATGGCCGCCTCATCCGCAATGATGCCCGCTATGGTCTCCGCCGAAGTAGCTCCGGGCACCGCAATCATATCGAGTCCCACGGAGCAGACACAGGTCATCGCCTCCAATTTTTCGAGACTCAGGGCGCCGCATTCCGCCGCCCGTATCATACCCTGATCCTCGCTGACCGGAATGAAGGCACCGGAAAGCCCGCCTACATAGGAGGAAGCCATAACGCCGCCCTTTTTCACTTGATCGTTTAAGAGCGCCAACGCCGCAGTCGTGCCCGGCGCGCCGACGGCCTCAAGTCCTATGGCCTCCAGTATATCCGCGACCGAATCGCCGTCCGCCGGCGTCGGCGCGAGCGAGAGGTCTATGATGCCGAAGGGCGTGTCGAGCCTACGGCTCGCCTCCCGGGCAACCAGCTGCCCCACGCGCGTAATCTTAAATGCTGTCTTTTTGATGGTCTCGCAGAGTACTTCAAAGCTCTGCCCCTTGGTCTGCTGTACCGCCGCGCGCACTACACCGGGGCCGGAGACACCGACATGAATTACCGCATCGCCCTCGGTCACGCCGTGGAAGGCACCCGCCATGAAGGGATTGTCATCCGGCGCATTGCAGAAAATCACAAGCTTTGCACAGCCGAGAGAGCCGTTTTCCGCGGTTCGCGCCGCCGTCTCTTTGACCACCTGCCCCATGCGGCGCACGGCGTCCATATTGAGACCGGTGCGGGTAGAACCCACATTCACCGAGCTGCATACCCGCTCCGTCCGCGCGAGCGCCTCGGGGATGGAGTCGATCAACAGCGCCTCCGCCGCTGTCATGCCCTTTGCGACCAGCGCAGAATAGCCGCCGATAAAGTTGACGCCGATTTCCTTGGCCGCGCGGTCCAAGGTCTCCGCGATTTCCGCAAAATCCTCTTTGCTCCGGCAAGCCGAGCCGCCGATCAATGCAATCGGCGTCACCGACACGCGCTTGTTGACAATCGGGATACCGTATTCCCGCGAAATAGCCTCTCCGGTCTCCACCAGCTTTCCCGCGCGCCGAAGAATACAGTCATAGATATTTTGCGCAAGTTTTTTCTTATCGCTGTCAATGCAGCCCAGAAGGGAGATGCCCATCGTGATGGTGCGCACATCGAGCAAATCCCGCTCTATCATGGTATTGGTTTCAAGTACCTCAAATCCGTTCAACATGCCGCAGCTCCCTTAGATGCGGTGCATCGCTTCGAAAATTTCCTCGCGCTGCACATGGATACGGAGTCCCATTTCCTCCCCGATTCGGTTCATTGCGGCGGTCAGCTCTTCGAGGCTCTCATCGGCCGTCGAGATGTCAACAATCATCATCATGTGAAACAGATTCTGCACAATGGTCTGGTTGATGTCCAGTACATTGATGTGCTTCTCGGCAAGGTGGGTGCAGATTTTTGCGATGATGCCGACCATATCTTTGCCGAGTACGGTGATGATAACCTTGTTCATTCTCTATCCTTTCTGCTTTGTGTGTATACAATCAAAACTCATACATGTCGGAGCAGCAATCCCGCGCTGCCACGGAGAGCGGCAGTTCCGCGGCTTCTCCGCGCCCCTTGAGAAGACTTAGTTCGCAACGCACCGTTTCGTAGGCAAGCTCCGGGAGATTGTTCTCCTTGCTGAGATGCCCGAGCAGCACCTGTTGTAAGCCGCCGTGGCAGAGCGAAGCGAGCAGTCTGCCGGCACTCTCGTTTGAGAGATGTCCGCAGTCTCCCAGAATACGCCGCTTCAGCGGATAGGGATAAGGTCCCGCCTCCAGCATGCGCACATCGTGGTTGCTCTCCAATAAGAGGGCGTCCAGACCCTGCAACGCTTGTTCGAGATCCTCGGTCGCATGGCCGAGGTCCGTGAGGAAGGCCGCGCTCTTACTGCCGTTTGTGATCCGGTAGCCGACCGGCTCGGCCGCATCGTGGTCTATGGACAGCGGGAGCACCTTTAAATCCCCGAGGGAAAAGGCCTCTCCGCCCCGAATGACATGAATCTGTTCCGCCGGAAATTCGTCCAGCATTCCCTTCTTTTTGATGGCTGCGAGCGTACCTGCGGTCGCATAGAGCGGAATCGCGTCCTTTTTGAGCAGGATTTTCAAGCCGGTCACATGGTCCGCATGCTCATGGGTGAGCAGCACGCCCGATAGCTCTCCGGGCTTTAGCCCCGCGACCTCGAGTCCTTGGACGATGCGCCTTCTGCTGATGCCCGCGTCAATCAAAAGATGCGTGCTCTCACTGCCGAGATAGCCGGCATTGCCGCTGCTGCCGCTTGCTATGGTCATGAGTCTCATCGGAGCTCCTTTCCCGAGAGTCGCTCGTCAATGCGGCGGTAGAGTACTGCCTCGTCCGCATCGTTTACCAGTGTCCAGTCGGCCAGGCTCTCATAAGCGGCATCGCTCATCTGTCTCTCCATAATCTCTTCCGCGCGCGCTCTCGTGTATCCGCGGGAATCCATGAGACGCCGTATCCGCAGTGCGCGCGGCGTAAAGACATACCAAATTTCATTGTAAATATGATTGCGCTCTCTTGCGGGCAGCGCAGTCTCGACAACCAGAAAAGCCGCTTCCCCGCTTCGCGCAAGCGCTTCCACACGGTCATAGACCAAGGGGTGCACAGTCGCATCCAGAGCGGCGAGCAGGGAGGGCTCCCGATAGAGCCGATTGGCCATGGCCTTCCGATTGAGACTTCCGTCCGCCGCGCGTATCTCATCTCCCATGAGTTCCAAGGCGCGGAGATATCCCGCCTCCCCGGGCTCATAGAGTTCATGCGCGAGTTCATCCATCCCGACTATGCTTGCGCCGTAGTTTTCTTTCAGATAGGCGAGCACCAGGCTCTTTCCGGACCCGACACCGCCGCAAATTTGAAGCACCATCAGTGTGCCTCCAGCCAAGAGTTGCCGATGTGCGCATCCACCTCAAGGGATACACGAAGTTCCGCGGCATTCCGCATGGTCTCTTTCAGGAGTTCCAGAACGCGTGCTGCGACTTTCTCATCCGCCTCCACCAAAAGCTCATCGTGAATCTGGAGCACAATGCGCGCATCCAGTTTTTCTCTCTTGAGGGCGCGCCGCACCTTGACCATCGCGATCTTCATGATATCGGCCGCCGTGCCCTGAATCGGCGCATTCATGGCGACGCGCTCTCCGAAGGCGCGCTGCATGAAATTGGAGCTCTTTAACTCCGGCACCGGCCGTATTCTGCCGAAAAGTGTCCGCGTAAAGCCGTATTCCTTCGCCTCTTTAATTTGGCGATCCAGGAAACGCTTTACCTCGGGATAGCTCTCGAAATAACGGTTGATATACTCCTTCGCCTCATTCCGAGAGATGCTTAAGTCCTCCGAGAGGCCGAAGGCCGAAATACCGTAGACCACACCGAAGTTGACCGCCTTCGCGTTGCGGCGCTGGAGCGGCGTGACCTCGGCAAGCGGCACATGAAAGACCTGAGAGGCCGTGACAGCGTGAACATCGACCGCGTCGCGATAGGCCGCAATCAGATTCTCATCGCCCGAGAGCGCCGCAAGAATGCGGAGCTCGATCTGCGAGTAGTCCGCGTCCACAAAAACCTTGCCGGGGGCCGGCACAAAGACAGAGCGAACACGGCTTCCCATCTCAGTCCGTATCGGAATATTCTGTAAATTCGGATTGGCCGAAGAAATGCGTCCCGTCGCCGTGATGGTCTGGTGGAAGGTTCCGTGAATTCTGCCGTCCGCCTGAATATAGGCGGCAAGCCCCAGCGCATAGGTCGAGTTCAGCTTTGTGAGCATGCGGTAGCGGAGTATTTTCTTAACCACCGGATATTCCGGAGCAAGTTTCTCCAAAATATCCGCGGCCGTCGAATAACCGCTCTTGGTCTTTTTTCCATAGGGGAGCTTCATCTTTTCAAACAATATTTCCCCGAGTTGTTTCGGCGAATTCAGATTGAATTCTTCTCCGGTTTCCGCGTAGATCTCGGCCTCGATTCCCTGAATTTCTCTCTCCAGTTCCTCCGAAAAGGCTTTTAATTTTTCGGCATCGACCGCGACGCCGTTCTCTTCCATTTCCGCGAGCATGAAAACGAGCGGGCGCTCAATCTCCGAATACAGTTTCTCCATGCCCTGTTCGCTTACCTTTTCCCGAAGCGGTTTCCGCGCCGCAAAGGCGACATAGGCCTCATAGGCCTCGGCCGCGAACGCATCTTCCTTGGCACTCGGCAAGAGCAGGGAGAGGTAATCCCGCGCGATGTCCTCGCTGCGATAGCTCTCCTTCAGGGGATTTAAGAGGTAGGCAAGCACGCCGAGGTCATCGACCGTATCCCGCTCCTCGCTGCCCACTTCTTTTAAGAGCGGCTTAAGATCGAGAGCGGACACTGTCTTTGCACGGGCAAAGAGCTCCGAGAGGAGCTTTTTCTCTGCCGCAGCATCCAAAACCATCCCCCCGCTCTGCTCCGTAAGCGCCTTCAGTTGTTCGCGCTCTCCCGCCTCCGGTTCCCGACGGAGCAAAACGGATACACGCTCCGCATCGCTGCAGAACGCGGTGAGAAGCTCTCCTCGTGCAATACCGATTTCACCAGCCTTTACGGCGCGCTCTGCCGCCTCCCGCAGTGCCTCTTCCGTCTGTATGAGTTCAATCCGCGGGCGATGCTGCGCGCGCATGTGTTCCCGCTGCACCTCACTGCCGAAGTGCTTTAAAAGCGAGCGGAACTCAAGGCGCTGAATCTGCTCGTAGGCCTCGCTCGTGTAGAGCTCCCCGAGCGCCAGCTCCGAGAGATCCAGGGTGAGCGGCGCATCCAAGCATATGGTCGCGAGCCACTTTGAAAAAACCGCGTCCTCGAAATGCTCTTCGAGCGCCTTCTTGGCACGCGGCGGCTTCACTTCCTCCAGATGTTCCTTCAGGTTCTCAATCGAATGCCAGCTCTGAATCAGAGCGGTCGCCGTTTTCTCACCGATTGAGGGGACGCCCGGAATATTGTCGGAGCTGTCACCCATCAGTCCCTTGACGTCAATAAACTCCTCCGGCGTCACCCCGTAAGCCTCCTTGACGGCGGCGGGCGTAAAGTCCAGGATTTCGGTCTTTCCGCGGCTGGTCTTCGGCAGGCGTATCAAAATGTGGCTATCCGCGAGCTGCAAAAGATCCCGGTCTCCCGAGACCACCGTGACCTCGAGCCCTTCCTTCTGGTAGCGCTTCGCGAGGGTGCCGATCACATCGTCCGCCTCGTAGCCCGCAAGCGACACGGTCTTAATATTCATGGCCGCCAGCAATTCCTTTAAGAGCGGTACCTGCTCCCGCAGCTCATCCGGCATGGACTTTCTGGTTCCCTTGTAATCCGCATAGCGCTCGTGGCGGAAGGTAGGCGCGGGCAGGTCAAAGGCGACCGCGAGGTAGTCTGCTCTCTCTTCCTCGAGCAGTTTCAGTAAGATATTCAAAAAGCCGTAGACCGCGTTGGTGTGCAGTCCCGCCGAGTTCGTGAGCTCCGGCACGCCGTAAAAGGCGCGGTTTAAAATGCTGTGTCCGTCAATCAGTACTACTTTTTTTCTTGTTTCCAAGTCGCTTTCCTCTTCTCTCAAGCCACACTCCAGTAAAGAATGCGGAACATTAAAAGTCCCGCGACCGCAACTCCGGCGCCGGTCAGCGCATCCATCACATAGCGTATCTTTCTCCGCAATCGCGCACGCCGCAATCGCAAAAAAGCATGGCGAAGTTCGCGCTCCATCGCGCGTTTTCCGTCAAAATCATCGCTGTCCGTGTCCAGTACACGTAGCCCCTCCAACAAAAAGAAGTTGGTCTCCAGTTCTCGGCGGCATACACTGCAACAGCGAATGTGCTCTAAGAACTCTGCCGTCTCATCCTCTGTGAGTTCGCGCTGTATAAAATGTGACATCTTACGTTCCGCTTCTCTGCAGTCCATTCCGCCTCCTCTCTTTCGGCCCATTTTAGCACAATCCGCCGAAAAAGGGCAGGAATCCGTTCACGCAGCATCCCGAAATACCGTCTCAATATCACCGGAAAGCGCCGCTCGACGCTTTGTCCGTTTGCCCTTTCTAAGTTCTTCTGCGCTTGTTTTGGCTTTTGCATGCGTCTTTAAGCTCTGGCCCGATAAACTGCTTTCAGATAACTCCGCGTGTGGAGCGGTAGCCTCGGCACGTCGGCTTTTTGCTTCGCTCGACTGTTTTCTTCGAAACAAAATCACGGCTTGCTGCCTCCGTGAAAAGAGCTGCCTGCTTCTTCTCTCGGAAAGACAACAAACCGCGCTTCTGTTTGGCGCAATACGCTTTTGCCTGCCGGTATAAAATTTAGAAGCCTTCACGTCTTCGGATAGCGCTCAGACCGCCGCCAAAAAGCGAAGGAAAGCTTCTTTACCTGCTTGGTCTCTTTTAAAGACACCTGCATCCTCAAGCACTTCGGCAAAGACAAGACCTGTCTCCTTCTGCACGATTTCCAAGGCATTTTCCGCTGTGATTTCATACTTCTCGCGGAAAGCTTCCGCCCAGTCGGCGTGCTTTTCGGTCAGTTCGTTCGTTCGGAGATCCGTACCACTGACCAGTGCATCCGCAACGGCCGAGAGTTCGGTCTTAAGCCGCGCCGGCAGCACCGCAAGTCCCATGACCTCGATGAGGCCGATGTTCTCTTTTTTGATGTGATGCAATTTTGCGTGCGGATGGTAGAGCCCCAGCGGATGCTCTTCCGTGGTCAAGTTGTTCCGGAGCACCAAGTCCAACTCATACTTGCCATCCCGCATTCTCGCAATCGGCGTGACGGTATTGTGCGGCACGCCCTCGGTCTCGGCGAAAATAACAGCGTCCGCATCCGTATAAGCACGCCATGCGTTCAGGATGCGATCTGCGAGCGCAATGAGGCGTCCGCGCTCCTTTGCCGCGATGCGCACCACCGACATCGGCCAGTTCACAATGCCCGCACTCACATCTTCAAAGCCCGGGAACGTGAATTCCGTCTCAATCGGCGCCCGCTCCATGGCAAAGCTGTAGTGACCGCCCTGGAAGTGATCGTGCGCGAGGATGGAGCCTCCCACAATCGGGAGATCCGCATTCGAACCCACAAAGTAATGCGGGAACTGATGTACGAAGTCCAGAAGCTTCGCAAAGGTGTCGCGGTCTATCTTCATCGGCGTATGCGCACTGTTAAAGCAGATGCAGTGCTCGTTGTAATAAACATAGGGCGAATACTGTAAGAACCAAGGCTTTTCGTTGATTGTAATCGGAACAATGCGGAGATTCTGCCGCGCGGGATGATTCACGCGCCCCGCATAGCCCTCATTCTCCGCACAGAGAAGACAGCGCGGGTAATTTGAGGCAGGAAGATTTCTTGCCGCCGCAATGTCCTTCGGATCCTTTTCAGGTTTGGAGAGGTTGATGCTGATATCCATCTCCCCGTATGCCGTGTCCACCTTCCAGCGAAGGTCCTTCGCGCAGCGCTCGCGGCGAATGTAGTTCGTGTTCTGAGCGAACGCATAATACCAATCCGTTGCCGCCTTCGGACTCTCCGCATACAGCGTTTCAAAACGCGAAATAACCTCGGCCGGACGCGGCGTCAAACGCCCCATGAGTTCCGTGTCAAAGAGATCCCGATAGGTCACCGTGTTCTCGGGAATAAGCCCCTTCTCGTAGGAATAATCACAGAGAATGTCCAGAGTCTCCGCGAGCCCGGCGTTCTCATTCAGTTCAAGCTCCGGCAGCGCATCCGCCTTTAATACATCGAGAAGGGTATTGAGCGCCCAAGTTCGCTCACAGTCCGCTATCAAGCCGGTGTTTACCGCATAATTTACCAAATGTACGACTGCATTCATATTCTTTTCTCCCGCTCCCTTCGGAGGTAAATCTGTCATAATTTTACGCCCGAATCCACCCTCTTTCAAGCGCGCCGGGGCACTTCTTCCCGCCTGCGGAAGCAGGCTCGAAAGCATCGAAATAATCTGATTTTTCCGAAACATTCGCGCAGTTGTCATATTCTTGTTCCGACGCAAAATCTCGCATGAAATCGGCTTTTTCTTACAACTTGGTTCATGTATTCCCACGATGTTATCCAAAATAGGTTATCAAAAAAGGACGGGGCGAGAAACGCCCCATCCTCATTTTGAAGCTGTCTATTTACTTGGTCACCATATCATACTTGAATACCACGACAGAGCCGTACTCCGCAGGCAGTGAAAGCGAGAAATAAATCTCACCGTTCTTCACATAGCTAAAGCTCTCCGGCCACTTGAGCTTGCCGTCTTCGCCCTTCTTGAGCGGAAAATCGGAAGCTTCGAGCTTCTCTGCGATACTCTTCTGCAATGCATCCTTTCCGTTCGCCTGAATCCAAGCCTTGTAAGCATTGACCTCACTTTCTCCCGCGTTCGCAAGCTCAAACGCATCGCTGAGCGCATAGTTTGCCATGCTGTCCGCATCCACCGCGTCTCGAAGGCCGAGATCTTTCAGGCTTCTCACCGCAACGGTGTTGCTGTAGAAGAGCTGTACCGGTGCCGTGTCCCCGCTTCTCTGCATTTCGCCGCGGTAAGTCACAACCACGCGGTCCGCATCCGCCGAAATAACCTCCGCCGTCACCGTGAGTTTATCCTTCGTCGGGTCGGTAAGAAGGGCCTCAATCGGAGAGAGCGCATTCTCCTTTAAGTGCGTATTCAGTTTTTCTTGCTGCGCGCTGTCCGTGAGACCGCTGACCACCGGATAGCCGATGGAAATATTGTCCTTCTGATAGCTTTCCGTTTTGGCCGAAATCAGCGCTCGCTTCTCTGCCGCCTGACTGCCCGCCGCGGTACTGCTCTCTGCGCTGCCGGAGCTTGCAGCCACGCTCGCCGCCGTCTCTGCCGCACGGTTCTCCGCCGAAGTCTCAACAACCTTGGAGGACGACTTCTTTCCGCAGCCCGTCGCCAAAAGCGCTGCCATAAGCGCAGCCGCACACACCATTCCGATTTTTTTCTTATGCATTGTCCACCTCCGCTGTGTGTTTCCGTGTTCCCCGTAAGTATAGGCGGGAAGTTCCGCGCCGTCAACCGAACCGCATCCCCGCCCGCATGTTGCGCAAATGAACGCGCAAGCAAAAATAAAAACCGGCTGTTCTCCCCCTCTTGGGACAACAACCGGTATTCTGCCTGCCGACAGTGGGACTTGAACCCACACGCCCTTGCGAGCAACAGATTTTGAGTCTGCATCGTCTGCCATTCCGACATGTCGGCTTACCGGCAGAGTATAGCATTTCAGAGGCGGCAATTCAAGGGCTTTTTACCTGCCTTCGAGTATGCAACTAAAAATAGTTGCATGGGGCAGCGCTATCGTCTATACTTTCAATGACGGAGGTAAATCCGATGGGACAAAAAGAGAAACTGATTCAGCGCCTTAAGTCTAATCCAAAGGACTTTACTTTTGATGAAGCTGAATCACTACTGAAATACTTTGACTATGCGTGCTCAAATAAAGGCAAAACAAGCGGTTCCCGTATTATCTTTTCCAGCAAGGAACACGGAAGCATCTTGCTTCACAAACCACATCCCGGAAACGAGCTGAAAAGTTATCAGGTGAAACAGCTCATTACACTGCTGACAGAGGAGGGGCTTATATGAATAATACCATTCAGTATAAAGGATATGTAGGTAGCGTCGAGTTTTCAGAGGAAGACGGTATTTTTTTCGGTAAAGTCATGGGAATTCGTTCTCTTATCTCGTATGAGGGCGAATCTGCCAAGGAACTTTTGAATGATTTTCATGATGCCGTTGATACCTATCTGGAACATTGCAAGGAAGAAGGAAAGAAACCTGAACTTGCTTTTAAAGGCAGTTTTAATATTCGACTCTCCCCTGCGCTTCATAAAAAACTCTTTCTTTATGCAACCGCACACCAGATGTCTATCAATCAGTATATCGAAGACACCTTAGAGGCCTCTCCTGCCTCGAAACTCGTGATTTGAAAGGAATCCTGTTAAAGCGTAAGTTTACAATACATTGCCCTACGTTTATATCCCCGACGATAATGATATACATAGGAGCGATGTAAGGCACATCACTCATACTTTTCGTAACGGCATTGCTCGATCACCCGCTTTCCGAGCAAGGTAATTGCCTTTTTCGGACATAGACTGATGCAACGGTAACACATGGTACACCGATTCCCGGAAACGGCCCGCTTGCTTTGCATTCGGATATTTCCCATGGGACAGACCTCACTGCACACGCCGCAACCGATGCATGCACTGCTTATTTTCAGCTGATCTGTGTATCCCGCCGTCTTTCGATAAAACCATAGTCTCTGCCCAAACAACCCCTTGAAGTGCGCTATCATCGATAAACCTTCGCGCGGATATTTTCCCTTCCGTATTCGTTCCGCTGCAAGCACAATACGCGCATTTGCCTCTCGGACAATCCGTCTGTTCTCTTCCGTACTCTTTTTTAGGAGCCTGCTGTCACAAACGGAATCCGGCATTTTGATTTGCAGACCGCCGAGAACGGTCGCGCCGTACTTCTTCAGAAGTCTCGCGGTACATCCGGTTCCGTCACCGCTGAACAGTCCCATGGTATTGAGTATAAAAATCGCTTTCCCGTTCCACAGTGAGCGGTGTTTGTCAATAAAATCACGCATCATAAACGGTGCATTGGAAAATTGGGTCGGATACCCCAAAACAAGGCTGTCATGCTTGGCGATTACATTCTCAACCCCGGTATATTCAATCGGAAAACACTGCGCCGAAGCGTCGAGCAAAGAAATCAGCGTTTCGACGCAGTGCTTCGTGTTTCCGGTTCCGCTGAAATAGATTCCTATCATAGTTGTCTCACTTCCCCGCCGCAACTCTTGCGGGGTACCAGTTTTGGAACCAAGCCGTAAAGAGTCCCATGAGAATCGGTATCGCCTGCACCACAATGCTGAGCACCAAAGCCGGGACTTTACCGCTCAGATAATAGCTGACAATCGCAATCACGATATAGACCACTCCCCAGGCAGCCGCAAGAATGTAATTGGTTCGCATAAAGATGGGATTTTGAAGCGCATCCCTTCCGTAGCGGTACTTTACATAGGCTGCGCAGAGCGGTTCTTTTGTAAAACAAAAACCGAGCCACAAACACCCGAAAGCCAAATAACCTGCGCACACCGCTTGTAGGCCGTTTCCCGTGGCAGCGGCATAGATGGCAAGCCCTGCCACCACCGCAAACGAGAGTCTGTCGTAGCGGCATAATTCATAGCGCTCCGTGATAAGCGGAAGAAACGAACATACACCGAGGGTGATGAGCGCTCCTATCCTCGGCTCTACCGATACGGCAACCCAGAGCGCAATCCAGGCGAGCAGCATATTCTGCATGCTCGGTGGCTTTTTTTTCGTTGTAAGTTTCACAACCGGCCGTGTGTTTTCTGCCTGCTCCTCCGTGCCGAAATAGCGGTCCCAGTTCATCATAAGTGAAAAATCACCGCTCACGGTATACAGGTGTTTCGCGAGCGCCTCATCGCCCCGCATCTCTCCTCTGGAAAGAGCAAGCCAGACCGAAAAGGGGGTGTCGATGCGGGTGGTGGCACGTAGACTTTCGTCCGTCAGTACCTCTGCGCCGTCCTTTCCGAGCTTAATCTGATAGGTTTTTCCGAGATCCGTATAACAGATCTCGAGCACCCGCTCCCGTCCGTCAAAGCGGTCCCTGTTGTAGAGCGCCGCCATCTGCCTGGTAAAGATGAGGCTCTCTTCTTCCTTTTCACCGCTGTCTTTCGAAATCCCCCAGCTCGCATCCGCCATTTTTTCAAAGATTTCTCTCGGATACAGCAGAGCTTTGAGCTTCATCTCGGTTTCCTCTCGGATAGCGCCTGCCGCATATTCTTTTCCTGCCTGCCGCACCGCAGCGAGATAGGCATCAGTTCTTGCGGAGAGTTCTTTTACGCGGAACAATTCGCCCTGCCCGCAGAAGATGCTCGTGTACTTCTCCTGTCCCAGCACATGGTCAAACATCCGCGTTACACTGTCGTAATTACCCTCAGCCGAATAAAAGCCGCAGGTCGAAATGAGCACATGTCTAATCCCGCTTCTGTCATAGCGGGAGGGATGCCCGCCGCTCCCGTTTCCGTCTCTGCTCTCGGACATAAACGGCAGGCTCATGGGCAGCTGGCGGTCAATCAGAGTTTTGAGCGGCCCCGGCACACTGTAGTAATAAAGCGGAAAACTCCAGATGACCAGATTTGCGGAGAGCAGCCCCTCAATCACGGTCTGCATATCGTCTTCCATGCAGCAAGTTCCGGGCGTCTGCTTCCAGCAGGCAAAGCAGCCCTTGCAGGGCGCAATCCGAAGCGTGCTCAGATGCAGCTCTTCGACCTCGACCTCCCTCTTTCGTTCGCTCTCATGTTCGCGTATGCCATCGAGAAAGCTGTGTGCGAGACGGAGCGAGTTACTCTTAGCGCCCTTGGGACTTCCGTTAATCAGCAGTATCTTCATGCTTTAAACCCTCCAATTCGCGTATGCACTCCTCGCACCAGGCGCGCACCATCTCCTCATACATAACGCCGAAGCGAATCGTAAACTTCCAGAACAGTGCTTTTTCAGGCAGGTTCAGCATATCCCGATATTGGTCGCTGACCGCCTCCGCCTCCCCGCTCTCTTTCGTAAAGAGACATTCCTGTTCCGGCAGGGACTTAAAATAAGCGATGTTCTCATCCAAATCGCATTCGCCACGAAAAAAGGTTTTCATGAGCATGGCATTGCGGACCAGACTCCTGTTCGTATCCTCCCGAAGCCAGCGAAGCAGCTCTTCTCGTCCCGCTGCGGTGATCGATAAGACATTTTTATCCGGTTTTCCCGCCTGCTCCACATGCACCGCCGCAATCCACCCGTTCTTTTCGAGGCCTTGCAGTTCCCGGTAAATCTGACTCGTCTGCGCAACCCAGAAGTGGCTCAGAGAATCCCGGAATACGGTCATAATTTGATAGCCCGTCATGTCTCCGTAGCTCAACAGCCCCAGAATTCCGTGCTTTAACATCGATTTTCTCCTCTTATATAATTCCACTTGTTGAATATCTTAACCACAGTCTAGTTCCACTTGTAGAATATGTCAAGAGTCAAAAATTGCGCCGACCGCCCGGCACCTCCCGGGAAATCGGCGCAAGAAATCTATTTTCCTCAACCCTTGTTAATCAAAAGTAACCCCAGTCCGCAGACCAGGATGCCGGCGAGCTGTTTGATGCTGATGTGCTCCCGGTAGACCAGAAAGCCGATTACCAGCAGCGCGAGGGCGAGACACATACTCGATGTCAGCGCACCGTTGCTCACCTTCCAGCCGGAGCGGTACAGAAACACATACCCGACCTCAATTCCCACAATCGACAGTCCCAAGACATACGAAGTCCAGTTCGCCTTGCCGAGTTCCGGAAGCAGGGCGTTCGGTTTGACGCTCGCAAGAAACAGAGCCGCCGATACTACCCCGGCAGCAAGATAGGTGATGGTGAGCGCACCGAAGGTATTCGCGCCCTCCGGCATCGATTTCGTGCAAATGTTGTAAAAACAGTTCGATCCCACAATCAAGAGCAAAGGCCAAAGCATCTCCCACATCTTACTTCCTCCGAAGATTATCTCTTTCTAAGACTTCCTGTCAGATACACAGGTAAACACTATGCGCAAGCAAGTTTGACAGCTGTTTTTTGGACTAAAAAAGAACGGTTCCGCAATGCGTGACCGTTCTTTCCTATGGCGTGAGACGAAAACGTGTCACTCATGTAACCGTTCCTTATCAAAGTTAAGTCCAAACCGCTTTCGTTTGTACTTTTTATGACAGCTATCTGTGTTGCGTATCCGGGGCATCTACTGCGCAGAAAGCTCCGACTCCCTGTTTTCATTATAGTTTCCGCCTATGGACAAATCAAGCGCTATGCGTAGCGAAAGTGAAATTTTCTAACGCAAAATCAAACAAAATTTGTCTGCGTCAATTCCCGGGAATCTGCCTGAAACGCAGCGACTCGTCTCGATTCAATCTCCGTGTGCGCATATGCGTCTCGCACAAGCGGAATGCGCGGTGCCTCCGCTTCCGTCACCGCATACAGTATTTCAAGAAGAAAATTGCAGTATTGCAGTATTTTATCGCTTTTTATCCTTCATGAGCTCGGACAGTACACCAAACGGCGTGAGCAGCAACGCAGCCAGAATGATCGTTCCCAGCCCTATTTCCCCTCTCTTTTGCCGGTTTTTCTCTTGCCTCTTTTTAATCTCGGTTCCGAGACACTCGAGATAACACTCCTCATCGCTCGGGGGGATGGGCTCACGCGGCAACAACGACTCCCGCTCGGGATGAAGCATTACAATTCGTTCCTTCAGTTCCTGCGCTGTCGTCCTCCAGCTGTCTAGCCAGAGGAAGGGATTGTAGCCGGCAGCTTTCACACAATCAAAGCAGACATAGTGATGCCCTTTGACCATAACTTTATTGAATTGAACTTTCCGACCGCAAATGGCGCAGTACGGAATCATTCCCCACCAGTCCCGAATATGCTTGACCTCTGTCTGCGACCCGCTTGGAACTTCGGGCTCGCGAAGCAAAAACGGCTCGCGCTCGGGATGAAACTTTAAAATTCGTTCTCTCAGTTCCGGCACTGTCGTTCTCAAATTGCCGAGCCAGAGGAAGGGATTGTAGCCTGCCGCCTTCACACAATCATAACAGACGTACTTAAACCCCCTGACCAGTGCCTTTTTTAAGATAACTTTCTGACCGCAAATCGCACATGTCGCCATCTTTGCTCCTCCTGTCTCCGCGTTTCGAAGAGCCGCATGCACCGCCCTGTTTATCTACTCTACTCCCAAAAGTCGCTTGAATCAAGCAATGTCATCGTTTAAACCGGGACTTTCCACCGCTACGATATCCTCAATCGGTATCTCGCTCCCGTCCGTAAGGTATATGCATCTCGGAAAGTCCGTTATCTTCTTGATTCGCCCGCTTACCGTCACATAAGCACCGCCCGCCTTGCACGCATCCGGCACAAAATACAGGAGACTCAGTTCCGGCTGCTCCTGCTGCCGCTTGATCAGCACAGCAAGCCGCTCTCCGAGGCGCTCTGCCTCCTGCGGATCAAGTTCAATCCTGTCTTCGGTGAGTCTTGCGGTCTCCGAGACTGCGGCATCGTAACCGGTGAGCGCCGCAAAGGGAAGGAATTGCGCCGCTCTGTCTTCTATCGGCATGGGCCTATGCTTCTTTGACTCCGGCCGAGCGAAATGCAAGATATCATCGTACGCCCCGCTCACGCCCTGTGTCCTCCGATCTGCTCATTTCTGTCCTTTCCGGTCGCACCGTCCAGGAGACTGCGCCCCTTTAGCAGCGCATTCTTTCCGAACTTTTTCTTGATTGCGAGGGTCGCCTCCTGTAATTTCCGCTCGCGCTCCCGCCGCGCTGTCTCCTCTGCCTGCTTTGCCTCCTCCGCCGCGTAGTCGGTGAAGAGACTGAGCTGTGCATAGCCCTCGAAACGTTTCCCTGCCTCTCTCTCCGTAATCACATGGCTTGCGCTGAGTGCCAGTCTGCGAACCGTAAGCGCGGGATTTACAATGCGGTCAAAGAGTGCGGAAAACACCGCGACCAGCTCCCGCGCCGAAGAGCTGTAGTGCGGCAAGCCTTCGCTCCCGTGCGCATGCTTCGGAAGCTGCCGTCCGTAGTAGTCCGTGACAATCTCGCCGCGATAGTGTTTGCGGCGCTCGGGGTCACTTAGGTTCTCAAGATCGTAGCCGACTGTCAAAACCACTTGGTCGGTCACAAGTTCTTTTTCCACGAGTTGAAGCGCAAGAGCATCCGCCATCTCGAGCATCACGATTTTTGCCTTTTCGGCTTCATAGGGCGTTTGTAACACCTGCCCTTCTCCGAGGCTCTTGCTCGCCGGACGGTAGGCCTTTACATCCGCAATGCCGCAGGGCTCATAGCCCCAGGCATGGTCGATTAAGAGCTCTGCATTCTTTCCGAAAAGACGATAGAGTAAGTCCTCATCTTGCAGAGAACAGCGCGCCACATCTCCCATCGTATAGATCCCGTAGGCTTCGAGTTTCCGCGTATACCCGCGCCCGACTCGCCAGAAGTCCGTGAGCGGTCGGTGGGACCAGAGTTCCCTGCGGTAACGCAGCTCATCCAGCGCCGCAATGCGAACGCCGTTTTCATCCGCAGGACTGTGCTTTGCCCTGATATCCATAGCAACCTTTGCGAGATAGAGGTTCGTCCCGATTCCCGCTGTCGCTGTGATGCCGGTGCTTTCAAGAACATCCAGCATCATCTTTTTCGCAAGTTCCTTCGCCGTAAGGCGATAGGTTTTTAGATAGGCCGTCACATCCAGAAAGACCTCGTCGATCGAGTAGACGATGATGTCCTCCGGGGCGACGTACTTCATATAGATTGCATAAATATTCGTGCTATAGGCCATGTAGTGCGCCATGCGGGGCTTTGCAATCAAAAAGTCCGCGGCAAGCGCGGGATTCTCCTTTAGCTCAGATGCGAAATGGGAACTGCCGGAAAAATCCCTGCCTCTCAGCTCCCTGCGGCGCAAGGCGTTTACTTCTTTTAGCCTCTGTTTTACCTCAAACAAACGGGCACGTCCCGGAACACCGAAGCTTTTGAGAGAGGGCGATGCAGCGAGGCATATGGTCTTATCGGTACGGCTTTCATCCGCAACCACAAGATTGGTATCCATCGGGTCAAGTCCCAATTCCCGGCATTCTACCGAGGCGTAAAACGACTTTAAATCAATTGCGATGTAAGTACGCGCTTCCGTGACACTCCCCTCCTCTCCGCTTCCTGACTCCATTATACGCGAAAAAGTGGAAGCGCGCACGCAGAATCAGAACAAATGTTTTGTATCATGCAAAGCCAGCCCGATATAAATCCATTACAAGCTTCATGACCTTTTCCTCCAAACATACTGTTTCAAGGAAGATGTAAGTAGAGAAAAGCCTTGTATATCAAGGGTTTGAAGTGCATTTTACCAACTCTTTTTGTCCCCCCCTTCATCTTGTTTCAAAGAAGATAAAAACCCCACAAGGCTAGATTCTACATGCGCTGTCGGGTTTTCTACCAACTCTTTTTGTCCATAACTCTCTTACAGACTTTTTAATACCATCACGCAAAAAAGAGGCGGACTTTCGTCCGCCTCTTTCGTAGGGTCGCATACAGCTTGCGCTGTCTTCTGTGATTTACTCGGTCTTGCTGTCGTCGTAGAGCGTGACCAGCTTCTTCAGGTACTCGTAGCGAGCCATTGCATCCTGCTCGTTCTGCGTGAAGAGCTTCTCTGCTCTCTCCGGGTTCTTCAGCATAAGGGAGTTATAACGAACCTCGCCCATGAGGAACTCTCTGTACTCGCCTTCCTTCGGCGGCTTGGAGTCGAGCGTAAACTTCTTCTCGGCAGCCGGGTTGAAGCGGAAGTTGTTCCAGTAACCGGACTCAACCGCAAGCTTCTCCTCGGTCATAGCCTTGTTCATGCCCTTCTTGATGCCGTGGTTGATACAGGGCGAGTAAGCAAGGATCAGGGACGGACCCGGATAAGCCTCTGCCTCGGCGATTGCCTTGAGTGCCTGGTTCATATCCGCACCCATGCTGATCTGCGCGACATAGACATAACCGTAGGTCATCGCGATGCCTGCGAGATCCTTCTTCTTGGTCTCCTTACCGCCTGCCGCGAACTGTGCGATTGCACCGGTCTTGGTGGACTTGGAGGACTGACCGCCGGTGTTCGAATACACCTCGGTATCGAAGACGAGGATATTGATATCCTTGCCGGAAGCGAGGACGTGGTCCACACCGCCGAAGCCGATATCGTAAGCCCAGCCGTCGCCACCGAAGATCCACTGGCTCTTCTTGTTGAGGAAGTCCTTCTGCTTCAGGATTTCCTTCGCGAGCTCGCTGCCATCCTTCTCAAGGGCCTCGACCAGCGCATCCGTTGCCGCGCCGTTCGTCGCACCGACAGAGTAGGTGTCAAGCCAAGCCTGGCAAGCCTTCTTGGTCTCATCGTGATCTGCGGTCTCGTTGAGCTCCTCAACCTTGCTCTTCAGACCGTCGCGAATTGCGCGGTTTGCAAGCAGCATACCGTAACCGAACTCAGCATTGTCCTCGAAGAGGGAGTTGTCCCAAGCCGGACCCTGGCCCTTCTCGTTCGTCGTGTAAGGCGTGGACGGCGAGCTGTTGCCCCAAATCGAGGAGCAGCCGGTTGCGTTCGAAATGTACATTCTGTCGCCGAAGAGCTGGGTGACAAGCTTTGCGTACGGCGTCTCACCGCAGCCTGCGCAAGCGCCCGAGAACTCAAGGAGCGGCTTCTTGAACTGAGAGCCCTTGACGGTGCTCGTCTTGAACTTGTCGATAACTTCCTGCTTCTCCGGAAGCTTGACCGCATAGTCAAAGAACGCCTGCTTGTCTGCATTCTCCGCGAGCGGCTGCATGACGAGCGTCTGGTTCTTCACATTGCCCGGGCAAACATTTGCGCAGCTGCCGCAGCCCGTGCAGTCGAGGACGGAGACGTTGATTGCGAACTTGTAGCCCGGCATCATCTTGAGATCCGTCATCTTCATGCCTTCCGGCGCATTCTTCGCCTCTTCCTCGGTCATTGCAACCGGGCGAATCGCTGCGTGCGGGCAGACATAGGAACACTGTGTACACTGGACGCAGGTGTCCGGATTCCAAACCGGAACATTGACCGCGATGCCGCGCTTCTCGTATGCAGCGGTGCCGTTCGGCGTGGTGCCGTCCATGTAATCCATAAATGCGGAAACCGGGAGCTTGTTGCCCTCCTGCGCGTTAACCGCAGACTGAATCGTGTTGACGAACTTCTGAACCGACTCCGGTCCGTGCGTTGCGCGCGTGAACTCGAGGCCCTCGTCCTGAGCGTCCTTCCAGCTCTCCGGAATCTCAACCTTGTGAGCGCCCGAAACGCCTGCATCGATTGCATTCCAGTTCTTCTTGACGACATCCTCACCCTTGCGGCCGTAGGTCTTCTGCGCAGCATCCTTCATGAGGCTGATAGCCTTCTCCTCCGGGATGATGCCGGTCAGCTTGAAGAATGCGGACTGAAGGATGGTGTTGATACGGGTCGGGCCCATGCCGGTCTCGATACCGATCTTCACACCGTCAATGGTGTAGAGCTTAATCTTGTGGTCGTAGATGTACTTCTTGACCTGGCCCGGCAGATGCTCCTCAAGCTCCGCATCGCTCCAAGCGCAGTTCAGCAGGAAGGTACCGCCGTCCACAAGTTCCTGAACCATGTTGTACTTGCGAATGTAAGCCGGGTTGTGGCAAGCCACAAAGTCAGCCTGGTGAATGAGGTAGGTCGACTTAATCGGCTTGTGACCGAAGCGGAGGTGAGACATCGTGACACCGCCGGACTTCTTCGAGTCATAATCAAAGTATGCCTGTGCATACATGTCGGTGTTGTCACCGATAATCTTGATGGAGTTCTTGTTTGCACCGACGGTACCGTCTGCGCCGAGACCCCAGAACTTGCAGTTCGTCGTGCCTTCCGGCGTTGTGACGAGGTCTGCACCGGTCTCAAGGGAGAGGTGGGTCACATCGTCCACAATGCCGACGGTGAAGCGCTTCTTCTCCGTGTTCTCGAACACAGCGACAATGTCCTTCGGCGTCGTGTCCTTGGAACCGAGACCGTAGCGGCCCGTAAAGATCGGAACATTTGCAAACTCGGTGTCGCGAAGTGCAGCGACCACATCGAGATAGAGCGGCTCACCGATGGAGCCTGCCTCCTTGGTTCTGTCGAGCACTTCGATGCGCTTCACGGACTTCGGAAGAGCCTCGACCAGTGCCTTCGCGCTGAACGGACGATACAGGCGAACCTTCACAAGACCGACCTTCTTGCCCTGCTTCAGCAAGTGATCGACGGTCTCCTCGATCGTGTCGTTGACGGAACCCATCGCGACAATAACGACTTCCGCATCCTCTGCGCCGTAGTAGTTGAAAAGCTTATAATCCGTGCCGAGCTTTGCGTTGACCTTGTCCATGTAGTCCTGCACGATCTCCGGCAGTCTGTCATAGTACTGGTTTCTCGACTCGTTGATCTGGAAGAAGACGTCCGGGTTCTGTGCCTGGCCCTTCTCCTCCGCGTGATTCGGGTTCAGCGCCTTATCGCGGAACGCCTGAATTGCGTCGAAATCAGCCATATCCTTCAGATCCTCGTAATCCCAGATCTGAATCTTCTGAATCTCGTGAGAGGTACGGAAACCGTCAAAGAAGTTGATGAACGGAATCTTACCCTTGATTGCGGAAAGATGTGCCACCGGCGTCAAGTCCATGACTTCCTGCACGGAAGATTCGCAGAGCATTGCACAGCCGGTCTGTCGACATGCGTAGACATCCGAGTGATCGCCGAAAATGCTGAGTGCGTGGGTTGCAATCGCACGTGCGGAGACGTTGATGACACCCGGAAGCATCTCACCCGCAATCTTATAGAGGTTCGGGATCATGAGAAGCAGACCCTGAGACGCCGTATAGGTCGTGGTCAGAGCGCCTGCGACGAGGGAACCGTGCACAGCACCTGCCGCACCTGCCTCAGACTGCATCTCCGTAATCTGAACCGTGTGACCGAAGATGTTCTTAAGTCCCTGTGTTGCCCACTCATCCGTGTGCTCTGCCATCGGAGAAGACGGGGTGATCGGATAGATAGCCGCGACATCGGTGAACGCATAAGACGCGTGCGCCGCCGCCTGGTTACCATCCATGGTTTTCCATTTTCTTGCCATGTGATACCTCCCAAGTGATATCGGAATCCGAGGGCGCTTGTCCTCAGAGTTTTAAAGCGTCTGATAATATTATAACAGGCAGCTGCACCAAAAAACAACGTGCAACTGCCTGTTTCGTGTATCTTATTGGGTACATCTCTCAGTTCTCGGGAGCCGCGGAAACCGTCTCTTCCGCCATGGTCGGACCGTCATGCAGGTTGACGCCCGGCCCCTTTTCAACCGTGGTTTCCGTCGCTGAGGATTTGCTCTCGCCGCTCTTGGAACTCTTGGTGCTTGCTGTGGTCTCGCTGCTCTTAGAGCTCTTCGACTCGACCTTCGCTGCCGCGCTCTCCGCCGCCTTACCCGGGTTGACCGCCTCGGTCGGCGAAACGGTAGCCTGTCCCGCAGCTGTCTCGGTGTTCTCGGTAATGGTCATCGCGTTTGCCGCCTGCGTCGCGGTCACAACACCGCTCGTGTTGCGGGCAATCTTCTTCGAATGTCCCTTGTAGCTCGAATTATGGAAGAATTCATCCGAGGTGACCTCGCCGTTCTTCTTGGTCACAATGTTTGTAACCCAACGGCTGCCGATGCTGCCGTCCGCAATCTTCTTCTCAACCCCCGGCTTCAAGGTCGTGTCCTCGACATATTCCACGCCGCCGTTATCCATTTCCTCTAATTTCTTTGAAACCATGGAGATGGTGACGCCCTCATCCAAAACCGGGATACCGACCAGCGAAACCGTGACCGTCTTTGCCTTGGGGTCAAACTTCGCGCGTACCGCCATCGAATACTTGGTCGTGTTGACAAACTTCATATCCGGGCCGTCGTAGCCGTCGTAGCTGACCGCCGCATCCTCGCCCGGCGTCACATAGGTCGGTGCAAAGGTATGCGCATGGCGCTCGGTCGGCATGATGCCCGCCTTCACAACCGTGTTGTACAGCGTGGTCGAAACCTGGCAGACACCGCCGCCCGGCTCCAACACAACCTTGCCGTTCTGATAAGCACCGGCAGGCTTGTAGCCGCGCTCCAAGGTGCGGTTACCTGTCGTGTGATTAAACGAGAACTCCTCGCCGACCTTTAAAATCTTACCGTCAAGTGCTTCGCAGGCAAGCTTAAGGTTGTTGTTGCGATCCGCGTTGTCGGTCGCGGTCGTCGTGAAACTCGCAATCACCTTGTACTTTTCCTTCGCCTCTGCCGCCGTCATGGCAGGCGCGGTTGTCTCGGCCTTGAGCGGCAGTACCGCATCGTAACGCTGATTGTTCATAGCGGCCTTAATGGCATCCGCCATGGCTGTTTCATCCACCTTGCGCCCTTCGACAGCGTCGCTGTACTCAAAGACATTGGTCGTCTTGTCGAAGCTTTTGATTTCCGAACTCTTCGCGCTTCTGTTCCATTTCTTGGCAATTGCCTCTGCCTCGGTCACAATCTCCGCATCCAGTCCTTCGGCATCCAGATAAAAGCGCCGCTCATTCTCATTCGAAGCGGTCTCGCCGTAAATCTCCGCAAGGAGTTTTTCCAGTCTCAGTTTGAGTAAATCCGAGACCGCATACGTCTCGCCCGAAATCTCCGCTGCCGTTGTCTCTGCGCTCGTAACCGCCGCAGTTGCGGTGCCTACCGCTGCCGTGCTTTCCGCGCTTGTGCTCTCGACAGTCTCGGCCGGTGCATTTTCCGCGACACGAAGATTCCAGCGATACTTCGCGAGCACGGCTTCTCTCGCCGCCTCCTTTGTCATCCCCGAAATGTCAATGTCATTGATAAAACAACTGCCCTTTAACTTTTCGGCAAGTTCCGTTTCGCTTGCCGCAGTAGTCTGATTATGCTTTCCGCCTCTCGCCTGCACCATGCGGGAGATGCCGAAAACCGAAAGCGAAACGGCAAGTACCGCTCCCGCCGCTCCGATGATCATTTTTTGCCGCCGCTCGCGCAATCTCCGCTGCCGCTGTCTGTAAAAGTGACTACCCTTATCGCCTCTCACGCTCATTGTCCGCTCTTCTCTATCTTCCGTTAAGAAATAAATGTTGGTCCGCTTCTTGCGAGGAGTATCCTGTACCCCAACCGCAATATTAAGGAAAGTATAACATAGTCTGCGCGAAAAAAAAGGGCTGTTCCTGTTACGAGACATTACAAATTCGTTAGGTCATTTTGAACTTTCTGTTCTGTTTGCACAAAGGGCTGCCGCTCCCCCGTCATTCTCACCCTGTCCCGTACAGAATTATCTCTTTTTTCCCCAAGTGTTGCGAAATTCTTGCGCGTTAGACACAACATTTTGCCAACCGGGCACGCCTTCCGCATCGGGACACAGCGATTTCCGCGCCTATGCTTCTTTGTGTTTGCCCCGCGGCATTTTCCCGACACTGTCCGCAAAAAGGGAGCATGGTCAAACCATGCTCCCTTCGCTGCGTAACAAACGCAACATTTCGATATTTTTAATTCATCTCCTCAAGGCTTAAGTGAGATATCGCCCAACGGCGCAGACGTACATAGCCCCAGGAATAATAGAGACCGCAGGTCACGATGCTCAGCAGAAGCACTATAATATACTGACCGAAGAGCTCCGCACCGCTTCCTTCAAACCGGAGGCGCTTTCCGGAAATGCGGACATTCGGTGCATACCACTTGTTAAAGCTGCAGACCACCCACGGAAGCGCGATGCCGCAGGTCAGACCCGACGCCAGTCCCATGACCAAATTGTAACCGATCCACTCAAACATATTGCCTTCAAACCCGGAATTCGGGAACACATCCGTGTTGTTCGGATCGCTCACTTCATCCGCAAAAGTCGTGTGGCTAAGAACCCACTGTTCCAGTTTGAGACCCATCACAAAGCTGTAAAGACCGCAGGTTACGATGGTGAGCAGGAACCAAATAATCCACTTGCCGAAGAGCTGTATACCCGTGCCGTTAAACGCCAACCGTCTTCCGTTGTAAACCGTGTGTCTGCGATCCCAGCCGATTCTATAGCAGATGACCCAGGGGCTCGCCAAGCCGATTGTGACCAGGCAAATCAAAGCGCCGACCAAATTGATGATGAAAAGTTCCAGTCCGCTTCCGTCAAATACGGACTTGTTCGGATCGAGTATCTCCTCGGTAACAGCTTTGCCGCTTGTCCCTTCGCGCTTCATTTCCGCCGCAAACTGTTCCGTCTTTTCCCGCGGATTTTCGGCAAAGCTCTTGAAAGCCGCAAAGTCCTCACTCGGCTGAATCTCCGATGCGATTCCGGTGCCGCGCAAAAAGACGCGGGACAGTGCATCGAGCGCAAAGAGAGCCAATGCAATACCGAGGAGGGTAAAGAAGAAGTTTCCCTTCCCGAACAAGCGCAACAGGGAAGCAATCAGCGCCAGCACATTGGCGCCGAGGCACACTGCCATGCCGGTGGTCTGGTTTTCTTTCTTCCCGTAGAGCTGCACGCTTGCCACAACGCCTGCCAACGAAAGCAGGAAGAACAGGAACTTGCTGACATTATATATGATTCCGAGCATACCGGACAGGCCGTACGCTACGCCGTCGAGCGGCAAAATATGTGCAAAAACGGTATAGGAGACGCCGCGCAAAAAGACAAGGATATATGCAATCACTGTAAAGGCAAAAACCGCGAGCGGTGCAAACGCCGCCAGGCGCTCCATATTTCCGGGGGTCCACTGCTGCTTCAGCGCCTCTCCCTGTCGCGCTGCTTCCTCGGCGGTTTCACGCGCCGCGCGCGCAGTGCTGTCCGCTGCCCGATTCGCCTCCCGACCTGCCTGTTCCGCTTTTTCTTTGGCGTACTTCGCGGTGTCCTCGCTTGCGCGGCGCGCCTCCTCGGCAGCCTTTGCCGCAGCTTCCCGCGCACGTGCCGCGGCTTCTTCGGCTTCGCGCTGAATGCGGCTCGAGTCGCTTTCCGCATCTGCCGCGCTGTCACCCGCAGATTCGTTCTGAGTTGCGCTGTCGCTTCCCGCTGCGGAATCGGACGCAGTTTCGCTTGTGCCCGCGGTACTCGTGCCTGCGGTACTTGTGCCCGCGGTATCCGTTACGCTGTCGCTCGCAGCCGCGGTATCCGCCGCCGCGTTCTCCGCGCTCTGCTTTGCTTCGCCTTCCGCCGCAGCAAAGTCGACTCTCTGTCCGCAGTTCTCGCAGAATTTTGCCCCGGGTACTATCTTGTTGCCGCAATTCGGACAAAACATCTTTTTCTCCCTCCCCAAATCTACTGTCACAACAGGTTTCTGAGCAGCCAGAATAACAGAACGACCACCCAAAGGACTCCGAGAAATACAATCTCCCATTTTCGGAAGTCCGTGCGCGCGGTTCGGATGTATACCTCCGCCCGGTAAGCCCCATAGAGAAGCAGCAGAGGCACCACGCTTAAGCTCAGCGGGTTTTCTCGAAAAGCAATCTTCGGCTGACCGTGAATCAGCGCCATCGCGGCGTGCGTCATGCCGCAGCCGGGACAGCGGTAACCGGTCACCAGCCGAAACACGCAGGGAATCCCAAGACCCGTACACTGTATGAACAGCGCGTAGGCTAGTCCCAACAAAACAATACGGGCAGTGAGACTTCCCACTGCCCGTCGACGTTCTTCCGTCCCCTGAACCTCAGCAGCTTTCATTCCGACCTCCGACTTTGCGCATATAACTTGGTTAGTATACGCGAAAACAGTGCGAAACAAAAGAAGTTTCAAGAAACTGTAAGCAAAAATCAATCTTTGTAAGATTTATCCCGCATAGCGCATGCCGGAGAACACATCGATATCCCGGTACTGTTCCTCAACCATCCAGACAGATCCCTCTTCCCAGTCATTCTCCGGATAGTTCTTGATGTGTACGCGAACCTCTCTGCCGTCCTCCAGGCGGAAGTCTACGTAACTCTTGTTATCTCCCGCATAGAAGAAGTAATTGCTGTCCGCCGGGACTTCCGTCTTTTCTCCGGTCTCCTTGCCGTCTTTGACCAGCGAAAGCGTGAGCGCCTGTTTGGAGTGAAGCACAGTTACGCCGGTAAAGTAATGGCGCTCACCGATTGCTTCCGGTACCCCGTCACTGCCGATTTTTACCGGATAAAATGTATACAACGTACTTAAGGTGTCGGACGGAACCGATAACGCGAGTGCATCGGGATTGACCGCATTTTGCAAATCAAAGCCCATACCAAGCTCCCGATCTTCCGGCAGCTTGCTCGCCTTCCCGGTTTCAAGATTCACAGGGAGCAGATAGGAAAAGTCCGAATAATCTCCCTGGAACTCTGGGTAGAGAAACGTATTCGAATCCTTCTTCACATACAGCAAACTGATGAGGCCGCCCGCCATCTCCGGCTTTTCAACGTTGAATCGCTTGTCATCAACAGTCACGGTAAAGCTTCCGCCCTCGGTCTCCGGTGCGTCAACTTGAACCACTTTGCCGTCGATGTAGCTCTTTGCCGTGGTCATAAGCTGCGCCGCATACTCCGCGGGGCGCAATTTCACACCGTCCGCAAACAAGTCCGGATAGCGCTCATAGGAAATGACGATGCGCTGATAGTCCACATAGTTCCCGTCGCTCTGCGCGATAAATAAATCCAAGCCCTCGTTGCCCAAAGCCCAGACAATCGCATCTTTTTCCAGGGCCTCCTTTGTGATTGCGGAGAGATCGCTCTTAGCGTTCTCCTTCAAAACCTCATCCACCGCATCCTGAAGCCGACTCATATCCTTGACGACCTGCGAAAGCGTAAGCACCTCACCGGTACGACTGTCATAGCTATACCCTTCCGCATCCGTCGTAAAGCTGTTTACACCGCGAACAAAGCTGAAGAAATTGCTATCGCTCCGACAAATCGTCACATCGCCCGCATATTGATAGTTGTAATCTTGTTCCGTTTTATTCTGATGCGCTGCCGCAAATTGCTTGAGCGCGGTAAGCTGACTCTCTTCGTAAGCCTGCATGGCCTTATGAAGTCCCTCGGAGGCCGCATCGGGAAGCCTTGGGACCTCGGTCCAATCCGGATAGCTGTGATGCTTCTCCTCAATCCCCATGCCGTTCGGCTCGAGGTTCACGATTTCCCGCCCGGAGTTTCGAACCAGCAACGAGACTGCAAGCTGCTCCGGCGTCTCAAGCTTTGCCTCGCCCGCCTGCTTGGTCTCCTCCGCCTGCGTTGATTCCCGAGCCGCAACGCTCTCCGTTGTCTCAGGCGTTTTCGTTTTCTTCTCGCCGCACGCAGCCGTGCCGAGTGCCAACAAAGCGCAGGTCAAAACCAATGCAGAACGTGTCTTTTTCATGTTTCCGCCCTCCCCAAAAGCGTTATCGTTTCGTCTTAATTAATAACCGCCGAAGTTTTGCACCCAATACGGCGTGTCATTCAGGTAATACACACCGATCCCGATTTTTCTGTACTCGGGTTTTAAAATATTTTCGCGATGTCCTTCACTGTTCATCCAAGCCGTGACAACCGCATTCGCATTCGATTGTCCCATCGCAATATTCTCGCCCCAGTAGCCGTAGCCTGTCACACCGCGCTCTCTATAGAGACTGTCATAACTCTGTCCGTTCGGTCGATTGTGTGAGAAGAGCTGCACGATTTCCTGCGCGCGCCGATCCGCAATGCTCTCCAGCACAGGCTCTGAGGTGAGCGGAACCAGTCCCCGCTTGGTTCTCTCTTCATTGACAAGCCGCAACACAGCTTGCCGCTCCGCTTCTATCTGAAATGCCGGACTTGTGTCGGCGGGATTTGTGACCGCAACTCTGCGCGTATAGACTCTGCCGTTAACATCGACCCAAGCACCGTTTCCGTTCACGCGGCAGTGATCCGGGGTCAGGGTATTTTGCAGTAGATAGCCTGCGCCGTCAAAATAATAGCACTCGGCAATGCCGTCCCGGTCGCCGTCGATCCACATCCACCCGTTCACCGGATATCGGCCGCCGTCCAAGCTGTACCACCATCTGCCGTTACTCATCTTCCATTCGGCTGCCGCTGCTGTCCAAGGCATCGCAAGCGCAAGGGAGAGTGCCGCAAGCACACCTACAATCTTCTTCATGTCGATCCCCTTTAGTTTTTCTTAATTCTCGCTTAAGATTGTAGTTTTTTTCAGACAAAAAAGCAAGTTAATTCCCTAACCTTGTCTAAACTTCACAAAGCGACAACTGTCTGCTATCAAATCCCCTGCCATCGGTGATGACGCGCTCCTCAGTGCTCGTGTTGTTTCGCGCGATAGAGCGCCTCGTACTCTTCCGTGCTCAAACGCTTCGCATAGCAAGTTTGATAGTACTGCTTGACCTCCTGTTCCAGATCGTAATTCGCAGCCTCCGGATAGAGCGTCTTCGCAAGCCAGAGAGCACCGATCGGGTACTGTGCCGGAGTAAACAGCCAAGCCCGCGGTCTGGTCGGCGTCTTGTAGACCTGTGTGTTTTTAACGGCCGCAAGCTCCTGCCAACTGCTGTCACTGTTGATTTGCTGAAGGAAACTCTCGGTATCGGTGATAATCACCGCGGGATTGAGTTCCTTCACCTCATCTGCCTCCAGTATCATGAGACCGCTTCGCTGCTGCGCCTCGGTGCCGGAAATCTCCGCGAGGTTATCGGCGAGCAAATTCACAATTTCACTCGCCTTTGCGCTCTTCGGGAGCACTTGGTTCCCCGCCGCACCGCGGAAACAGAGCAACTTGGTCTTGTCCTTGCCAGCCGCCGCAACCGTCGCAACCTTCCGATAGACACTGTCCATATAGCTTCCGAGTTCCTCGCCTCGCTCCCGCTTGCCAAGGAGATCTCCGAGCATACGAAAGGCATTGCCCTGGCCGGCAAAACTCGAATCGATTTCAACCACCGGAACGCCGAACTCCGTCTGAAGCCGTTCCGCCATCGCGCCGGTTCCGGTTTCCTTCTCGTTTCCGTCCGACATATAGATAATGACTTCCGGTGCAAAGGAAAGCAGCGTGTCTTTCTGTTCGCTCGCCTTGACATTGCCGATCGCCGTGAGGCCACGATACGCCGCGTCGATATACTCCTCCTGTTTCGCATTGTGCCAGACCGACACGAGCTTCTCCGGCGCAATCATATAGAGGTAGGACTGGGCATCGGTCGAGAGCACCGCAACGCGCGAGATGTCCGCTTTGACCGCGACCTCTCTCCCCGAAGCATCCTTAAAGTGGCGGAAGCCGTCACTCTGACTCTCCTCCGACTGGTAACTGTAAGCAGGACGCTCAGGCACAGTCTCCTCGGCCGCCGCTTCGCTGCTCTCGGTGTTCTCCTTATGATCCGCCTTCTGTCCGCAACCGGCAAAGAGCAGCGCAGTCGCAAGCGCCGCCGCCGACAAAATCTGAATACCGGGGTTTCTTTTTCGCATCGTGATTTCCTCCGTTCGGTCACCTCGATGACCTCTCCGTGTTTGCTTCCATCGGTAACTGCCTCTATTTTCTCATGAAGCGACGCGGAACTCCAGTCAGAAAGCGTTTACGTTTTTATGACTTCGATGAATTTTCTCATAAGCATCCCTTATCGTCTCAATCGCAAGATCTTCCTCATCCGGCTCGTTATCATGACCGAGAATATAGGGTTTCAAACGCTGAAACGCTCAAAAGAACTCTGCGACTCTAATGGCGTCGCCGGGCTGCGGACCGATGCTTCTCTTCGGATGATGATGAAATGCAAGTCTCTCCGCAAGAAGGACAGCTTACATACTTCATGGCGTGATTCTCCGGACATACTGTAAGGCGGATGCTCTGAGCAGCAAAAAATCCCCGGCACTTTTACATGCCGGGGATACGCCTTCCTTCTTATTCTTCTTCGCCCTTCAAAAGCGAAGCTCTTGCCTCGACCTCGCGCTTCTGCACATCGCCCGGGCACTGTTCGTAGCGGCTGAACTCGTAGGAGAACTCGCCGAGACCGCCGCTCAGGGAGCGAAGGTCTGCGCCGTAACCGTAGAGTTCGGACGCCGGAATGTCCGCGTGAATCAGCTGTCTGCCGTGGTGATCGGACTCCATACCCAGCACTCTGCCTCTTCTGCGATTCAAATCTCCCATCACATCGCCGGTGTTTGCATCCGGCACGCGCACCGTGAGCGCAACAATGGGCTCAAGGAGCACGGGCGTTGCCTCGAGGAAGCCCTTCTTAAATGCCATGCTGGCCGCCATCTTGAACGCAAGCTCGGAGGAATCCACCGGGTGGTAGGAACCGTCGAGCAACACCGCCTTCAGACCGACAACGGGGTATGCCGCGAGCGGGCCCTTCTTGCAGCACTCTGCAATCCCCTTCTCGACCGCCGGGAAGTAGTTCTTCGGGACCGCGCCGCCGAATACCTTTTCTTCAAAGACATAAGCCTTTTCCAGATCGCCGGAGGGCTCAAAGCTCATCTTGACATCGCCGAACTGGCCGTGACCGCCCGACTGCTTCTTGTAGCGCCCCGCCGATTCGACTTTCTTGCGTATGGTTTCACGGAACGCAAACTTCGGTTTCTCAAGGACTATCTCCGCCTTATAACGACTTGCGAGCTTGCTCACGACAATGTCAAGCTGCTGATCGCCGATGCCGTAGAGCAGGGACTGGCGGTTCTCGGCGTCGACCTCGGCGCGGAGCGTGCGGTCCTCTTCCATGAGCTTCGCGAGTCCGGACGCAATGCGGTCCTCATCGCCTTTGTTCTTAGCCACATAAGCCTTATAGGTGTAGGGCTTCGAAATCTGCGGTGCGTTGTAGAGTATCGGTGCCTGCTTCCGCGCAAGCGTATCGCCGGTCTCGGTCTCGTTCAGCTTTGCCATTGCACCGATATCGCCCGGGCGAAGTTCGGAGACCTCGATTGCCTCCTTGCCGCGGAGCACATAAATCTTGCCGCTCTTCTCCTCGACTTCCTTACCCGTGTTGAAGAGCTCGCTGTCCGCGCGGAGCACGCCGGTCAAGACCTTTACCAAGCTGTACTTGCCGATGAACGGATCCGCGATGGTCTTAAAGACCTTCATCGAGAGGTTCACGTCCGGCTTATAGTTGGCAACAAAGTGCTCACCTGTCGTCAAATCCACGCCGCTGTCCCGTGCCGCTCTCTCTGGCGAGGGGAAGTAGCGGACAATGGCATTCATCAGCGCGTTTGCGCCCTGCGCATTCACGCCGGAACCCATCATGACCGGCGCCATATCACCGGTCGCAACCTGCTCGCGAAGTGCGCTGTAAATCTCCTCCTCGGTAAAGCTCTCGCCCGAGAAATAGCGCTCCATGAACTCTTCGCTGGACTCCGCAACTGCCTCGAGCAAAGCTTCGCGCGCAATCTTTAAGTTGTGTTCGGAGTAATCCGGGATATCCGAATCCGTATACTCCGCGCTGTTCGTCGCAAAGCGGCGTCCCTTCATCTTGACGACGTTGACAAAGCCGACAAACTTCTCGTTCTCACGAATGGGAAGATGCAGCGGTGCAACGCGCTTACCGAAGCGGGACTCCAGTCTCAACAGGAGTTCGCGATAGCTCGCCTTGTCATCGTCCATATTGGTCACAAAGAAAATGCGCGGCAGGCGGAGCTTCTCGCAGAGTTCCCATGCCTTAATCGTTCCGGGCTCCACGCCCGCCTTGCAGTTAATGACAATCACAGCCGCATCCGCTGCTGCGACTGCCTCTTCCACCTCGCCGACGAAATCGAAATACCCCGGGGTATCAAGGAAATTGATTTTAACCGGCTCTGCGTCCTGATCCGTATATTCGACCGGAATGAGCGCTGTGCTGATGGAGAAGCCGCGGCGCTGCTCTTCCTTATCGTAGTCGCTGAGCGTTGAACCCTGCGGAACACTGCCCATCTTTTTCACCGCACCGCCGACAAAGGCACAAGCCTCTGCAAGCGTCGTTTTTCCGGCACCTCCGTGTCCCATGAGCACGACGTTTCGAATCTGTGAAGTCTCGTAAACTTTCATTGTAAACAGCTCCTCCTATTCGTTGATATCCCGATAACAGCTGTTCGAGCCGAGCTTTTATCTCCAATTATTCTACTAATTTTAGCCTAAAATTGCAAGGCATTTACAGCATAGCGCACAAATTACGCTTTGTTGACAGCAAAAGTTAGAGCCTATAAAATATAAGGTATTCTCAGGAGGATGCTTATGACTTACGGTTTCATCGGTCTCGGACTCATCGGTGGTTCCATTGCAAAGGCACTGAAAGCAGAGGAGCCCGACTGTCAAATTTATGCATATATGCCTTCGCGGGAGATGTTGGAGGAGGCACGTGCCGACGGCACGGTGGACCGCATCCTCTCAGGCGCGGAGCCCTGTCTTGCCGACTGCGATGCGGTTTTCCTCTGCGCTCCGGTTGAGACAAACGGGAGCTACCTCGCGTCACTCCGCGATGTTTTGACGCCGGACACCCTGATCACCGATGTGGGCAGCAGCAAACAGAGCATAGAGCAAGAGGTGCTTCGCCTCGGACTCGGTGCGCAGTTTGTGGGCGGTCACCCGATGGCAGGTTCCGAGAAGAGCGGTTATACCTACGCGGATGCTCTGCTTCTCGAAAACATCTTCTATCTGCTCTGCCCGACCGTAGACACGAAGCCCGAAATGCTGTCGCGCATGGACGCCCTGGTCCGCACCATGCTTGCAAACCCTTATGTGATCGATGCGGCGACCCACGACCGCGCGGTTGCGACCATTTCTCATCTCCCCCATCTCATTGCGGCTGCGCTTGTGAACCTCGTGAAGGACACGGACAACGAGGCGCATACCATGCGCTCCCTCGCCGCGGGCGGCTTCAAAGATATCACGCGGATTGCAAGCTCCTCACCCATCATGTGGCAGCAGATTTTCTCCTCGAATCGGGAGGCCGTGCTCACGGTATTGAATCTCTATATCAACTCCCTCACGGAGATACGCAGCTCTTTGGAAGCGGACAATATGCAAGACATCCATGAACTCTTCTTAAAATCCGGCAAATTTCGTGACCAGTTCAGCGATGCCGCCGGGCTCCTCAGTGCACAGTACTCCTTCTCGGTGCATGTCTCGGATAAGCCCGGTGCCATTTCCGTCATTGCCGCAATTCTTGCGGCAGGCAGCGTGAACGTAAAGAACATCGGCATCAACCACAACCGTGAGAGCGGAGACGGCGCTCTGCGCATTGAATTCTACGATGCCGAGAGTTGTCAGAAAGCCGCGACTCTTTTGTGCGGCTACGGCTTTGAACTTGAAATGAACCGCTGAGACAGTTTGTTATTTGTTCGTAAGGAATAAGAAAGGACGATTCATGAATACCCCTGCTTTCAAGCCGCTCCGCGGCACGCTCACCGTTTCCGGCGATAAATCCATTTCTCACCGCGCCGTAATGCTCGGCTCTCTTGCGACCGGCACCACAGAGATTGAGGGCTTTTTGCCCGGAGAAGACTGCCTCTCCACCATACGCTGCTTCCGCAGTATGGGCGTTCAGATTGAGCAGAACGGCAACTCGGTAAAAGTTTTCGGTCGTGGCCTAAGAGAATTAACAGCACCCGCCGGGATACTTGACTGCGGCAACAGCGGCACCACGACGCGGCTCTTAAGCGGCGTTCTGGCCGCGCAACACTTTAACTCCGTGCTGAGCGGAGACGCTTCGATTCAGCGCCGCCCGATGAAGCGCATCATGATACCGCTTCGCGCGATGGGGGCAGATATCACCAGTGTCTCCGGAAACGACTGTGCCCCCCTCTCTGTTCACGGCAAGCAGCTCTACGGCATCCATTTTAATTCTCCGATTGCCTCTGCCCAGGTAAAATCCGCTGTCCTGCTTGCAGGTCTCTATGCCTCGGGGCAGACCACGGTCACCGAACCCGCACTTTCCCGCGACCATACCGAACGCATGCTTCGCAGCTTCGGTGCAAAGGTCTTAACCGGCAACTTCGAGGACCGTCCCTCCGTCACGGTCACCGAGACCCAAAATCTCTACGGCACTGAGATTTCCGTGCCGGGCGATATCAGTTCCGCTGCCTTTTTCCTGGTCGGCGCGAGTATTGTGCCGGGCAGTGAAGTGGTGCTCCGAAATGTAGGCATCAACCCGACAAGAGACGGTGTGATTTCCGCACTCCGCGCAATGGGCGCCAAGATTGAAGTTCTGGAAGTTAGGAACGAAGACAGTGAACCGGCGGCGGATCTTTTGGTGCGCTACGCGCCGCTTCACGGCACCGAAATCGGCGGCGCGCTGATTCCGCGCTTAATCGATGAACTCCCCGTACTTGCGGCGGCAGCCGCTGTCGCCGAGGGGCGCACCGTGATACGCGATGCGGCGGAATTGAAAGTAAAGGAATCCAACCGCATCCGCACCATGGCGGAGGGGCTCTCCCGCCTCGGTTCTACGGTGGAGGAAACCGAGGACGGCCTCATCATCGACGGCGGCGCCGCGCTTCACGGCGAGGCGGTCGAGAGCTATTCGGATCACCGAATCGCAATGAGCTTTGCGATTCTCTCCCTCGTGACCGACGGGGAAGTGCGTATTTCCGATCCCGACTGTGTGAATATTTCCGCGCCGACTTTCTACGAAGACCTTAAGAGCCTGCTTTCATAAGTTCTTCCGATTGTGTCTACTCCCAAAAAACACTTGCAATTTTCATCCGATATGCTATTATGTACTAGTGCTTTGCGGGATCGTAGCTCAGCTGGGATGAGCGTTCGCCTCACACGCGAAAGGTCAGGAGTTCGAGCCTCCTCGGTCCCACGATGAAAACTCTGCCGATGATCGGCAGAGTTTTTTTGTGCCGCAAACTCTTTGGTTTTACGCGCGGTTCTGATTCTGCGCTTTCCTCTTTCATATTGTCTTCGCTGCTCTCTTCTCTTGTTTCTTATCTTTCTCCATTTTCATCCTTATCTCCGTCTCTTTGCTCACTTTCTCTCTCACTTACTTATCCCTTGACTCCTTGTTCTTACTGTAAAAGGTGTTATTTTCTTGTGATTTCTCCGGTATTCTTACCTGATATCCTCTCCGCGCGACTGCTCCCTCTATGAGGGGTATGCCCATTTTCCCTTGTAGTACATTCGACTTTCTTAGACCTATTTTTCCTCTGCGCTCTATCCGATATCTTGCTACATCCGCCTCTCCCACTCGTGCATTGTGTCTGCTCCCGCTCTCTTCTTCGTCTGCTGCTGCAAGGCAAGCGTCTATTTCTAATCTTTTGGTAAACTTTTCACACGCTCCCTTGCTTATCTTACTAGCTTGTGCTACAAACTATATAACATATCACAGCAAAGGAGAACGTTATGCAGGAGCACAAGGAACCCAAGCAGCCAAAACCGCTGATTCCCAATCTGTACTTTGTGATTCTTCTGATTACCCTGTTCTTGAACGCGGTCATCGTCCCGCAGTTGCAGAACGCGAGAGTCAAAGAAGTTTCCTACAATGTCTTCATGGACCTGACCTCCCAACAGAAAATCGACAAGGTCCAGGTGGACTCGAATCAAATCATCTTCACCGAAAAGGGACAGAACGCCATCTATAAGACCGGCGTCATGACGGATCCCGACCTGACCCAGCGTCTTTACAACGCGGGCGCAGACTTCCGCACCGACATTGTCCATGTGCAGACGCCCATGGAGAAGTTGCTCTACAACTGGGTCATCCCGATTATCATCATGATGATTTTCTGGCAAATTCTGAGCCGTCAGTTCAGCTCCCTCGCCTCCAAGATGGGCGGCGGCATGGGAGGCGGTCTCGGCGGCAGCCCCTTCGGCAACTTCGGTAAGAGCAACGTAAAGGAGTATGTGCAGTCCACGGACGGCATTCACTTCCACGATGTGGCGGGCGAGGACGAGGCAAAAGAAAGTCTGCAGGAAATTGTGCAGTACTTAAAGGACCCGAGCCAGTACACCGCAATCGGCGCGCAGATGCCGAAGGGCATCCTGCTTGTGGGACCGCCCGGAACCGGTAAGACCCTGCTCGCAAAGGCGGTCGCCGGTGAGTCCAATGTCCCCTTCTTCTCGATTTCCGGTTCGGAATTTGTCGAGATGTTTGTAGGCATGGGCGCCTCCAAGGTGCGCGATCTCTTCCAGCAGGCCAAGGCGAAATCCCCCTGCATTGTCTTTATCGACGAGATCGATGCCATCGGCGGAAAGCGTTCCGCGGGCTCCTTCGGCGGAAACGACGAGCGCGAGCAGACCCTGAACCAGCTGCTCACCGAGATGGACGGCTTCGAGGGAAACTCGGGTGTCATCATCCTTGCCGCGACCAACCGCCCCGAATCTCTGGACCCGGCACTGCTTCGCCCCGGCCGCTTTGACCGCCGCATTCCTGTGGAACTCCCGGATTTAAAGGGCAGAGAAGAAATACTCAAGGTGCACGCAAAGAAGGTGCGCCTTGCGGACAATGTAAACTTCCACACGATTGCGCGCATGGCCTCCGGTGCCTCCGGTGCAGAGCTCGCGAACATCATCAACGAGGCCGCGCTCCGCGCGGTCCGAAGCGGCCGCAAGGTTGCAAACCAACAGGACCTTGAAGAGAGCGTCGAGACCGTCATTGCGGGCTATCAGAAGAAAAATGCGGTACTGACCGACAAGGAGAAGGCAACCGTCGCCTATCATGAGATTGGCCATGCTTTGGTCGCCGCGCTGCAAAACCACTCCGCGCCGGTGCAGAAAATTACGATTATCCCCCGCACTTCCGGCGCCCTCGGCTACACCCTCCAGGTCGAGGAACACGATAAATACCTCTACACGAAAGAGGATTTACTCAATAAAATATGCACCTATACCGCGGGACGCGCCGCCGAGGAGGTGGAATTCGGCGTCATCACGACCGGCGCTTCGAACGACATTGAGCAGGCAACCAAGATTGCGAGATCCTTGATTACCCAGTACGGCATGGACGAGCAGTTTGGCATGGTACAGCTCTCCCAGCGGAACAGCCGCTATCTCGGCGACGAGAGCACTTCAACCTGCTCGGAAAAAACACTTGAGGAAATTGATAAGCGCGTTGTGGCCCTGGTTCAGGAACAGCACGATAAGGCTGTTGCCCTGCTCCGCGAAAACAAGGACAAGTTAAACGAACTTGCGCAGTTCCTCTACGAGAAGGAGACCATCACCGGTGAGCAGTTCATGGATATTCTGAACCGCCCCTCGGCTTACGCTTCGCTTGGACAGCCGCAGCCGGCGCTTTGACCAAAGCGAAACATGCAATGCAGCGTATGAACAAGCAGCCCCCCGAAATCACCGTTCAAGTTTTGTAACAACGTTATATCTCGGCTCCTGATTACAGAGTACGCCGCGAACTACCTTCGGACTTCTTAATCAGTTTTGCTGAAACTTAAGCCTCGCTGTAACGCAAAAGCCCCCTTTATCGATACATATCGATAAAGGGGGCTTTGTTTCGAACACACACCTCAACCGAATCGCTCCAGCACTTCCGAAATCTCACGGAATGACTGTATGCGCTCCTCTTCTTCCGGATGACGTCCCGCAGGATCAAAGAGCAGGGCGTGCATCTTTGCGTTGCGCGCTCCTTCGACATCGTGCTTCGGGGAGTCGCCGATAAAGAGAATCTCATTAATCTCAATGCGCTCTCTCCTACCCTGCCGTTCCAGCACCTCGTTCGCCTTCTTCAGGCAATACTTAAAGAAATGACGTATCGGCTTATCCACGCCGCAGACTTCGCTGGTCACAATAAAATCGATGTAGGAACCGAGCCCCAGCTTCTCAATCTTCTTGTACTGCACATAGGCCGTCATATTGGTGCCGACTCCGATTAAGAAGCCGCGCATCTGCAAATCTCGCAGAACTTCCGCTGCGCCTTCGGTCGGCTCTGCCGCCGCAATGAGCGCTTCCCAATAGCGCTCCGCAAGCGCAGTCGCATGCGGAAACAGGGGAAGCCCGTGCTTCTCAAGCCAGAGCTCTGCGCGCAACACACGGTTATGGGAGGCCGCAAGCGGTCCTATCTTCTCCGCCTGCTCCTTGACGAGAGCGCTCACTTCGCTGATGGTCTCATCGGGCGAAATATGAAACTGCTGTTCCGCGTATGCCGCCCATGCCTTCATCCCTTCGACATGCGCTCTCTTGAAATCAAAGAGTGTGTCGTCCAGGTCAAAAATAATTGCTTTAATCATGCTTCCTCTCATGCTTCGCGCCGCAGGATGCGGCAAATTTGCTCCACGTCCGCGAGCTCCAAATCCGCATAGAGCGGAAGCGTCAGCACGCGTTTCGAAATATCTTCCGCAATCGGCGTGTGGCCCGGATCGATGCGCCCGTTGAGAAACGGGAACGCATTGGTGCAGGGATAAAAGTACTTTCGCGGATAGTAACCCTTCGCTTGTAGGCGAAGCGCCGCCTCATCCCGTGTCTCGCCGTAGGTATCCGTGAACACAACGGGAAAGTAGGCGTAATTTGCCGTGACACCCGCTTGCTGCTTGGGGAGTTTGAGTCCCTCGACCTCCGAGAGCAGTTCTACGTAGTGCGTATAGACACGCTGCCGCTTTGCCAGTTCCTCCGGCAAATGGCGCAGGTTTAAGAGCCCCATGGCTGCTTCAAACTCATTCATCTTACCGTTGCCGCCGACACAGTAAGTTTCATTTTCCTCGATGCCGAAGTTCTTCAGACGAAAGAGCTTCGTACTGAGTTCCTTGTCCCGGCAGCAAACCGCTCCGCCTTCAATCGTGTGAAAAACCTTGGTCGCATGGAAGGAGAACATAGACATATCTCCGAATGCAGCCGCACTCACGCCGTTCTTTCGGACACCGAAGGCATGCGCCGCATCGTAAATCAACGGAAGCTTATGCCGTGCCGCGATTTCCGCGAGTGCCTCGGTGTCGCAGAGATTGCCGTAGACGTGCACGGGAAGTATGGCTGCCGTGCGCTCGGTAATCAGGGACTCCAGTTTCGCCGGATCCAGGGTATAGGTCTCGGGATCGATGTCACAGAATACAGGTGTAAGACCCGAGCGGATGATGGCCCAAGTGGTTGAGGCAAAGGTAAACGGGGTCGTAATGACTTCACCGCTGAGTTCCAAAGCCTGCAGTGCAAACTCGAGCGCCAGGTGCCCGTTTTGAAAGAGCGTGAGCTCCCGGACTCCGAAAAACTCGCGAAGCTCCTCTGTCAACGCCTCATGTTTTGCACCCATATTGGTAAGCCAGTGACTCTCGAAAATATCACGTATCTCTTCGACATACTCCTCGATCGGCGGCAGCGAAGAACGTGTCACCAGTATTTTCTTTCCCATTTTATCCCCCTGACTCTGCAAGCGGTCTCTCTTCCGTCTCAGCCGAGAAATGCCTTGACAGCGTTGTACACGCCTTCGCCGTCCAGACCGTAGTGGTGAATCAGCGCCTCCGCGGGACCGGATTCCGTATAGCGGTCATAGATGCCGACACGCTTTAACTTTGCCGGGCACTGCTCTGCGAGCACTTCCGCGACCGCGGAGCCGAGACCGCCGATGATCGAGTGCTCCTCAACCGTGACAATCTTCCCGATTTCCTTCGCCGCGCGAAGCACTGCCTCCTCATCGAGCGGCTTAATGGTGTGCATATCGATGACACGTGCCTCTATCCCCTCGGCCGCGAGCTTCTCTGCCGCTTCCATCGCGGAAGCGAGCGGGAGACCGGCAGCGATAATTGCGACATCCTTGCCCTCGCGCATCGTAATCGCCTTGCCGATTTCAAACTTGTAGGTCTCCGGATTGTTGAACACCGGCGTCGCAAGGCGGCTAAAGCGCATGTAGACAGGTCCCTTGTGCGCATATGCCGCACGCACCATAGCCTCCGCCTCGACATCGTCGGACGGAACCATGACCACCATGCCGGGAATGGTGCGCATCAGCGCAAAGTCTTCGTTGCACTGGTGGGTTGCGCCGTCTTCACCGACCGAAATGCCGCCGTGGGTAGCCGCAATCTTCACATTGAGCTGCGGGTAGCCGACGGAGTTTCGAATCTGCTCATAGGCTCTGCCGGCCGCAAACATCGCGAACGAACTTGCAAACGCCACTCGGCCGGTCGCAGCGATGCCGGCTGCGACACCGACCATGTTCTGCTCCGCAATGCCGCAGTTGATGTGACGCTCCGGAAATGCCTTGCGGAATACCGCGGTCTTCGTGGAACCTGCGAGGTCCGCATCCAAAACGAGGAAGTCCTCGTGCTCTTTACCAAGCTCCGCGAGGGTTCTGCCGTAGCTCTCGCGAGTCGCAATCTTCTTTCCCTGACTCATAACATCTCCTCCGCCTTGTCCAGTTCCGCCAGTGCCTTTTCGAGCTCCTCATCGTTCGGGCCCTTGCCGTGCCAGCCGACCTGATTCTCCATAAAGGAAATGCCCTTGCCCTTCACCGTCTTCATGACAATGGCCGTCGGACAGCCCTTCGTGTTTCTCGCCTCCGCAAACGCAGCGCGAAGCTGATCGAAGTCATTGCCGTCCTCCACATTGATTACGTGGAAATTGAAGGCCGCAAACTTCTTGTCAATCGGATAGGGGGAATTCACCTCGTCGATCGGACCGTCTATCTGCAGATTGTTGTTGTCCACAATCACTACAAGGTTATCCAGCTTACGGAAGCCCGCGAGCATAGCGGCCTCCCAGACCTCTCCCTCTTCAATCTCTCCGTCACCGAGCAGCGCGTAGGTGCGGTAGGAATCGCCGTAAATCTTTGCCGCGAGCGCCATACCGACCGCAGCGGAAATGCCCTGGCCCAGGGAACCGCTCGACATATCGACGCCCGGAATGTGCTTCTATCCGGATGTCCCTGTAAATAGGAGCCGATGTGGCGAAGGGTCAAAAGATCCTCCTCCGGGAAAAAGCCGCGTGCCGCAAGTGCCGCGTAGAGACCGGGCGCACAGTGTCCCTTGGAGAGCACAAAGCGGTCTCTCTTCGAATCGTCCGGATTCTTCGGATCAACCTGTAGTTCCTCAAAATAGAGCAGCGTAAAAAGCTCCGTTGCCGAGAGCGAACCGCCCGGGTGTCCGGACGCAGCCGCGTGCGTGGAGCGGAGTATGCCTCTCCGCAGCTTTATCGCATTTCGTTTCAGCTCCTGATTATCCATTTATCTCCTCCTATCCCCAAAGTCCAAAACAGACTTTGGATTCAGTATAGCAAAAGCTTCCATATTAGAGAAGAACCTATCTTGCGAAAAAGCTTGCGGGAATGGTGCTGAATATGACATCAAAAAAGCTCAGGCACATGCCTGAGCTTAATCGAGCTTTCGGCCGGACTTGAACCGGCGACCCACGCATTACGAATGCGTTGCGCTACCAACTGCGCTACGAAAGCAAACTGACCGATCCGGGAATCGAACCCGGGTTTGAGCCGTGAGAGGGCTCCGTCTTGACCGCTTGACCAATCGGCCTTACTGTGTTACATCTGCTCATAAAGAGCAAGTCGAGGCGACAAGATTCGAACTTGCGGCCTCAGCGTCCCGAACGCTGCGCTCTACCAAACTGAGCCACGCCTCGAATAAAACTGTGTTTCGATACCGAGGACTTACCTCGGAAATGACCGATCCGGGAATCGAACCCGGGTTTGAGCCGTGAGAGGGCTCCGTCTTGACCGCTTGACCAATCGGCCTTACTGTGTTGCATCTGCTCTAAAAAGAGCGAGTCGAGGCGACAAGATTCGAACTTGCGGCCTCAGCGTCCCGAACGCTGCGCTCTACCAAACTGAGCCACGCCTCGAACTGTTTCCTCAATGCTTTGACAGTATACTGGACAGCCCCGCTCTTGTCAACAAAAATTTGAAAAGAAAAAAGGAAATTACGCCGAAGAATTCACAAGCCGAGAAGACGCGGATATCCGCTTTCTTTCCACTTACTTTCCACGTATTGTTCGAAAATGCCGCAAAAGAAGCCGCTGTCCTTAGAAGCGCCCTATATACGGGTTACGCAGGACACCAAGACGTAAAAAAGCCCCGGGCTTGCCTTTCATGGCAAGTACGGGGCCTCTCTTCGATTCATAACAAAACTCACTTCGCAACAAGGTTCACAATCTTGTTCGGCACATAAATTTCCTTGACCAGGTTCTTGCCGTCGAGCGCGGCCTGCACCTTCTCATCCGCCTTTGCGAGGGCAAGGGCTTCCTCTTTCTCACAGTTCGTCGGAATGGTCACAGTCGCTCGGAGCTTACCGTTCACCTGCACGCCGATTTCGATGCTCTCATCGACGGTCTTTGCCTCGTCGTATTCCGGCCAGGAAGCCAGCTGCAAAGAACCCTCGCCGCCCTGTGCCTGATAAATCTCCTCCGCAATGTGCGGCGCGAAGGGATTCAGAAGCTTCACGAAGCTGAGCAACTGCTCTTTTCCGATCTTCTTCTCTCTGCCGACTTCGTTCATGAAGGTCATGAGCGCGGCAATCGCGGTGTTGAACTTCTGCTCCTCAATATCCGAGGAGACCTTCTTGATGGTCTTGTGTAGCGGCGCCTCGAGTGCTTTTACCGTCTCAGGCACCACAATATCCTGCAGGGCGAATACGCGCTCCAGGAAGCGACGGCAACCCTTCACCGAACTGTCGTTCCACGGTGCCGCGGACGCATAATCACCCATGAAGAGCACGTAGACACGCAGGGTATCCGCACCGTACTGCGAAACGATATCAAGCGGATCCACGACATTGCCCTTCGACTTACTCATCTTTTCGCCGTCCGGCCCGAGGATAAGTCCCTGCGCCGAGCGCTTCTTATACGGCTCCGGCGTATTGACTTCACCGAGATCGTAGAGGAAGTGATGCCAGAAACGGGAGTAAATCAAATGGCGGGTTACGTGCTCCATACCGCCGTTATACCAGTCCACCGGCATCCAGTAGTTGATCTTTTCTCTGTCCGCGAACTTCTCGCTGTTGTGCGGGTCGCAGTAACGAAGGAAGTACCAAGAGGAACCCGCCCACTGCGGCATGGTATCGGTCTCGCGCTTTGCCGCGCCGCCGCACTTCGGACAAGTGCAGTTTACGAAGGAATCTACTTTCGCGAGCGGCGACTGTCCGTCCTCGCCGGGCTTAAAGTTATCCATATCGGGCAGGCGAAGCGGAAGCTCCTCGTAGGGAACCGCGACCACGCCGCAGTTCGGGCAGTGAATCAGCGGAATCGGCTCACCCCAATAGCGCTGGCGGTTAAACGCCCAGTCTTTCATCTTAAACTGAACACCCGCATGTCCTATGCCCTTCTCCCGGAGGAACTCCAGCATGCGCGCAATCGAATCCTTCTTGTTGGTAAATCCGTTCAGGAACTCGGAATTAATCATAACGCCGTCGCCGCTGTACGCCTCTTTCTCGAGATCCCCGCCCTCAATGACCGGGATAATCTCAATATCAAAGCGCTTTGCGAACTCGTAGTCACGCTGGTCGTGCGCCGGAACCGCCATAATGGCACCGGTGCCGTAGCCCATCATGACATAATCGGAGATGAAAATCGGGATTTCCTTGCCGCTCACCGGGTTTAGCGCGCTGAGGCCCTCGATGCGAACGCCCGTCTTGTCCTTGACAAGCTGGGTGCGCTCAAACTCGGTTTTGTGAGAAGCTTCCTCGCGGTAGGCGAGCACAGCGTCCATGTTTCCGATGCGGTCCGCAAGCTTGTCGATGAGCGGGTGCTCCGGCGCAATGACCATGAAAGTCACACCGAAGAGTGTGTCGCAGCGCGTTGTATAGACCTCAAGCTCTTCGTTCACATCCTTCAGCGGAAATTTCACGAAAGCACCGGTCGACTTTCCGATCCAGTTGAGCTGCTGCTGCTTAATGTTCTCGGGGTAATCCACCTCGTCGAGTCCCAGAAGCAACTTGTCCGCGTACTCGGTAATCTTTAAGTACCAGACATCCTTTGAAAGCTGCACGACATCCGAGTGACAGATATCGCACTTGCCGCCCTGGCTGTCCTCGTTCGAGAGCACGACCTTACAAGAGGGGCAGTAATTGACCAGGGTCTTATTGCGGAACACGAGTCCCTTCTCAAAGAGCTTCAGGAAGATCCACTGCGTCCACTTGTAGTAATCGTCGCGGGAGGTGTCGATGACACGCGTCCAGTCAAAAGAGAAGCCGACGCGCTTTAACTGCTCCGAGAACTTCTCGATGTTCTTGTCCGTGATGTAACGCGGGTGCGTGTTGGTCTTAATCGCATAGTTCTCGGTCGGAAGACCGAAGGCGTCAAATCCGATCGGGAAGAGCACGTTGTAGCCCTGCATTCTCCGCTTTCTCGAAATCACCTCAATGCTCGAGTACGCCTTGATGTGACCCACGTGCATACCTGCACCGCTCGGATAGGGGAACTCCACGAGTCCGTAGAACTTCGGCTTTTCCGAAAAGTCCTTCGCGTGGAAGATGCCCTCTTCTTCCCATTTAGCCTGCCACTTCGGCTCTATCTTTTGAAACGAATAGTCCATCGTCTTACCTCCGTCTTCCATGTCTTTAAACCATAATTTTAAGATTTCCGGTTCTGTTTGTCAAACGCCGCTCAGCTGAAATCAAAGAGCGAGAGCTGGTTCGATTCCGGCAGTTTTCCGAGTATGCCGAGCCGGTCGAGCAGATCGCAGGTGGTTTGTCCGACGCCGCTCCGGGAACGGAAGTCGTCTTTCGAAATGAACGCACCCTCGGCCGCCGCCCGCACAATTTGCTCCGCCGCACTCTCCCCGAGTCCGTCGATCGAGGTGAGCGCCGGCATAATTTTCGCGTCGACAATGGTAAATTGTGTCGCGCTGACGCGGTATAGATCGATCGGCAGGAACGAAAAGCCGCGCGCATACATCTCCTGCGCGATTCTCCCATCCTTAATCATATCCTCTTCCTTCGGGGTCAACGGGTTCGTTCGGTTTCCCTTGTAATTCCGTTTGCCGAGCTCCGCAAGCAGGAACTCAAGCCGCTCCTTGCCCTGACACATGCTCTCGTAACTGAAACCGGTCGCGCGTATCGTAAAGTAGGCTGCATAGTAAGCAAGCGGGTAAAAGATTTTGCAGTAGCCGATGCGCCAGGCCATCATGACATAGGCAGCCGCATGTGCCTTCGGGAACATGTACTTGATTTTTTTGCAGGACCAGATATACCAGTCCGGCACCTCGTGCTCCCGCATGTGTTCTTCCCACTCCGGCGTGAGTCCCTTGCCTTTGCGGACCGACTCCATGATTTTAAAGCTCTCCTGCGGATCCATGCCCCACTGAATCAGCGAGAGCATGATGTCGTCTCGCGTACAAATAGCGGTCTGAATGGTCGCCGTGCCCTCGGAAATGAGCACCTGCGCATTGCCCTGCCAGACATCGGTGCCGTGTGCAAGCCCCGCAATGCGAACCAGGTCGGAAAAGCCCTTCGGCTTGGCCTCAATGACCATGTTCATCGCGAAATCGGTGCCGAACTCGGGAATGCCGAGCGCGCCGAGCTGACAGCCGAGAATATCCTCCGACTTGACACCGAGTGCCTCGGTGCTCTGGAAAAGACTCATCACCTCGGGGGAATCGAGCGGTATGTCTTTGACCGGATCGATCTGCGTCAAATCCTGTAGTTTGCGTATCATGGTCGGGTCCTGGTGACCCAGGATATCCAGTTTCAAAAGATTGTGGTCGATCGCGTGATACTCGAAGTGTGTCGTGACGATCGGCGTGTTCATATCGTTCGCCGGGTGTTGCAGGGGCGTAAAGGAGTAAATCGACTCGCCCTTCGGCAAGACGACAATGCCGCCCGGATGCTGTCCCGTGGTGCGCCGCACACCGACACAGCCTTGCACAAGGCGGTTAATCTCGCACTTTCGCTTTCTGGTCCCGTGCTCCTCAAAGTAGTTTTTCACATAGCCGAAGGCCGTCTTTTCCGCCAAGGTGCCTACTGTGCCTGCGCGGAACGTCTGCCCTTTTCCGAAGATGACCTCCGTATAGGCGTGCGCCGAGCTCTGGTTCTCACCCGAAAAGTTCAGGTCGATATCCGGCTCTTTGTCTCCCTTAAAGCCGAGGAAGGTCTCAAAGGGAATATCAAAGCCGTCTTTTCTCATTTTTGCGCCGCAGTGCGGGCAGACTTGATCCGGCATGTCGCAGCCCGCGGTGCCCGCAAACTGCTTCGGAATTTCCGAGTCGAAGTCCGAGTAGCGGCAATTCGGGCATACATAATGCGGCGGCAGGGGATTCACCTCGGTAATGCCGGCCGTATAGGCGACAAAGGAGGAACCGACCGAGCCGCGGGAGCCCACGAGATAGCCCTCTTCGTTCGAGTGCTTCACGAGTTCGTGGGCGATGATGTACATGACGGCAAACCCGTTCTTAATGATGGAATTCAACTCTTTGTCAAGTCTCTCCTGCACAAGAGCCGGCAGCGGATCCCCGTACTGCGCATGCGCCATGCCGTAGCAGAGCTCCGTCAGTTTTTCATCCGAATGCTCAATGACGGGCGGGCACTTGTCGGGCCGCACCGGGGAGATGCGCTCCACCATGCGTGCGATTTTCTGCGTATTTTTGATGACGACTTCCTCGCACTTTTCCGCGCCGAGATAGGCAAACTCGCGCAGCATTTCCTCCGTCGTTCGAAAATAGAGCGGCGGCTGCCGATCGGCATCGTCATATTTGTTGCCGAAAAAAATCATGCGACGGTATATCTCATCTTCGGGGTTTAAAAAGTGAACGTCGCAGGTCGCAACGACCGGCTTTTGCAGTGCCTCGCCGATGGACACAATGCGTCGGTTTAAGTTCCTCAAATCCTCTTCGGTATCGGGCGTGTAGCGGTCGCTGTCCAACATGAAAAGATTGTTCGCAATCGGCTGTATCTCCAGATAATCGTAGAAGGAAGCAATGCGGTTAATCTCCTCATCCGAAGCGTCGCGGAGCAAGGCCTGATAGAGTTCGCCCGCCTCGCAGGCGGAGCCGATGATCAAGCCCTCGCGATAACGTTGCAGTTCACTCTTCGGTATTCTGGGGCGCTTATGGTAGTACTTGAGATGGGAGTCCGAGACCAGGCGGTACAGGTTCACGCGCCCAAGCTCATTCTTCGCGAGTATAATCACGTGATAGCTGTTCATCTTGCGAATCAGCGCCTCGGAACTGTCCCCGAGTGCCGCCACCTCAGAAAGCGTATGCGCCCCCCGCGCCTTAAGCATCTCTATAAACTTGAGAAAGATACCCGCCGTGCACTCGGCATCGTCTACCGCGCGGTGGTGGTTCTGCAGGGAAACACCGAGCGCCTTTGCAACCGTATCCAGCTTATAACGGTTTAATTTCGGCAGCAGCACGTGGGCAAGACTCACTGTGTCCAGTATGGTCGGCGCATACTCCATGCCCTGTGCGTGCGCGTTTTCGCGGATAAAACTCGTATCGAACGCGGCATTGTGCGCGACCACGGCGGAATCGCCGCAAAACGCAAGAAAGCCCGGCAGCACCCGTTCAATCGGCGGGGCGTTTCGCACCATCGCGTCATTGATTCCGGTCAACTGCTCGATGCGGTAGGGAATCGGCAGTTCCGGATTCACAAATTGCGAAAAACGGTCCACAATTTTTCCGTTCTCCACCTTCACCGCACCGATTTCTATGATGCGGCTCTTTCGCGGCGAGAAACCGGTGGTCTCAATATCAAAGACCACGAAGCTGTCATCGAGCGTTCGCTCGCCCGGCGCAACCACGAGTTCTTTTAAGTCATCGACCAAATAGCCCTCTACGCCGTAGATTATCTTCGGGTTCTTCTGTAAATCTCCGGAAACGGCATGCCAAGCCTCCGGAAAGGCCTGCAGATTGCCGTGATCGGTAATCGCAACCGCCTCCATGCCCCAGTTTTTGACCTGTTTGATGATGTCCTTTGCGCTGTTTACCGCGTCCAAATCGCTCATCTTTGTGTGGCAGTGGAGCTCCACCCGCTTTTCCCGCGCGTGATCTTCTCGCTTGCTCTCCTCAAAAGACTCGGACTTCTTCATGCCGTTCACCGAGCCCAAAATCAATTCGCCGTCGCGATTGTCTATGGTGGTTGCACCGCGCAGCTTTAAAAAGCTCCCCACCTTAATTTCGCTCTTCAGGCGGTCCAGCTCTTCGCCCTCCCCGCGCACAAAGAGCTTCGCCGTAATGGAGTCCGTAAAGTCGGTCACAGAGAAAATGAAGAGTGTACTCCCGCTCTTCTCGATATAGCGCACATCGAGTTCAAATACTTTGCCGCGTATCGTAACCTCACCCACGACCTCCGTAATCTCGGAAATCGGAATAAAGTTGTCCTCAAAATCTCTGCCGTAGAGTACATCGGGATTGTCGGAGCGGCGCAGCTTGCGCGTGAACTCCCGTTTCTCCCCGCGATAGTTCCCCTTTTGGTCGCCATGTTTCGTCTGCTTTATTGTCTTGTCAGGCTTCTGCTTTTCTGCTTTTGCCTTCTCTTCGCTCAGCGTTTGCTTCTCGCTCACCGCGGTAAAAGCCGTTTCTGCGTTCTCTCCCTGCATGTCGGGGCCTTCCTCACCCGAGAGGAAAAAGCCCTCCTCCTCACGCTCTTCCCGGTTTCGGATTGCAAGCGTCTCGGCCGGCACTTCCGCAAGTTCTTTTCTCTTATAAGGAACATAGTCAGCCCGAAATTCCATGGGGATACCGCAGCGCCCGAGAAAAACCTCTTCTTCCAAGTAGCGCTTTAAGTCCGGCACCACGCGGCGATTTAAGGGCATATCTTCCACTTCGCAACAAAGGACTTCGGGGCTCGGAAAGCGCACGGTGCCGCGCTCCAAGATGCGGGCTGCAATCAGAGAGCGGCTCTTCAATTCCGCGAGCAGACTCTCACGGTAGGCACCGAACAGCTGCTCGGGCGTAAAATCGCCGCCGAGCTGAAAGCGCTCTCGGATTTCAACCAGCACCTTTCGCTTCCCGAAGAGCTGTTCTTTGAGTTCCTCCGCGAGCGCCTGGAAGGCAGCGCGCTCCGCAAAGCTGCGAGACACCACATAGACCGTGAGACGTGACATGTCGTCCGAAACACAAACCCGCTCCACAAGCAAGCAGGCGACAAGCGCCTGTTCTGCCGCTGTCGCCTGAAAATGCGGAAATACTTCACAAAAATTCTTCATTGCCGTTCTGCCCTGACACGCTGTAATTCCGCTTCCAAGGCCGGGAGCAGTTCGCTTTCGGGCATGGTCCGTATCACCTCGCCCTTCCGAATCAAAACTCCCGCGCCCTTGCCGCCGGCTACGCCGAAATCCGCCTCCCGTGCCTCGCCGGGACCGTTCACCACGCAACCCATAACCGCGACACGAACATCCAAGTCGCTGTAGCGCTCCACAAGGCCTTCCACCTGATTCGCAAGGCCGATCAAATCAATTTCCGTGCGGCCGCAGGTCGGACAGGACACGACTTCCACCCCGCCCTTCCGAAGGCCGAGGCTCTTTAAGATTTCGCGCGCCGCCTTGATTTCCTCGAGCGGATCTCCGGTCAGAGAGACACGTATCGTATCCCCTATGCCTTCGTAGAGTATTACGCCGAGTCCCACCGCGGACTTCACGGTTCCGCGGAGCAGAGTCCCCGCCTCGGTAATGCCGATGTGCAGGGGATAATCCGTTTTGTCCGCGAGCAGCTCATGTGCCCTGATGCACATCAAAACGTCCGAAGACTTGATGCTGATAACCAAGTTCTCATAATCGAGTTCTTCGATACGCCCCACCTTTTCGAGTGCGGATTCCACGATGCCCTCGGCCGTGACTCCGCCGTATTTTTTGAGGATTTCCTTTTCGAGCGAACCGGAGTTCACACCGACTCGGATCGGGATATTGCGCTCTTTCGCGGCGTTCACAACTTCGCGCAGCTTCCAATCCTCGCCGATGTTGCCCGGGTTAATGCGTATCTTATCGGCCCCGTTTTCCATGGCCGCAAGAGCCAGACGATAATCAAAGTGAATGTCCGCGACCAGCGGCAGCTTAATCTGCCGACGAATGTCCTTGAGCGCCGAAGCGGCCTCCTCGTTCGGCACCGCGACGCGTATAATCTCGCAGCCTGCCGCGGCGAGCGCGCGAATCTGCGCGACTGTGGCCTCGACATTCTCTGTCTTGGTATTACACATGGACTGGATGCGAATCGGGTTGTCACCGCCGATTGCGACATCTCCGATGCGCACCGTCCTTGTCTTATGACGTTCTCTCATCTCTTCTCCTTAGAAGCCCGTGTGCTGCACAATGCGCATGACATCGTTCCAGAGCACATAGAGCATGAGGCCCATCAAGAGGGCAAAGCCCGCCGTGTGAACCATAGCCTCGATTTTTCGGTTGAGCGGTCGGCGTATGACCGCCTCAACGGCTGTGAGCAGCGCTCTTCCGCCGTCCAAGGCCGGCAGCGGCAAGAGATTCATAACCCCCAAGTTCGCACTGAGCAAAAGCCCGAAGGATAACAGCGAGAGCAATACCGCGCGAAGCCCGTAAGGACGCGCGGCATCCATGTTATCGCTGATTGCCTGCACAATGCCCACAGGTCCGGTCAGATTTTTCGGGGAGACCGCCCCCTTCACAAGCATGCGCACCGACTGAATCGCCATGCGTATGTTGAGGTTTACTTCTCCCGCTGCGTAGTAAACCAGCGAAAGCGGATCCTTGACCGGTGTGCTTCCCGCAGACACGATGCCGGTATAATAGCCCCCCTGCTCTTCGAGGTACTGCGGTGTTACCGTAACCGTCCGCAGCTCCCCTTCCGCTGTCTCATAGCGGAAGGTAACCGGCTCTCCGGCATGGAACTGCAGTTGAAGCGATACATCGCGGAAAAAGGTGGCCTTGCTTCCGTTGACCGCGAGGATACGGTCCCCGGGCTTCAGTCCGGCCGCCTCTGCCGGCATACCCGGCATCAGTTTACCGATGTAGGGTTTGTCCACGCCCGTCTGCACGAGCAGGACGGCCGCGAGCAAAAACGCAAGCAGAAAGTTAAAGCAGGCCCCCGCAATTAAAATGAGAAAGCGCTGCCAAGGAGCATGTGCATTGAAGTCGTCCGGACTCAATTTCTCCGCTGCCTCATCCTCGCCGCACATGGCACAGAAGCCGCCAAAGGGCACGGCACGAATCGCATACTCGGTGCCGCCCCGTTCCACTGAGAGAATTTTGGGGCCCATCCCGAGCGAAAAACTGACCACACCGACACCGAAAAGTCTCGCCGCGAGAAAATGCCCGAGCTCATGGAAAAAAATGATAAAGCCAAAGAGTAAAATTGACAGGATGACATTGATTAACTGCTGCACAGACTCCCTCTCTTCCTTCGTTTCAGTCCAAATGATAGCGTGCCGCGAGCCACTGTTCCGTCGTCTTCTGCAGTGCCAGAATATCCGAAACCGTAGGCGAGGCTAAAATGCCCACCTTCTCGTGGTGCTCCATCGCATCCGCAATGCAAGCCGCAATCTCCAAATAACGGATTTTTCCGTTCAGGAAGGCGCGAACCGCGACCTCATTCGCCGCATTGAACACCGTCGGCAAACTGCCTCCCGTTCTTCCCGCATGATACGCAAGCTTGAGACCGGGAAAAGCCTCAAAGTCCGGCGCGGAGAAATCCAGTTTTCCGAGCGCTGCCAGATTGAGGCGCTCGCTGCCGGAAAGTTTCCTGCGCTTCGGGTAATAGAGGGCATACTGGATGGGCAGCTTCATATCCGGCGTCCCGAGTTCCGCCATGACCGCGCCGTCCATGAACTCGACCGCAGAGTGCAAAATGCTCTGGGGCTGCACAAGAACTTCAATGTCATCTACCTCGACATCGAAGAGCCAGCGCGCCTCAATGAGCTCAAGCCCCTTGTTCACCATGGTCGAGGAGTCGATGGTCACCTTGTGCCCCATATTCCAGGTCGGATGGCGCAGCGCATCTTTCAGCGTTACTTTCTCAAGCTGTTTTCTCGTATAGCCGCGGAAGGGACCGCCGGAAGCCGTCAGCAAAACTTTCCGGATTCGATTCTTCTTGTTGCCGCGAAGACATTGAAAAATAGCCGAGTGCTCCGAATCCACCGGCAGTATCTTGACACCTTCCCGCGCGGCGAGCGGCATGATGAGATGCCCCGCGCAGACCAGCGTTTCTTTATTTGCGAGCGCAATGTTCTTGCCCTCACGTATCGCCGCTACCGTAGGCTCAATGCCTATCATGCCGACGATTCCCGTGACAAGCGTCTCCGCCTTTGCCTCGGTCGCGACCTCCAAAAGGCCCTCGTGCCCCGCACAGATTCTGGTCTTGGTATCGGCAACCTTGGTCTTTAACTCGGCCGCTTTTGTTTCGTCATAAACACAAACCGTGCGCGGATGAAATTCCCGAATCTGCGCCTCGAGCAGCGCAATGTTCCCGTGCGCCGCGAGCGCCTCAACGCGAATGTCGCCGTTTGCGCGCGCCACATCGAGCGTCTGCGTTCCGATGGAACCGGTGGAACCGAGTATGGAAATATGTCTCATGCTGTCCTCCTCAGTGATGGACAATTTGGCTGTATAAAAACAGAGCAAAGAAAATGGCAGGAGCCGTAAATAAGAGGCTGTCAAAGCGGTCCAGGATACCGCCGTGCCCCGGAATCAGGTCTCCGTAATCCTTGACCTCGTGATCGCGCTTGATGGCCGAGGCCGCGAGATCGCCGACCTGCGAAATAACTGCGCCGAAGGCACAGGCAAAGAGGCAGGCAAAGCCCGGATTGCCGAGTTCCGTGAGCTCCTCGCGCAGGAAAGTTCCGAACGCAAGGCCGAGCAGTGCCGCGCCGACCGCACCGCCGATCGAGCCTTCCAAGGTCTTTTTCGGGCTCAGCACCGGCGCAAAGTGATGGGAACCCAGCAGCATACCCACCACATAGGCACAGGTGTCACAGCCCCAGCTCGAAATAAAGATGAGCCAGACCAGATATGCGCCGTGCGGCATGCTGCGCACGCGGTACACGTAGGCAAACATGACGGTTGTATAGAGCACGCCCATAAGCCCCACGGCAATCTGTTCCGTGCGATAGCGCGGGTAACTCAGCACAAAGAGCGCCATCAATGCCATCAGCGTGCCTATCATAAGCGGCATTCCGTAGTCGTAATGGCGCACGAGTAAGAGCAGATAGTAGCCTATGCTCGACAGATAGCCGACCGCACCGAGCGGTTCCCGCTCCATCTTGAGCACGCGGTACAGTTCATACTGTCCGACCAGAGAAATGGCCATCATGCTGAAAAAGAGAAGCTTGCCGCCCTGCCGGAGTATCAGGAAGGCGAGCAAAACCAGAACAAGACCGCTCAGCAGACGAAGGCGAAATTTCTTGCTGCCGATGATATTCAGTAAGCGGGACATGGCTCCTCCTTATCTGCCGCCGAAGCGGCGCTCTCTCCGGTTGTAAGCGAGGATGGCGTCTTCCAGCGCGCTTAGATTAAAGTCCGGCCAATAGAGCGGCGTGACATAGAGTTCGCTGTAGGCAAGCTGCCAGAGCAGAAAATTGGAGAGGCGAAGTTCACCGCTCGTGCGAATCAAAAGATCGGGGTCCGGAATACCCGCCGTATCAAGGCTGTTCGAAATCTCCTCTTCCGTGAGACTCGTGTCCCCGCTATTCCGCTTTTCGTTCAGGAGACGCAAAAAAGCGCGGCGCAGTTCATCACGACCGCCGTAATTGATCGCAATCACAAAGGTCATGCCCGTATTGTCCTTGGTCTCCTCCACCAGACGGTCAATGCTCTCGATGATATCCGGCGCAAAGCGCTCTTTATCGCCTATCATCTTGCAGCGACAACCCTCTTCCTTTGCGACCTTTAAGAGCTTTTTTAAGTACAGGCGAAAGAGGTGCATGAGTGCACCGACTTCTTCGGCGGAACGTTTCCAGTTTTCCGTCGAAAAACCGTAGACCGTGAGGTACTTGACGCCGAGCGCCGCGCAGTCGCGCACGGTCTGTTCCACCGCCTCACAGCCTGCCTTGTGTCCCATGGCGCGCGGCAGGGAGCGCTCCGCTGCCCATCTTCCGTTTCCGTCCAATATGATTGCAATGTGTTCGGGAATTACTTTTCCCGCCAGACGCTCTGTCATTCTGCCTCCCTATGTTGAAAAAGGCGGTCCTGCTCGGACCGCCACTCGATTTCACTTTAACGGCACGTCAGACTGTCATAAGCTCCTTGTCCTTGACCTCGACCGCCTTGTCAATGCGCTCCACCGCTTTGTCCGTCAGCTTCTGCAGCTTTTCGTTCGCATCGGCGAGATCATCTTCGGTAATCTCATTTGCCTTTTCCATCTTCTTGAAGGCATCGGCGCCGTCGCGGCGAATGTTGCGCACCGCAACCTTTGCCGCCTCTCCTTTCTTCCGAATGTCCTTGGCAAGTGCCTTTCTGCGCTCCTCGGTGAGTTCCGGGAACAGGAGACGAATCACAGAACCGTCGTTTGTCGGATTGATGCCGAGATCCGAGGTAAGGATAGCCTTTTCAATCTCCCGCAAAAGACTCTTATCCCAGGGCTGAATTAAAATCAGTCTTGCCTCCGGCACCGAGATATTGCCGACCTGCTGAAGCGGGGTCTGGGTGCCGTAGTAATCGACCGTAATACGATCCAGCACATGCGGATTGGCTCTGCCGGCACGGATTGCCGAGAACTCTTCCTGCATGAACGAAATCGTCTTGTTCATTCTCTCTTCCAACTCTTTGAGTGTATCCTTTAAGTCTGCCATCTCATCCTCCAGGGTATCTTGTTATACCGTCACCGTTGTGCCGTGAATCACGCCGCGGAGCGCATCCGCGATTGCATTGTCGCCGTGCAAATCAAAAATTGCGAGCGGAATCTTATTTTCCATGCAGAGTACACTCGCCGTTAAGTCGATGACGCCGAGTTTTTTGTCGATCATCTCCTGCATGGTCAGGGTTTCGTAGCGCTTTGCGCTCGGATCGAGCTTCGGGTCCGCCGTGTAAACGCCGTCGATTGACTTTGCAAGCAAAATCTCGTCCACGCCGAGTTCCGCCGCGCGAAGTGCAATCCCGGTGTCGGTCGAGAAATACGGGTGTCCCGTGCCGCCCGCAAAGAAGAGCACCTTCCCCGCCGCAAAAAGCGCATTCGCCTTGTCGACCGAAAAGAGCTCGGTCATCGCGCCGCAGAAGAAGGGACTGAATATCTCCGTCTCCATGCCCTCGCCGCGGAAAATCTCCGAGACATAGATGCAGTTCATGATGGTAGCAAGCATACCGATCTGGTCGGCCTTCACGCGGGCAATCTCCGTCCCGGTTCTGCCTCTCCAGTAGTTGCCGCCGCCGATGACAATGCCGACCTCGACGCCCGCATCGACCGAGCGCTTCACCTGCCGCGCAATGTCGCGGACCACCGCCTCGTCATAGCCCTTGCCGCTTGCGCTTGCAAGCGCTTCGCCGGAGAGTTTCAGCATTACTCTTCTCTTTTTCATGCCTGTTCCGCCTTTTCTCTGTGCATTTTTATCTGGAAATATCATAGCACGCGGGGCGCGGCTTCTCAAGCTTGCTTTCCCGTATACAGTCGGTAATAGCGCCCCTTCTTCAAAAGCAACTCATCATGATTGCCGCGCTCAATGATGCGTCCCTGCTCCATAACCATGATACAGTCCGCATTTTTAATCGTGCTAAGGCGATGTGCGATCACAAAGGTAGTGCGCCCCTTCATCAGGGAATCCATACCGCGCTGCACAAGTTGCTCGGTCCGGCTGTCGATCGAAGAAGTCGCCTCGTCAAGAATCAAGGCCGGCGGATCCATAACCGCAGCCCGCGCAATCGCGAGCAGCTGCCGCTGTCCCTGCGAGAGATTTGCGCCGTTGCCGCGGAGCATGGTCTGATAGCCGTCCGGCAGGCGGTTGATGAAGCCGTCCGCATTCGCGAGCTTTGCGGCTTCGATGCACTCTTCATCCGTCGCATCCAGACGCCCGAAGCGGATATTCTCCATCACCGTGCCGGTAAAGAGGTTGGTGTCCTGCAGTACGATGCCGAGCGAAGCGCGGAGATCCGCCTTTTTGATTTTTGAGATATTGATGCCGTCGTAGCGAATCTTTCCCTCCCGAATCTCGTAGAAGCGGTTGATGAGATTCGTGATGGTCGTCTTGCCGGCACCGGTCGAACCGACAAAGGCAATTTTCTGCCCCTTCTCCGCATAGAGGCTGATGTCGTGGAGCACGGTCTTCTCCGGCACATAACCGAAGTCGACATGTTCGAGTTCCACGCGTCCCTTCAACTCAATCAGCTCCACGTTGCCATCCGTCTTGTGCACATGCCGCCACGCCCAGAGTCCGGTACGCTTTTCTGTCTCGGTGAGCGAACCGTCCGCATTTCTGATCACACGGACCAGGGTCACATAACCCTCGTCAATCTCGGACGGTGTATCGAGCAGCTGATAGATACGGTCGGCACCTGCCGCCGCCATCGCAACCGAATTCAGCTGGGTCGTAATCTGCGTGATGGGGCGCGTAAAGTTCTGGTTTAAGGTCATGAAGGCAACGAGCGTGCCGATGCTGAGTCCGAAATTCCCGTTCAGCGCAAAGATTGCGCCGACCGTCGCTATCAGCACATACTGCAGGCGACCGAGTTGCGCCGCAATCGGCATCAGGACATTCGCAATGCCGTTCGCTTTTGCGCTCGCATCCCTGAGTTTTTGGTTCCGCTGTTCAAACTCCGCAATGCTCTGCGCTTCATGGGAGAAAACCTTGATAACCTTCTGCCCCTCCATCATCTCTTCAATATAACCGTTCAGACCGCCGAGCTCCTTCTGCTGAATGCCGAAATATTTGCCGGAGATATTCGCGACCTTGCCGGAAATAAAGAGCATGAGCGCCGTTAAAACAAGCGCAATCAGCGTGAGCGGAACATGCAGAAGGAACATGCTCGCGAGAACCGTAACGACGGAAAGAATCATGCTGGCGAGCTGCGGGAACACCTCGACAATCAGCTGGCGCAAGGTGTCCGTGTCGTTCGTATAGACCGACATGATGTCTCCGTGCGCATGCGTATCAAAATAGGATATGGGCAGCGACTCCATGTGCGCAAACAGGCGCTTCCGAATTTTGAGGAGCGTCCCCTGTCCCACATAGACCATGAGGATCGAATAGATGTAGGTCGCAACCACGGAAATCAGATAAATCAGCGAGATGTGCTGCAGCGCAGCGAGAAGCGGCGCAAAATCACGCTGCTCCGCATGCAATAGCGGGGTGATATAGTTGTCTATCAGTTTCTGAATGAACAGCATGCCGTAGGCATCCGCAAAAGCCGCCGCAATGACACAGACCAGAACAATCAGCATCTGCAGGCCGTAATCCTTCAAAATACCGGAAGTCAGGCGTCGCATGCTCCGCGAGGTAATGTTACCCAGATTTGCCTTTTTCTTCGTGTTTGCCATCGCGTTACGCCTCCTCTCTCTCGTCAAAGTCGCCGCCGCCCTCTGTCTGCGCGGCAACCACAGAGGCGTAAATCTCGTTGTCTTTTAACAATTCTTCGTGGGTGCCGAAACCGCTCACCCGTCCCTCATCGAGCACCAGAATGCGATCCGCATCCTTTACGCCCGAAATGCGCTGGGAGATGATGAACTTCGTTGTATTCGGAATCTTCTCCCGGAATGCCTTGCGTATGGAAGCATCCGTCGCGGTATCGACTGCGCTGGTCGAGTCGTCGAGAATCAGAATTTTCGGCTTCTTTAAGAGCGCTCTCGCAATGCAGAGACGCTGTTTCTGTCCGCCGGACACATTGCTGCCGCCCTGTTCGATCCAGGTGTTATAGCCGTCCGGAAAACTCCGCACGAACTCATCGGCACAGGCAAGGCGGCAAGCCTCCTCGCAGTCCGCATCGCTCGCATCGGGATTTCCCCAGCGAAGGTTATCGTAAATGGTTCCGGAAAACAGCGTGTTCTTCTGGAGCACCATGCCGACTGCGTCTCGGAGCACCTTTAAGTCATAGGTCTTTACGTTCTTGCCGCCGACCAGAACCTCGCCCTCGGTCGCGTCATAGAGACGCGGAATCAGACTGACCAGAGAGGTCTTCGAGGAACCGGTTCCGCCGATGATACCGATGGTCTCACCGGAACGCACCGAAAGCGTAACATCGCTCAGCACAAAGCGCGGATTCTCTTCCTCGCGGAAATCCGGGTCCTGCCGCATCGCCTCTTCCCGTGTCATGGTCCCGTTTTCAACGGCTGCCATGCGCTCCTGTTTTTCCTTCTGTTTCCTGACTTCCTTTGGATTATCCCAATCGACCGGCTCCTCGCGCTTTCCGTAGGAAAACGAAACCTTCGAAAAGACCACCGATCCGTCTTCCACTTCCGTAATCGGCTGTTCGGGCGTCTGAATCTTCGGAATTTCCGAGAGCACTTCTTCGATGCGCCGTCCGCTTGCCACCGACATTGTGATCATGACAAAGACCATAGCCAGCATCATGAGCGACATCAGAATGCTGATCATATAGGTAAAGAAAGAGGTCAGCTGTCCCGTGGTGAGCGATCCCGCCACGACCTCATGCGCGCCGAACCAGGAAATACCGATCATGCAGCCGTAGACTGCGAGGTAGAGGGCCGGGAAAATAAAGCAAACCAGTCCTTCCGCCTTCACAAAGAGCTTATAGATATTCTCGGCGGAAACCTTAAATCTTCCGATTTCGAACTCTTCGCGCACAAAACTCTTGACCACGCGAATACCGGTCACATTTTCCTGTACGCTCGCATTCAACGCATCGTATTTCGAAAAGACGCGCGTGAACGCCTTGTCCGCAAATTTGATGACCAAGACGAGCACAATCAGAAGAAAGCCGAGTGCGACCAGAAAAATCATCGAAAGCTTCCGGCTGATGCTGAAGGTGAGCGCAAGCGTGAAAATCAACGTGGCAGGCGCCCGCATGCAGGTCCGCAGTATCATCTGATAGGAGTTTTGGATGTTGGAGACATCCGTCGTGAGCCGCGTTACGAGGCCCGCGGTCGAGTATTTATCGAGATTGCCGAACGAAAAGCGCTGCACGCTTCTGTAAATCCCGCTCCGAAGGCTTGCGGCAAGTCCCGCCGCAGCATCCGCCGCAAAATAACCGCCGATCGAACCGAAGAGCAGGCCGAAGAGCGCGAGCGCCACCATGAGTCCGCCCGCCCGGAGCACAACATTAAAATTTTGTGCCTGAATGCCATTGTCAATGAGATTCGCCATGACAAGAGGCACCAAATTTTCCACCACCACTTCCATAACCATGCCGAAAACGGCAAGCAGGGAAATGAGGCGGTATTTCTTCCCCAAATATTTACCGAACGTTTTAATCATATGGTTCCTCCGCGCGTTTCTTCCGTCGCGAGTGAAAGTGCAAGTTCCGCCATATCCGTAAATCCGGCTTCTCGCTCCTCTGCGGAGAGCGTCTCCCCGGTCAAAAGGTGATCGCTGACCGTTAGGATGGAAAGCGCCTTTGCCCCGAGAGCGGCAGCGGTCGCATAGAGTGCCGCCGTCTCCATTTCAACGGCGAGCACCCCCATCTTTCTCCACTTTTCAACGGCGGCCGTGCCCTCCGCGGGTCCGTAGAACATATCGCTGGTCAGTACCGCCCCAACCGAAACACGTTTGTTTGAGATTGCAGCTTTCCGCGCCGCGCGATACAACAGTTCAAAATCAGCGAGCGGTGCAAACGTCCCCGGGAGTTCAAAGAGGGCCGGGAAATTTGAATTGGTCGAAGCTCCCTCTGCGAGAACCAAATCACGCAAGCCTATACTCTCCTGCATGGCGCCGGCCGTGCCGATTCGAAGCAGTTGTTTTGCACCGTAAAAGTGAATCAATTCGTAGGCGTAAATACCCATCGACGGACAACCCATGCCTGTGCCCATGACCGAAACGCGCTGCCCGCGGTAAACTCCGGTAAAGCCGAACATATTGCGCACTTCGTTAAAACAGTGCACTTCTTCCAGAAAGTTCTCCGCCAGACGCTTGGCGCGGAGCGGGTCGCCCGGGAGCAGAACCGTCTCGGCGATATCACCCGGCAAAGCAGCAATGTGCGGCGTAGGCACCGATGCCTTTGCTTTTCTCTCTTCTCGCATTTCTCCTCCTCTCTCCGTGCATACGTTTCGCTCTCTTTCTTCCTTTCGCTTGCCGCTTGCGCCGCAAAGCGAACTTTCATGTTCCGCAGTTTGAAAAGAAGCGCTGAAAACATCAGCGCTTCTTTCGAGACTTAGGCCTCGCCCTCGGCGCGCTTCAGCTCCTCCAAATCCATGTGACCGTCGCGGTGCATCGAGAACTTTTCCATCGGGTAATTCTTCAGGTTGTCGAGCACCTTTCTGTCGTCCGCGCGTTTCAAGAGCGTCTCGCGGGAACGCTTGATTTCAATCTCCGTCTTGTGCTTCGAGGGGCCGCCGACACAGCCGCCCACGCAGGCCATACCCTCAATGAAGTCCTCGGGCAATCTGCCGAGCTTCAGGAGCTGCAGGGCCTTTTTACACTCCGCGCCGCCCGCACAGCGGAGCAGCTTCACATCAGAGACATCCTCGCCGCGCTCGCTCATGCACTCAAGCACAGCGTTTGCCACGCCGCCCGAGGTCGCAAAGCGCTTTCCGTAGATCGAAGCCTCCTGGCGCTCACTCTCTTCCGGCTCGAGCACAATGTCCGCCGAACGGAGGAAGGCATTGAACTCACCGTAAGTCATAACATAATCCGCATTGCCCTCGACAGACTTATCCGCGGACTCTGCCTTCTTCGCGACACAGGGTCCGATGAAGACCGTCACGCAGCCCGGATGGGTCGCCTTTAAGTAACGGGACACCGCGCACATCGGGGAGACCGTCGTGGACATGTTCTCCTCGTACTGCTGCGGAAAATGCTTCTTTAAGAGGTTGATGAAGGCCGGGCAGCAGGAAGTTGTCATCTTCTTGCCCTCTTTTCTCGCCTCCGACCACTCGAGTGCCTCGTAAGCCGCGGTCATATCACCGCCGAGGCCAACCTCGACCATGTCCGCAAAGCCCATCTTCTTCAGCGCGTTGCGAATGGAACCCATACCGACCTTCTCGCCGTACTGACCCTCGGTTGCCGGGGCACACATAGCAATGACTTCTTTGCCCGCCTTGATCTCCTCAATCACCTTCACGAGGTAGCTCTTCGCAGAGATTGCGCCGAAGGGACAGCTGTGGATGCAGCGTCCGCACTCAATGCACTTGTTCTCATCGATGACGCAGATACCGTACTCATCATAGGTGATGGCATCGACCGGGCATGCCTTCTTACAGGGACGCACAAGGTGTACAATCGCGCCGTAGGGACAGTTCTGCGCGCACATACCGCACTCTTTGCAGAGTTTCGAATTGATGTGGGAACGGAACTCGCCTATGGTCACCGCGCCGAAGTGGCAGGAAGACAGACAGGCCTTACCGAGGCAAAGGCGGCAGTTATCCGTGACCGTGTAGGTCGACAGCGGACACTCGTCGCAGGCCGGCTTAATGACCTGAACTTCGTTCTTCGACTCCAAATTGTCCAAGGTATTCTCGCCGCTCGCAAGCCGCATTCTGTGACGGACAATTTCTCTCTCCTTATAAACACAACATCTACCGATGGCCGGCTTTGGCCCCGGGATGATTTTAAACACCATTTCCTCTTTGTGCTGTTCATCCAGCTGATCGTTCCAGGCGAGACGGCAGGTCTCTTCAATCACCAGATGCCTTGTTTGGATCAGTGCCTCGTCGTTGTTAATCATAGTTTCCCTCCTAGCGTGACAATGCTATCATTTTAGCATAATCCCGGCGAAAAGCCACGCTGTATCTTGTCCTTTTCCGCATACCTTTTGCTCATTTTACGCCCGAGGAAAGCAGGGCGCGGAGCAAAAGCGACAAAAGTCTTTCTGCGAGCATTGCAAAGAGCACAATACTCAGGGTCCAGGCAAAAACCTCACCGGTTTCCAAGTAAATTTTTGCGCGGTAAAGACCGTTGCCGAAAGAGAGCAGGGGCTGTCCGATCAATTCGGCAGCCGCCCCCGCCTTAAAGCTCACACCGACCGAAAGACTCAGCGCGCTTTCCAAAAAAGGCGCGAGTACCGGAAGGTAAAGTGCCCGAACGCGCGTGTGGCGCGAGAGCCGGTAAAGCCTCGCGACCTCCAGCAGTTCTCTCGGGGTTGCGCCGAGACCGGCCAGTGTATTCAGATAAAAAATCGGGAAAGAGACAAAAAAGCAGATAAAGAGAGAGGCATTTCGATTTCCCACCCAAATCAACAGAATCACTACAAAACTCGCGACGGGTATGGCCTTTATCACATTCACAAAGGGACTCAGAATCCATCTGAGTCCCTCTCTCTTCTCGGCCAAAACGGCGAGACCTATGCCGGCAAGCGCCCCGGTTAAAAACCCGCCCAGCACACGCAGGGTGGAGTTCCGGACCGCCTGCCAGTAACTTGCTCCAAGCGCCATACGAAACAAGACGCCGATCGTCTCGAGCGGTCCCACCAACAGCAGCCGGTTGTGTAAGAGGCGCGCCGCGAGCTCCCAGAGCAGCAGCCAAAAGCACCAGCGAAACAGCTCCCTGCTCTGCGCTTTCAGCCCTTCTCTCATTTTGCCTCGGTCACCGCGTAAAAGGCATCGTCCGGAAGCTTGCCGCCCACTGCCTTCGGATCTGCCTCATAGAGCACATTTAAATAGCCCGAGAGCGCCTTCTTCATTTCCTCACCGGTAATCGCGGTAATGTTGCAGGCCGGGAGTGCCTTCTTCGCAATGCCCTCATTCTCCAGGATGCCGAAGGCGACCACGCGAGCCGCAGTCCGGTCAACATCCTCAACCGCCGTCGCCGCACTTCTCTCCTGCTCCGTGACAAAGTTCGCAACTTCCGCTGGACGGCTCTCAAGCACATCCTTGCGCACCACCGTCACACCGGTCACGAGACGGGAGCCGTTATTTAAGCTGTCCCATGCATCGGTCAGGGAAAAGGCGGTCTTAAGCTGCTCGTTCTTTGCCTCCGCGACCGTAACAAAGGGCTGCGGGAGCACCGCAATCGCCGTTGCATCCGCAGCGAGCAGGGATGCGATTTCGGTCGGCTCCGACTTGAATTCCAAATTGCAATCCGTGACACCGTTCTCCTTTAGTAAATAGCGAAGCACATACTCCGGTGTCGCGCCCTGTCCGGTGGTATACACGGTCTTACCCGCGAGATCCTGTACACCGTGAATGTTTGTATCCCCGCTCACGCAGTAGAGGACGCCCAGTGTGTTGATGTTGACGACCGCAATTTTGCCCTCCGTCTTATTGTAGAGGGCGGAAGCCATATTTGCCGGAAGCAACGCGAGGTCCAGCTCACCGGAGACCAGCTTGCTCGCAACTTCATCCGGCTGCGACGCAATGCTGAACTCGTACTTACCCTCGCTCTTGCCGTCCTGACTGTCCTGCATGAGGTTCACAAGCCCCATCGCGGTCGGTCCCTTCAACGCGCCCACGCGAAGCGCTGTGTCGGCATCCGTCTTCGACTCCGCAGCACTCGCCGCCGCTGTGCTCTCGCTGCCACTCTCCTTTGCGCTGCTCTCCGCACTGCTCGCTGCCGTACTCTCGCTCTTCGCCGCACCGCAGCCCACAAGTCCCAGGCCGAGCAAAACTGCTGCAGCCGTTGCGACAATTTGTCTCTTCCAATTTTTCATCGCTTCCTCCTGAAACCTTTCTCTCTGTTTTGCGTCTTTCTAAGTATAAAGGCGCGCTTTGTCGATTTACGCGGTTAATTATATCACGCTATCTTCTTTTAGACCAGACAAAGCACTTCGCGCTTCGTCGCAAGCGAAAGCTTACGTTTTTCCGTTTTTTATATCGATTTTTACAAGAAAATCTTCCTTGCTATTCCCGCGGAACTACTCTAAGCTGAACTCATCATTCGGATTATTTTCGAACGTGGCGATGCCCGCAAAGGCCTTATCGTATTTATGATAGGAGGGATATTCATTTGGCAGAACCTATTATCTCCGTACGTGATTTAAAAAAGATATATCACGTCGGCGAGAGCGAGGTTCACGCTCTGGACGGGGTCAGTTTTGACCTGTATCCGGGCCGTTTTCTCGCAATTGTCGGCACTTCCGGCTCCGGTAAATCCACCTGCCTGAATTTGCTTGCCGGACTTGAGCCGCCGAGCAGCGGCAACATACATATACTCGGAAAAAAACTCGAGAAAATGAACGAGCAACAGCTGGTTCGTTTTCGCCGCGAGCATGTCGGATTTATTTTTCAGAGTTACGGTCTGATTCCGACCATGAACGCGGAAGAAAATGTAGCACTCCCGCTCCTTTTTCGCGGTGTCGGAAAGGAAGAAAGACAAAAGACGGCAAGAATGTACATGGAGCGCATCGGCATACTGGATCAGGCCCTGCACATGCCCGGTCAGATGTCGGGCGGCCAGCAGCAACGTGTGGGCATTGCCCGTGCCCTCGCAAGCAGACCGGAGCTCATTTTTGCCGATGAGCCGACCGGTAACCTCGACTCCAGGACGAGCGCCGAGGTGCTGGCACTTCTAAAGGACATTGTCCGGGAACAAAAGGTGACCCTCGTCATGGTCACCCACGACAACTCGATTGCAGACCGCGCCGACCAACAGATTCGCATTGTGGACGGCAAAATTGTAGAACGGAAAGGATAAATCACTATGCAGGCAAAACTTCATCGCAGTTCTGTATTTCTCCGTGTGCTCGCACTGGAGATAGCACTCTCGCTGCTCCTCTTCTTCCTGATTCCCCCGCGCCTCGCGCACGCGTCCTATGTGAACACAAATCTCAACACCTTTGTCCATGACGCCAACGAAGTGCAAGTCGGTTATCCCGGCCAGGACATGAATTTAAGCTTCCGCGTCGGTTATAACAACACGAGCGGCATGAAGAATCCGAAGACCGCGGAAATCCAAAACGTCATTGTGCGTCTCTCGAACGATCAGAATTATCTGAAGCAGGACAAGGACCCGGATCAGAACACGACAGATCAGAAGAATCCCTACGACAAAGAAGATGAGAACGATCTCTACGACGCTTGGAGGGCCGGTCAGAAATCCGGCATTGACAAGGCCTACGGCGGCAACTCGGCCTTCACCGTAGACGGCGGCAACTACCCCTTTGAGATTAACGCAACGACCTTCACCGAGGAAAACCGCTTTGCCTCGCTGAAAGCCGGCGAGTATAAGACCGTGACCTTACACGTCACCGTCCGCGCCGATGCCAAGGAAGGCTACTACGGCGTTCCGGTCGCTTTCTATTATGCGCTTCCCGGCAGCAACACCGCGGATTTTCGCGGCCCCATGCAGGTGGAGTTCATCAACGTGTACATCAAGGCAGCGGGCGAAGTCGCAAATCCTTCGACCGCAACCGGCGACAAGACCTTTGTGCTCGGCGAAGGCCAGGAAACCCCGGTCGGCACCGCGCCCGGCGTCATGAATTACAGCTTAAAGTTCCGGAACCAGAGAAAGGTGCCGGTGTACCGCGTTCAGGTACACATGAATACGGCGCTTGCGGACGGCGCTTCGCTGCAGGCAACGGCACAGAACAAGTCACAGGCCTCCACGGGCTTCCCCTTTAATCTGAACGACGCAAACTACGATCGAAACTTTGAGTCCGCGCAGCCGGATGAGGTGCTGAGTGCCGACTACTCAATGGCCATCATGCAGAATGCGGCGAACGGCTACTACCCGCTCAGCTACACCGTGAGTTATAAGCTCACGCCGGATGCGACCGTCTCTTATCAGGAGACCTATGTGAGCTATGTCCGCATCAACAATCCTTCCATGGTCGAACAGCCGCCGGCGGCGGACAACAAGCAGGGCGACTTCAACCCAAACGACCGCCAGAAAGCCCGCATCATCCTGGACGGATATCGCACGGAACCCGAAAAAGTGTTTGCCGGTCAGCCCTTCACTCTGGTTCTCAGCGTGAAGAACGCTTCCGGAGATATTCCCGCAAGCAATATTTTGCTCTCCGCAGAGTCCGAGAAAGTGGACAATTCCTCGGTCTTTTCGACCGAGGCGGGCTCCAATTCCTTTGTGATTAACAGCCTGAAAGCAGGGGAGGCAAAGGAACTCAGACTGAACCTCGAGGCCTCCGCGGGTGTGGATCCGCGTTCTTATACCATCACGCTGAATGAGAAGTTTGACTCTCCCGCGTTTAAGAACGCCGAAGATAAGCTGACCCTCGATATTCCTGTCTTCCAGGTGGCCCGCTACTCTATCTCCACGCCGGAGCTCTCGCCCGACAGCATCGAGATCGGCAAAGAGAGCAATGTCATGTTCAACCTGAACAACACGGGTCGCGTGATGCTCTACAATGTGCAGGTGAACTTTGAGGGCGATGCGATTAAAAAGGCGAGCGCCTACCTCGGCAACATCAAGTCCGGCGACAGCGGCAGCGTCGATGCGATGCTGAGCGGCGCCGCGGCGAGCAGCGAGGAAAACAATATTAAAATGACCATCCAGTACGAGGATGTAAACGGCAACGTGACCAAGGAAGAGAAAACCCTCACCCTGACCGTCACCGAACCTGCGCCGGATGTGCCCGAGACCGATGCCGACAGTGAGAAGAAGCCGGAGAAAAAGCATTCGCCTATCCCGCTCTTCGGGATTCCGATCGGCATTGCCACAGCGGCTCTCGGTATCTACAAAATGCGCAAGGAAAAACGTAAGGGAGGCGACGCGGAATGAAATTCCGGGATCTCCTGACACTCGCACTCCGCAATCTCTTCCGGCGAAAGACGCGGACCGTGCTGACCGTGCTCGGTGTGATCATCGGCACTTCGTCGATACTTGTGATGATGAGCCTGGGTCTCGGTATGAGCCGCCAGACCAAGCAGCTTTACCAGGAAGCGGGCTCCATGAAGACCATCACGGTCTACGCCTTTAATCAAAAAGGCAACGAGACGGAAATCACCGATGACACGCTGAAACAACTGAAGCAGCTCGATCACGTGGAAGATGTGAGTCCTCAGCTGGATGTCTCCGTGACCGCAAAGTGCGGCCCCTATGAAGGATATTTGTCGCTGACCGGCGTGTCGCAGGCATTTTTGAAGGAGCTCCCCGTAAAATCCGGTAAGCTCCCGCCCGCAAATGCGGACAATCTGAGTCTGGTCTACGGCAATCACTTTCAGGATAATTTTTATAAGGCTTCAAAATCCGGCTCCGGAAACATCGGCAGCAGCGGAGACGTGCAAATCGATCCGATGAAGGATACCATCTTCTTCATCTTCCCGGAGGGCTATAAACCCGCGCCGAAAACAAGCGGCGGCTCTAGCGGCGGCTCGGGCGGCGGCTCGGGCACTTCCGCCCAATCTTCCGCCCCCTCTTCTTCGGGCGGAGACAATGCGGAAAAGGGACAGAAGAAATACATCCTCGATACGGCCGCCATCCTGGACGGCGGCAGCAGCGGCTATAACAGCTACAGCTATTCGGTCTACTGTGACATCGATACGCTAAAAAGCTTTTTAAAGCAGCGCTATCGGAAGTACCTGGTCCCCGAGCCGAAACTCAACAAGAAGGGAAAGCCGGTCGACTACTATGTGTATTCACAGGCCTATGTCTTTGTGGATGACATGTCCCATGTCTCCGAGGTGCAGAAAAAAATCGCGACCCTCGGCTACCAGGCAGACTCCAATATGGAGTGGCTCGAGCAGTCCAAGCAATTCACCGGCATGGTCCAGGCAGTGCTCGGCGGCATCGGCGCGGTTTCGCTCCTCGTTGCGGCCATCGGCATCATCAACACGATGATGATGTCCATCTACGAGAGAACAAGGGAAATCGGCGTCATGAAGGTGCTCGGCTGCGATATGACCAACATCCGAGATCTCTTCCTCGTTGAGTCCGGTTTCATCGGGCTGATGGGCGGTATCATCGGCACCGTCCTAAGTCTTTTGATTTCGCTGCTTATCAACTTCCTTGTTTCGACCGGCGGCAGCGAACAGCTCTCTGTCTTCTATCAAGGGGCCAAAGGAGCGGCCATCTCCTACATTCCCATTTGGCTTGCACTTTTTGCGATTGTCTTTGCCATCTTCATCGGCGCGGCCGCAGGTTATCTGCCCGCCAAGCGCGCCATGCGTCTAAGCCCGCTCGCGGCCATGCGAAACGAATAAAACATACGACAGGCAGAAAAACCGCTCCGACTCAAAGTCGGAGCGGTTTTGCGTTCTCACACTGTTCTTCGATCCAAGTAATGGCCTCTTCGAGCCCCTCCGCGCTGTAGGAAAAGTCCCGGAAGCGCTTCTCCTCTTCCGTGTCGTGAAAGGAATAAGGACCGTCCCAGACATAGGCGCGAAGCGTGTGCGGCTCTCGTTTCTCAGGCGGCGTCCAGTGCACGTTCTCCAGCGGTTCAATGCCGAGGCGGTAATAGACGGACTGACAGCTGCCGTAATAGGCCTCGCCGTACTCGTAGTGGTCCAAGCTGTAAAAGAGACTGTGGTCTAAGTGCATACGACCTCCTCAAATCATGCTATACTTTTAAAATCAAGTTACAGAAAGGAATCTTTCCATGTCAACATCCGAATCATCCCGTCAGTTTCTGCTCACCGTCTCCATGGGGAAGCGCCTTATCGCAGACGCACTCGCGACCGATGAGGCCGTATTGCGCGCCGCAAAGGAGCACTGCCTCGTCGTCATCATGGGCAGCACAAACGCCGCGGTCGCCGCAGCGCTCGCAGAAAAGCTCTCTCTCTCCTTCTCTCCGAATGGCTTTCACCGCGGCCTCCAACTCGGACCTGCGCGCGCCGGCGCGCATTCCGCCCCGCAGAACGCGGACTTCATCGTACGGGCGGGAGAACTCTTGACCGATAAAACCATCTTTGATGTGGCCGACTCCCTCGGGCAAGAAGATCTTATCTTAAAGGGGGCAAACGCGCTTCATCTGAAGAGTCGGAGCGCCGGTGTGCTGATCGGAAGCCCGGTCGGCGGCACCATGATGCCCATACTCCAAGCGGCGGTCGGACGGCGCACCCGCCTCATTCACCCGGTCGGCCTTGAAAAGCGCGTTGAACGCCCGATCAACGAGCTTGCGGCACTCGCAAATCGAAGCGGCGACAGCAAGGGACTCAGATTGCTTGAGAGCTGCGGTGAGGTCTACACCGAGCTCCATGCCATCGAAGCTCTCTTCTCCCTCCGTGCAAACCTGCTCGCCGCGGGCGGCGTCTGCGGGGCAGAAGGCAGCGTACTCCTTATGCTCAGCGGCAGCGAAGAAAATCTGCTCCGCGCCGAGCGCTACTTCCGTTCGATTCAGGACATGCCTTCCTTCTCGCTCTGATTTCCGATTCGAAACACAGCTGTCTCGGTAATCAACGCATCGACCCGCTGATCGTGCGGCTCTAAGGGTATCTCGTCGCTCAGCATGCGCTCTCTGATGAGAAGTGCCCGAAACGCAGGGCTCTTCGGCAGATAGCGGTCATAAAACCCGCCGCCGTAGCCGAGGCGCGCCCCCGAGCGATTCGCGCTCACACAGGGCAGGAGTATAAGGTCCAGTGCTGTCGGCGCTACCACAGGTGCCTCCGCCGAAGGTTCAGGGATACCCATAGTCCCCGGGCGCAGCTCCGCGAGACTGTGGATTACATGTGCGTGCATAATTCCCTTGCCCGCGCAGCGCGGCGCGGCGACCTGCTTGCCTGCACGGAGCATCTCTTCAATCAAGACAGCAGTCCGGATCTCCGCTTGCATCCCGACAAAGCAAAATACCGTCTTTGCGCTCCGATACTCCGGGAGCGAAAGAACTTCCGAGAATATCGTTTCATCCGCCCTACGGCAGTAGTCCTGCGGCAGCGCATTCATCCTCTCGATGCAGCGCTTCCGCAGTTCTTTTTTTTCTGTCATGACAACACCTCCGATCTTCCGTCCCAGTGTAGCAAATTTTATCAGGCATTTCCACGGCCGCCTTTCCGAGCGCGGGCGAAATGAACGCACTCACTCGTGTGGTACGCTTTCTCTCCTCTTTTTCCGCGCGAGGGCGGAAAGAGCGCTCCTACCCGCATGGCTCACCTTCTCTCCCGGCTTTTCCGTTTGCGGGCGAAAAGAGCGTCTCCCACCCGTGTGGCGCACTTTCTCTCCCTTTGTCCGCGCGCGGAAAATAGCTACGAGCGTGCAGAAGCTGTTATATCCCCTCAGCGATCGCGGCACTGCTCCTGTATAAGCCACAAAAAAGCGCCCGCCCGGTAAACCCGGACGGGCGCTTCTCTTCTCGGATTCAGCCAAAGAGACCAAAGAATCCCTTTTTCTCGTAGGGTTCCGTGCGGAAGCCCTCGTAGTGGTAGCCGGTTTCATCGATCATCTTTTTGACGGTCGCCTCATCCGCGGGCTCTTCGGTGACAAAACTTGCCTCCTTTTTCCCGTGGGATGCGCTCACCTTCTTCGCATTCGGAAACTGCTTCCGGATTGCATCGCCCACATGCGCCTCGCACATGCTGCAAGCCATGCCGTCAATCTGAATGATATTCTTGACCATAGTTCTACCTCCTAAGAAACTTACAAATCAGATGCCGCTCACTTCTTCAGACGGAAGCGCTCCGGCACCTCTGCCTTCTCCTCTTCGAGGTGGGAGCAACTCGAGCAGCCCGTCGGCGCGCAGTGGTGCTTGTGGTCACCGCCGCAAGCACCGCCGCAGTTACCGCCGCAGGAGCCGTTCCGCATGCAATAGCGGATTGCCAGAACCAGCAATACAACCAGGACAAGAAGTACCACGATGGTTTCAGGATTCATCGTCACTGTCCTCACTTTCTAATCAAACAAAATGAAATGTTACGCGATACTCAGCCGTTTGCGCGAACGGCACTCACATTCTCATGCTTCACGTGCTTCGGTGCCGGACGGAAAATGAAGTAGAGTGCGGCAAGCACCAGAAGAATTGCGACCGCGGTCCAGAAGGTAAAGCTGCCGCCCTGGGCAAGGCTACCGAGCTGGAACACGCAGAGCGAGAGGCAATAACCGAGACCCATCTGGAAGCCGAAGGTAATCCAACCCCACTTCGACTGTCCCTGCTCACGGAACGCGGTCGCGATTGCAACCATGCAGGGTGCGTCAAAGATATTGAAGAGCAGGAAGCTAAGGCCCGCAAGCTGGCTGCCGTTGAACATGTGGAAGATAGCCGTAGAAACATCCGCCTCAGCGTCGGAAGCCGCGTGTGCAAGTATGCCGAGCGTACTCACTGCCTGCTCCTTTGCGAGCTCCGCACTGACGGAAGCCACCGCTGCCTGCCAAGAGCCGAAGCCAAGCGGCGCAAAGATAAACGCAATCGCCTCACCGATGACCTTCAGGATGCTGCTGTCCAAATCATCCGCGACATACTGGAAGGAGGTGTTAAAGTGCATGAGTACCCACAGGAACACAGAGACGATGAAGATGATTGTGCCGGCCTTAATCATGAAGGCCTTTGCTCTCTCCCAGACGTGAATCAGAACACCCTTCACGGACGGCATGTGGTAAGCCGGAAGCTCCATGACAAACGGTGCCGGATCGCCCGCAAAGTAGTTCATCTTCTTCAGTGCGATACCGGAGAGAATCACGATTGCGAGGCCCAGGAAGTACATGCCCGGCGCCACAAAGTGGTTGGTCGGGAAGAAGGTAATTGCCATCATTGCGACGATCTCCATCTTCGCCGAGCAGGGCAGGAAGGTCGAGAGGATGATGGTCATACGTCTGTCCTTCTCATTCTCGATGGTTCTGGACGCCATGATAGCCGGAACACCGCAGCCCGTTCCGACCAACATCGGGATAAAGGACTTACCGGAGAGACCGAAACGACGGAACACGCGGTCCATGATGAATGCGACACGCGCCATGTAGCCCGAGTCCTCGAGGAAGGACAGGAAGAAGAACAGAATTAACATCTGCGGCACAAAGCCGAGGACGGTGCCGACACCGCCGATGATGCCTTCGACAAGCAGGCTCTGCATCCAGTCAGCCAGGTGGAAGGTCGCAATGAAGTTATTTGCGGCATTCGTCACAATCTTACCGAAGAAGACATCGTTCGTCCAGTCCGTGAGCGGCGTACCGATTGCGGTAACCGAGATGAAGTAGACAAACCACATGATAAACGCAAAGATGGGCAACGCCAAGAAGCGGTTCGTGACAATGTGGTCAATCTTATCCGAAGTCGTGAGCTGACCTTTGACTGCCTTTTTCTTCACACAGTCCGCGACAACCTTCTGAATGAACTCGTAGCGCTGGTTCGTGATGACGGACTCGGCGTCGTCATCCATCTCCTTCTCGCAGTCCTTGATGTGCTGCTCGATGTGCTCCTTGGTCGCAGCATCCAGCTGAACCTTTTCGATAGCCTTCTCATCGCGCTCAAAGAACTTAATTGCAAACCAACGAAGGTTGACCGAATCTACCTTGCCCTCAATCGACTCCTCGATGTGCGCAAGCGCGTGCTCCACGGAGCCGGTGAACACATGCGGGAGCTCACCCTTTCTATGCTCCTCGGCAAGTTTGAGACACAGCTCTGCCGCTGCCTTCGTGGACTCACCTCTCAGGGCGCTCATCTCGACCACCGGGCATCCCAACTCTTCGGAGAGCTTCTTTAAGTTCAGCTCATCGCCGTTCTTTCTGACAAGGTCCATCATGTTGACCGCGATGACGGTCGGGAGACCGATTTCCAGAAGCTGGGTGGTCAGGTAAAGGTTTCTCTCGATGTTCGTGCCGTCGATGATGTTCAGAATCGCATCCGGCTTCTCCGTTACGAGGTAGTTTCTGGTGACCACTTCCTCTAAGGTGTACGGACTCAGCGAATAGATACCCGGAAGGTCCTGGATGATGACATCCTTGTGTCCCTTTAAGCGTCCCTCTTTCTTCTCGACCGTAACGCCCGGCCAGTTACCGACATACTGTGTACTTCCGGTCAGGTCATTGAACAGCGTTGTCTTACCGCAGTTCGGATTACCTGCCAGTGCAATCTTAATTGCCATCTAAATCCCCCTCTTTCCTTACTGCATCTCCAGAATTTCCGCATCCGCCTTTCGAAGCGAAAGCTCGTAACCTCTGACCGTGATCTCGACCGGATCTCCGAGGGGTGCCACTTTGCGGACATAAATCTCCGTGCCCTTCGTGATGCCCATGTCCATAATGCGTCTTCTGAGCGCACCCTCGCCGTGAATCTTCACAACCACCGCGCTAGAACCGACCGGGATGTCTTTCAGTGTCTTCATCTCTGCCTCCTCTCTCAATCCTTCTTTGCCGGCTGCACCTGAATCTTCTGCGCCATCTCCCGCGTGATTGCGAGTCTGGACTCTTTCACATTGACAATAATGTCGCCGCCGTGCGAAGAAATGACAGTCACATAAGCACCCGGCACAAAACCGAGGTCACTTAAGTGCTGTTTCGCCTCATCATTTCCGCCGACGCGAACCACTTCAACATAATCTTCAGCATTCGTAAAAGCCAAGGGCAGCATACAAACCTCCTTCGAAGTTCTAGGTTAGAAGAATCTATCACTTACGTCATTGTGATTCTAAATTCACAAGTTTGTTTTGTCAATCTCTTTCCGTTAAGAACGTCAAACGATACAAAAAAAAAGCCGTGGGCAGTTCGCACCACAGCTCTTTTTACATATGATATTCCGATTTTAAATCAGGGAAGCTCCAAGCTCCTTGCATGCCGCAAGCGCTGCTTCATCCGGCTCTTCCTTACAGATGACCGGCTCGTGCTGCATGAGGACACCTGCATCCTTGCATGCCGCAGCCCAGTCATTCATCCATGCGCCGTTGCCCCAGCCCCAGGAACCGAAGAGAGCAACCTTCTTGCCGTCCAGAGCGCCCTTCACGCGATCGAACATCGGCTGGAACTCGAGCTCCTCGAGGACCTCGGCACCCATCTGCGCGCCGTACGCCGGGCAGCCGAACGCAATTGCATCAAAAAGCTGCACCTTTGCGCCGTCAAAATCAGCCGGTGCAAACAGCGTGACTTCAGCGCCCTTGCTCTCTGCGCCGGCCTTCACTGCCTCTGCCATCTTCTTCGTGTGTCCCGTGCCGCTCCAGTAAACAATCGCAACTTTGCTCATACGTTTCTCCTCTCTATTCTCGTGCGCCTTAGCACATATTGCCATTTTAACACGATAAGAAGACCCCCGCAACGTAGAAGCTGCCGAAACGAAGAAAGTGCCGCGACTTTCACCGCGACACTCTCCACCGTACGTTATTAGGAGGATATATTATGATAAGATGACTGCTGTTTAGACCAGAGACTCGCCGAGCTCCTTGCACTCCGCAAGTGCCGCATCGTCCGGTGCCTCCTGGCACATAACCGGTGCGTGCTGCATCAGAACGCCTGCGTCATTGCATCTTGCCTCCCAGTCGTTCATCCAAGCACCGCCGCCCCAGCCCCAGGAGCCAAAGAGCGCAATCTTCTTGCCGTGAAGCGCACCCTCGACAGACGCGAACATCGGCTCGAACTCTTCTTCCTCGAGGACCTCTGCACCCATGGACGGGCAACCGAATGCGATTGCATCGTAGAGCGCCACCTGGTCTGCGCTGAACTCGCTCGGTCCGAGCACCGTGACCTCAGCGCCCTTGGTTCTCGCGCCCTCCGCAACAGCCTCTGCCATTGCCTGCGTGTTGCCGGTTCCGCTCCAGAATACCACTGCGACCTTGCTCATATTGATAGTCTCCTTTTCTTTGTGATTTAGCTCCGCTTACGCGGATTGAACAGGACTTACGCGATTTTGACGCCGCCCACAGTTTCCTTTTTCCGCACGCTGTTCCGCACCGCAGCGGACAATCAGTGTTTCCAACTTGCGCCCGCGCTGCATGTTCTCCTCGAACACTTCCTTGCAACGGCGATAGCGCCAAAACACTTCCCTGGCCCTGATCTCGTCTCCGTAGACCTTCCAACAGCCGACACATTTCACCCCGTCCCTGCTGCTCTTCATGAAGCCGCGTACATCCTCCGGCGGATAGCCGAGAAACAGTCCCACCTCATGCGGAAACTCGGTCTTCTCCCGCATCATACGCGCGAGAAAGGCAACCGAGCGGTTCACACTCTGCGGCTCATACCCAAGCTCCCGCAATATACTCGCCGCTTCTTCCCGACCGAGATCTCGCTTGAGGAAATCCGGCCGATAGAGATAGATGAGTGCAAAGCACTCTGTCATGCGCACCGGTACCGCCCGTAGCCCCTTGTGCTTTAGGGTTCCGTTGAGCTGCCGGAGCTCATCGCGAAATAAACGCGCATCCGCATAGTCGATGCGGAACAGATTTCCGGTCTTCAGACCCGCGAACGTCGGCGCACAATGCTCGACAAGAAATGCATCCGACATTGCTTATGCCGTGTGTTCTGCCAGTATTCCCTTCAGGGAGGACATGGAACTCGTATGAGAACGCACCACACAGGTATCTTCTCCCGCCGAGTTCAATGCATACTGGACCATCTTGTGTGAGACTGTATGTGTGAACAGTATCATTAAATCGGGCTTGCCGATTCTGTCCCGCATACCGTTCTTGAACTTGCAAAAGACCTTCGCCTTACATCCGTGCTTGGTACAGAGATCGCAATACTGCCGCTCCATACACTCGTTTCCGCCGATGATCACAACATTCATCTTTTCGCTCCTTTCGGTGTCGCGCGTGTTGTCGCAACTAACTGCCCTGTCAAGGAAAAGCCCGCATTTCTGCGGGCTTTCAACTTAAGTCAACCTATCAAACATTAGCCTCAACTAAAAGTTAGTATAGCATAATATGTTCGGAGGTCAAGTCTCTTTTTTATTTTTGCAGCAATTTTTTCTCCGATGCGAAGAAGGGCTCCACGCGCGACCAGAGAACCGCAAGGCCGCCTTCGTTTTCCGCTTCCAGATTCATGGGAAGCACCGGATCATGCAGAGACTGCCGCAGCAGTATCCAGCCTGCGGCTTCCCCGTCCTTACAGCTCACACGAACGCCCTCATAGTTCGGTTCGACCACGGTAAAGCGCGGGTCTTTTTCGACAAAGGCGCGGAAACGCTCCAGAACGCCTGCACCGTAAGACTTAAAATCGCTCACCAGAATCTGGAAGCGACGCTCCTCTTCCTCTGCGGGATTTTGAAGCTCCGCAATCATATCCTCAATGCGCTGTCCCTTCTTTCTGAGAAGGGCAAGGCGGCCGATGATCTTTGCTGCGATGTAGGCACCGTCATCCGAAAAATGATTCTCTTCAAAGGCACCGTGCCCCGAGGTCTCGATCGCAAGCGGACAATCTTCACCGCTCATGGTGAGCTCAAGTCCCTTGTCGATGACGTTCTTATAACCCCTGCGATACCGGAAATGCCGGAGTCCGAGCGTCCCCTCAAGGAAGCGCGTCAGGCCGTCCGAGGTGACCGAATCCGTTACGATAATCGCATGCGGGTGCGTCTCTGCCTCGATGGCCGCGAGCAGTGCGATCAGCTTATTCCGGTTCACTTCGGTTCCGTCCGAAAAGACCACGGCAGCACGGTCGCCGTCACAGTCAAAAATCACACCCAGGTCCGAGCCCGATGCCTGTACGGCGCGCTTTGCCGCGTCCATGGCACGCTTGTCCTCGGGATTCGGCACATGATTCGGAAAGTTACCGTTCGGCGCAAGAAACACGCTGCCGCTCACATCCGCGCCGAGCGGCTCGAGTATCTCGGTCGCAAAGAAACCGGCCGCGCCGTTGCCGGCATCCACTGCAATTTTAAGGCCGTCCAGAACTTTGCTTCCCTTCTCTTCGCCCGCCTCTTCGCAGATAATGTCGCGCATATGGGCCGCATAAATGCTGCGAAGTGGAAAGTCGGACGCAGGTGCGTAAATCTCATATGCGCGCCGCAAAATGCCGTCGAGTTCCTTACCGGAAAGCGCACCGCCCACCGTGAAAAACTTCATGCCGTTCCGCTGGTAGGGCAGATGGCTCGCCGTCAGCATAATGGCGCCGTCGAACGAAGCCTCATCCAGTATGGTCGACTGGAACATGGCCGGGGTCGTAATGAGTCCGCAACGGCTTCTCTGCACGCCTCTGAGACCCTCGAGGCAGGCTTCTTCCATCATCTCCGCAGAGACGCGGCTGTCGTGTCCGACGGCAATCCGGAGTGTCTCCCGGTCCATCTCCGGATCATCCGAGAGATAGTCGGCAAAGGCCGCAGCGATGCACTTAACCATCTCCGCGGTCAGCGTAATCTCCTCGTCCGCGGTCTCAATCACCGTGCCGCGCACATCGTTTCCGTTCTTGACACGCAAAAAGTCTTCCAACTTAAGCTCTTCTCTCTCCATACAACTTCGTTTCCTTTCTGAATGACAAAACCGCCCTCTTTGCCTTTCTCTGTATCGGTTAGCAAACAGAGCTTTCCTCTGATTTGAACGGCAAACAGAACATGTTACTATCCTGAACTTAAATTATAGCAAAACCCTTCCGACTGCGCACAGTTTTAAACGCGAGTTTGCGAAGTCTTTTTCTTCCTCGAATCGAGGGCCGAATACATATCTTAAAGACAACTCTGTCGCCGAGACATTGACGCTTACGCTGTCGCCGATAGTCGGTACACTTCCTTATGCTTGCGTCATACATATCCTAAGATTCTTTGGCTTTTCTTTTCTCCCCGCACTCGCATGTCAAATTTAATACCAATCGATTGCTACTGACACAAAAAGCGCCCCGCCGAAGCAGGACGCTTTTTTCAGAGAGCGATAGACGGGACTCGAACCCGCGGTCTCGACCTTGGCAAGGTCGCGCGTTACCAACTACGCCACTATCGCATATTTACACCCTGAAAACCGCACACAGAACTCTATCTATTCATCTCTTTTCCCAAACCCTTTGGTTAAACCCTCGACCGATTAGTAAGAGTCAGCTGAACGTGTCGCCACGCTTACACCTCTCTCCTATCTACCTTGTCGTCTTCAAGGGGTCTTACCGCTTTCGCATGAGATATCCCATCTTGAGGGGGGCTTCACGCTTAGATGCCTTCAGCGTTTATCCCGTCCCGACTTGGCTACCCGGCCATGGGGTTGCTCCCCAACCGGTGCACCAGTGGTCAGTCCATCCCGGTCCTCTCGTACTAAGGACAGCTCCTCTCAGATATCTTACGCCCGCGCCGGATAGGGACCGAACTGTCTCACGACGTTCTGAACCCAGCTCGCGTACCGCTTTAATGGGCGAACAGCCCAACCCTTGGGACCGACTTCAGCCCCAGGATGCGATGAGCCGACATCGAGGTGCCAAACCACTCCGTCGATGTGAACTCTTGGGAGTGATAAGCCTGTTATCCCCAGGGTAGCTTTTATCCGTTGAGCGATGGCAATCCCACTTTATACCACCGGATCACTAAGTCCTACTTTCGTACCTGCTCCACCCGTCGGTGTCGCAGTCAAGCTCCCTTCTGCCTTTGCGCTCTTCGAATGGTTTCCAACCATTCTGAGGGAACCTTTGAGCGCCTCCGATACTCTTTCGGAGGCGACCGCCCCAGTCAAACTCCCCACCTGACATTGTCCCCCATCCGGATTACGGATGTAGGTTAGAAATCCAGTGCCACAGGGGTGGTATCCCAACAGCGGCTCCGAAAAGACTGGCGTCCTTCCTTCTTAGCCTCCCACCTATCCTGTACGAGTAACACCGAATCCCGGTATCAAGCTGGAGTAAAGCTCCATGGGGTCTTTCCGTCCTGGCGCAGGTCACCAGCATCTTCACTGGTACTTCAATTTCACCGGGTGCATTGTTGAGACAGCGCTCAAATCATTACGCCTTTCGTGCGGGTCGGAACTTACCCGACAAGGAATTTCGCTACCTTAGGACCGTTATAGTTACGGCCGCCGTTTACTGGGGCTTAAATTCAAAGCTTCGCTTGCGCTAACCTCTCCTCTTAACCTTCCAGCACCGGGCAGGCGTCAGCCCATATACCTCACCTTACGGTTTCGCATAGACCTGTGTTTTTGCTAAACAGTTGCTTGAGCCTTTTCTCTGCGGCTGCATCTCTGCAGCACCCCTTCTCCCGAAGTTACGGGGTCATTTTGCCGAGTTCCTTAACAATGCTTCTCCCGCCGGCCTTAGGATTCTCTCCTCATCCACCTGTGTCGGTTTGCGGTACGGGCTGACATGATACAATAGCGGCTTTTCTCGACAGTCCCTCCACCGGCTTCGCTACTTATATTTCGCTCCCTATCACGCTTTCGGATTGTATGGCGGATTTGCCTACCACACTCCTAGCTTCGCTTCGCCCGGTCTTTGCTCTCCCGGGTCCGGTTTCGTTCCTGTGTCCCCACAGTTCTGATCATGTCAGGTGCAGGAATATGAACCTGCTGTCCATCGACTACGGATCTCTCCCTCGCCTTAGGTCCCGACTTACCCAGGGCAGATCAGCTTTACCCTGGAATCCTTGGATATTCGGCCATGATGATTCTCACGTCATTCTCGCTACTCATTCCGGCATTCTCTCTTCTCAGAACTCCACGCTTCCTTACGGTAACGCTTCGGCACTCTGAGATTGCTCCTCTACCAATGTATTGCTACATTCCTAAGCTTCGGTATCGTGTTTTAGCCCCGGAAATTTTCGGCGCAGGACCTCTCGACTAGTGAGCTATTACGCACTCTTTGAATGTGTGGCTGCTTCTAAGCCAACATCCTAGCTGTCTTCGAAATCCCACATCCTTTTCCACTTAACACGTATTTTGGGACCTTAGCTGTAGGTCTGGGCTCTTTCCCTTTTGACTGTCCAACTTATCTCGTACAGTCTGACTCCCGACCATCATCAGTACGGCATTCGCAGTTTGATATCCCTTGGTAGGCTTTGACGCCCCCTCAGGAATTCAGTGCTCTACCTCCGTCTGACTAAGTCGAGGCTAGCCCTAAAGCTATTTCGAGGAGAACCAGCTATCTCCGGGTTCGATTGGAATTTCTCCCCTATCCACACCTCATCACCACCCTTTTCAACGGATGTGTGTTCGGTCCTCCATTCCCTTTTACGGGAACTTCAACCTGGACATGGATAGATCACCCGGTTTCGGGTCTGCCGATGCTGACTGTAAGCCCTGTTAAGACTCGGTTTCCCTTCGGCTCCGGACCTGTAGTCCTTAACCTTGCCAGCACCGGCAACTCGCCGGACCGTTCTACAAAAAGTACGCGGTTGTGCGTTCATGTATCGCACTTCCACTGCATGTAAACATAGGGTTTCAGGTTCTTTTTCACTCCCCTCCCGGGGTCCTTTTCACCTTTCCTTCACAGTACTATGCACTATCGGTCACTAAGTAGTATTTAGCCTTAGGGGGTGGTCCCCCCGTATTCCCACAAGGTTTCACGTGTCTCGTGGTACTCTGGATCCTGCCGGGTTTCGAATCGTTTTCCCGTACGGGGCTTTCACCCTCTGTGGCGGACTTTTCCAAAGTCCTTCCGGTAACCATTCAATTCCCTTACGCAGTCCGAACCCCGCGGTGCACGCACCGCGGTTTGGGCTCTTCCGTGTTCGCTCGCCACTACTTACGGAATCACTGTTGTTTTCTCTTCCTCCGCCTACTTAGATGTTTCAGTTCAGCGGGTTCCCGGCTGTACGCTATGGATTTACGCACAGTCACTGCAGGTCTTCTGCAGTAGGTTTCCCCATTCGGAAATCTGCGGATCAATAGATATTTGCTCTTCCCCGCAGCTTATCGCAGCTTATCACGTCCTTCATCGGCTCTTAGTGCCAAGGCATCCGCCCTACGCTCTTTTCTGTTTAACCTCTTACATGTTCTCTAGCGTAAGAACATGCGGGTTGGTCAACTCTGCTCTCACAGAGTTACGTATTATTTACATTATAGACATGACTTTCGTCACATCTATCGGATACGACTTTCATCGTATCACCTCGGATGTCTAGATATTCTTAATTGAATATTCATTCTGTATGCGATTTTCAAGGTGCAAAAGCTGATTTTCATCAGCCATAGGAGCGTTCCAGCCTTGCGGCTCAAGCGTTCCGATCGCTTATGAAAAAAAGAAAAATTCCGGCGCCCACCTATTCTCCCATGTCGTTACCAACATAGTACCTTCGGCCGTCCTCCTCTTAACCGTCGTGTTCGGGATGGGAACGGGTGTTTCAAGAAGACGTATCGACACCGGAAATCCGGTGCGAACCTTTGATCAAAAACCAGACAGCACAAACAACCCTTACTTCTTCCTTAGAAAGGAGGTGATCCAGCCGCACCTTCCGATACGGCTACCTTGTTACGACTTCACCCCAGTTATCCGCCCCGCCTTCGGCAGCTCCCTCCTTGCGGTTGGGTCACTGACTTCGGGCGTTGCTGACTCCCATGGTGTGACGGGCGGTGTGTACAAGACCCGGGAACGTATTCACCGCGACATGCTGATTCGCGATTACTAGCAATTCCGGCTTCGTGCAGTCGAGTTGCAGACTGCAGTCCGAACTGAGACGTTATTTTTGAGCTTTGCTTAAACTCGCGTTCTCGCTTCTCTTTGTTAACGCCATTGTAGCACGTGTGTTGCCCAAATCATAAGGGGCATGATGATTTGACGTCATCCCCGCCTTCCTCCCGGTTATCCCGGGCAGTCTCGCCGGAGTGCCCAGCTTTACCTGCTGGCTACCGGCAATAGGGGTTGCGCTCGTTGCGGGACTTAACCCAACATCTCACGACACGAGCTGACGACAACCATGCACCACCTGTCACTCCTGTCCCGAAGGAAAGCACCCATTACGGTGCGGTCAGAAGGATGTCAAGATTTGGTAAGGTTCTTCGCGTTGCTTCGAATTAAACCACATGCTCCACTGCTTGTGCGGGTCCCCGTCAATTCCTTTGAGTTTCATTCTTGCGAACGTACTCCCCAGGTGGAATACTTATTGCGTTTGCGACGGCACCGATGCCCTTGGGGCACCAACACCTAGTATTCATCGTTTACCGCGTGGACTACCAGGGTATCTAATCCTGTTTGCTCCCCACGCCTTCGAGCCTCAACGTCAGTTTTCGTCCAGCAGGCCGCCTTCGCCACCGGTGTTCTTCCTAATATCTACGCATTTCACCGCTACACTAGGAATTCCGCCTGCCCCTCCGATACTCAAGTCGCACAGTTTCCAAAGCAGTCCCGTGGTTAAGCCTCGGGATTTCACTTCAGACTTGCGCAACCGTCTGCGCTCCCTTTACACCCAGTAAATCCGGATAACGCTTGCCCCCTACGTATTACCGCGGCTGCTGGCACGTAGTTAGCCGGGGCTTCTTACTCAGGTACCGTCATTTTCTTCCCTGCTGATAGAGCTTTACATACCGAAGTACTTCTTCACTCACGCGGCGTCGCTGCATCAGGGTTTCCCCCATTGTGCAATATTCCCCACTGCTGCCTCCCGTAGGAGTTTGGGCCGTGTCTCAGTCCCAATGTGGCCGGTCATCCTCTCAGATCGGCTATCGATCGTCGCTTTGGTGGGCCGTTACCCCGCCAACTGGCTAATCGAACGCGGGTCCATCTCATACCACCGGAGTTTTTACCCCCGCACCATGCGGTGCTGTGGTCTTATGCGGTATTAACAGTCGTTTCCAACTGTTATCCCCCTGTATGAGGCAGGTTACCCACGCGTTACTCACCCGTCCGCCACTCGAAATGAAGCCTTCCGCCCGAAGGTTTCCGTCTCCATTTCTCGTTCGACTTGCATGTGTTAAGCACGCCGCCAGCGTTCATCCTGAGCCAGGATCGAACTCTCAATTTAAAGTTTGTTCGTTCCGGTCAAAATAACGTTGGTCTTTCTCAGTTATTTTACCCGTTATTACTTGGTTTGGTTCTTTTTTGAAATTCTTTTGGAAGCTCACGAACATATTCGAAAAATGTCCGCAAGCCCTCTGTTTTCACAGAGATTTCAGGGTTGTTTGTACTGTCTGATCTTTGATTTTCAAGGTTCTTGGCCCGCCCTCACGAGCAAGCTTGTGTACTATACCACCCCTCTAAGAAGGCGTCAAGCGTTTTTCAAAACTTTTTCGGACTTTTTCTCTCCGTCCGGGTCATGACGTTTCGATACCCACTTGGAAACCAGGTACAGCAGTAAAAGCAAAGCCGCGCCGCCGAGCAGCCAGAAGGGATTTGCCGCACGCTGTAAGCTTTCGCCGAGTAGGGACAGCGATGCAATCATGACCGCTTTGGCAGGCAACATAACCAGAAGATAGCGTCTCCTACCATAATGACTGACTCCGCAGGCAAAATTCACAAAGGAGGAGGGCGTAAACGGCAACATGATAAGTAAGAACAGGGCCGCCGGCTTCATGCGCCCCACAAAGCCTCTCGCCTTTCGAAGTTTGTCTCTTCCGAGCAAGTTACGAAGCGCGGGCAGTGTTGCAATTGCGCGTATCACGAAAAACACCAGGGCACTGCCGAACGCAGAGCCGATCCAACTATAGAGAAAACCGAAGACAGGGCCGAAGGCCGCGACATTGGCCGCAACCACAGCAGTCAGCGGTATGGGCGGAAACAGCGATTCCAACGCCGCCAACCCGACTCCGACCCAAGGAGTCAACTGATGTATCCATTCTGTCATCACAGTCCAAATGTGCATAAAATCCTCCGTTCAGCCGAACACACGAAGTTTAACACAAATTTGTGTTGATTCTGCGTCCGACGAACGAAGGATTCTCGAAAGATTGTTTTATGAATCAGAGTAGACTGCCATAGCCCTCGCGCTCTGTTTTTCGAAGCGCGAGATAGGCACTCAGCGGAGAAAACAGCCCCGCAAAGAGCAACACCGTCAGTATCAGCCCCGCCGTAATCGGAAGCGCCGGTGCCAGGTAGGGAAGCTGCAACAAGTTTTGCATGGCCGGTGAAAACAGCAGCCCGACCGCAGCCCCGAAGACAACACCGACAAGCGCACCGAAGATACCGAGCAGGAATCCCTCCCAGAGCACAAGCGCGCGTATCTCACGCTTCTTGGCGCCGAGGACATAGAGCGTGCTGTATTCCGCACGTCGTTCCCTGAGTAAGACGCCGTATAGCAGTCGCAATATCAGGCAGCAGAGCAGCCAGATGAGTCCGATCAAAAGATAGACATAGAGCAGCATGCGGTCCACATTGCCCGCGACCTCGCGCATCATATTTTGCGCGGCGAGCACATAGACGCCCTGTCCGCTCCAACTCTCCTGCAGGCTCTTTCTCAGCGCATCGACATCGGTGCCGGGCTTTACCTTTACCATGACCGAAGAAATCAAGCTGTCATCGGCGCCGATCGGGCTTTCCAGCAATTTCTCGTATTCCCGCGACAAACTTCGCACCTCCGGCATCCCCATGAACACCGAGGTGTCAAAGCCCATGCCCGTTTTGGCGAGCTTGCCCTTAATTCGATAGGTCTTTCCGAAGAGGCGTATCTCATGCCGGTAATCCCCCTCCACGCTTGCGCCGACCAAGACCTCATCGTCCGCGAGGGGAAGCTTGGCGCTTGCCTTGAGCCAGGGCACCACGGAAAAATCCGAGTCGAAATCGAGGCCTATAATCTGCAAGGGATAGGAGCAGCAGCCGGCGGTAAGGGAAGCCAGATAGAGCTGCGGCGCAGCCTCTTCCACCGCCGGATTTTCCCGCGTTTTTTCCAACACATCCGTGTGGAAAAAGAAACTGTTCGGCTCCCCGCGGAGTATCGCACCGCTGATTTTGCTGTCATAGCCCTCCGGCACCAAAATCAAATCCGCCCCCATGCGCCCCGAAAGCGAGCGCAGTCCGTTTTTTAAGCTCAGCATCCAAAAGCTGCTTAAAAATAGCATGAGTGCGAGCAGTGCGGAGAGCGCGGCTATCCCAAAGGAACGTCCGCCCCGAACGCATATGTTCTGTAGCGCCAGCCCGCGCGCATCGAGCCACTTTTCATCCTGCATGCGCATGGAACTCCTTATTTTGCGCTATCCAGCGCAGCCTTGGCAGCCTGAACAAAGGCTTCGCGGGAGAGCGTCGCACCGCTCACGGCGTCTATGCTGTCCGGATCCTGGCTCTCGACAAGAAGGCCCGGGAGCTTATCGGTTCCCAGAATCGAATTCTGTGCAATGCTGTAGAGTCCCTGATTCAGAGGCTCGCTCTTTCCGTAGTCCTCTCCCTTCTCCTTACCTTCGCGGTCCAGATTCTGCATATCCACAGTCGCAATTTTACCGCCCGAGACCGTGATATTGAGTTTAATGGTGCCGCCGACTTCTTTGACCTCGGCTTCTCCGCTGTACGTTCCGTCCTTGTAGCCCTGCGCGGTCTTGCTCTCCGCACTTTCCTTCTTGCCGCAGGCCGCAAGGCTGAGCAGCATAAGTGCCGCAAGCAGTGCGATTCTCTTCTTCATCTTTGCTTTCCTCCTTTATTCCGCGATGACCGGTCTCTGCCGTTTTTTCTTCTCCTCGCGGGCAATGCGTCCGTGCTCCAGCACGATCATGCGCTCTGCCTCGTCCCCGACCTCCGGGTCATGTGTCACAACGATGATGGAGCTTCCCGCATTGTGAAGCTTCTCGAAAATATCCATGACGAGATATTCGTTCTTTTCATCGAGATTACCGGTCGGCTCATCGGCGAGGAGTAGCGCCGGATGATTGATCAGGGCGCGGGCAATGCAGACACGCTGCTGCTCACCGCCCGAGAGCTGGTTCGGCAGATGCTTTGCGCGGTCCGCAAGTCCCACTTCACGGAGTGCTTCCATCGCCTCCTCTTCATCCGGCATCGAGTGGTAATACTGTGCCATCATAACATTTTCAAGCGCTGTCAGGTAGTTCACCAGGTGAAACTGCTGAAACACAAGGCCTATCTTATCGCGCCGCACCTCGGTCAGTTCCTTCTGGCTGCGCTTGGTGATATCGGTTCCGTCGAGAATCACCTCGCCGAGCGAAGGCTTATCCATGCAGCCTATGATGTTCATCATGGTCGTCTTACCGCTGCCGGAAGGGCCCATGATGGCAATCCACTCGCCTTTTTCAACCGTCAGATTGATTTGATCGAGGGCCTTTAACTCCCCGTAGATTTTGGAGACATCTCGTAAGCTTAAAATATCCATCTTCTCTTCTCCCACTCACTTATTCACCGCGCAGCACAAGCGCCGGATCGATTTCCACGGTCTTTCTGACCGGAATCAGGCAGGCAACCACCGCAATCAGCGCCGAAACCAAGATGGTAATCGGCACCAGCGCAAAGAGGAAGTGTACCGTGCGCGAAAAGACGCTCAGGCTCACGCGAAGCGCAAACAGATAGCCGAGGCCCGCGCCGAGCGCACCGCCGAGCACACCGAGCATAGCGCCCTCGCCGAGAAAGTCCTTGACCACGCTCTCATTCGATGCGCCGAGCGCCTTCTTTAAGCCGATTTCCTTCCTGCGCTCGGTCACGACCGCCATCATTGTGGTCGACACGCAAATCATCATAATGCAGAGCACAATGACCGTGACAATCCAGACCAGAGCCTGCAGTTTTTTGAGGACCGTGTCCTGGGAGGCCGTGACACGTTTTACCGCCTGGGGAAGCAGGCCGGAATCCGCAGCCGCGATTTTTTGCACCAGCTGATTCAATTCCGCCTGCTCCATCTCGACACTGCATTCAATGACATCCGGTCCCTGCTTGCCGACGATACCGGTCAAATCTTCCATGCTCATAAAAATGAGCTCTTCTTCCTTCCCGCCGGTTGTCACGGTTCCGGAAACGAAGAAATCGGTCGCGGTCTCTTGACCGTCCCCCTTTGAGGTGTTCACCGTGAACTTGTCGCCGATATCGAGTTTTAAGGTCTTTGCGATTTCATGGCCGAGCAGAACTTCCCTCGACTTTTCCGGCCAGTTTCCGTGAATCAACCAGTAGGGACTGTTTTGCTTTGCGCCCGCAAGATCCGTGCCCGCGAGCAGGTAGGGCTGTTCGCGCACCTTGGCATTTTGATAGAGGTAGGGCGCCATGCCGACCAGCTTGTCCGCCGGTATGGTGTCTCGTACTTCTTTGACCTGCGCCTCAGTGAGAGAGCCGCCCGACTCTGTCGGCATAATCAGTAGATTCGCGCCGTAGGAACGAAACTCCTTGCCCATCTGGCGCGGAATGTCATAGTAGATGGTCACGAGGCCCGAGAGCACCGTGGCCCCCATCGCAATCGCGAGGAGTGCGGTAACCATGCGGGAGCGCCGTCTTGCAAGCGAGGCCATCACCATGTGAAAGTACATGCGGCGGCGGCTCATCTTCCGCTCCCGCGGCTGTTTCTCTTTATTTTCCATGCAGAACCTCCGTCGGATTCAGATGCAGCAGGTAGCGTATGGCCGGTATGCTGCCGAGCAGGGTCACAAAGAAGATCAACAGGGCGACGATCGGAATCACCATGGCCGCCGGCGGAATGGCAGAGCCAAAGACGCCGAAGCCGATCAGCTGGGTCAGCATGAGGCCCACGAAATAACCGGCCACGCCGCCGATCACACCGGTCAGCATAATTTCCGTGAGTATGGTGCCGATGATGCGCCCGTTGCTCGCACCGACCGCTTTTTCAAGGCCTATCTCCGTGCGCCGCTCCATGACGGCAGCCGTCACCAGGTTTGAAATGCCGAGCGCCGAGCCGAGCAGGCTGAGCACCGTAATCAGCACCATAAGGAGCGTCGTCTTATTCAAGATATCGCCCTCGGACTCCGCAACCTGACGTATGGGCTTTGCGACCGAATCCGGAATGACTTCCTGAATCTGATAGCAGATGGAACTCACATAGGCCGTGCAGTACCAGACTTCCCATTCTTTGACCGTAAGGCTCAGCGGATTCTGCGCCGCCTTTCTCGCGAGCTCATTGTCTGGCGTCGTGAGTGCCGAGACTTCGATGCTGCTCACCACGTTTTCCTTGCCCGCAAACGCCTGGGCAACCGGGAGCACGCAGTAAATGTACTGATCCTCATCGCTTCCGGAGCTGAAAATGCCTCTGACCACCATGGTCTTTGTCAGCGCATTGCTCTTTAACTCCAATTTGTCGCCGACGGATAAATTGTTTCGGAGCGCGTAGATCGATCCGACCATCACACCGTCCGAATCCGCTTCGTCAAGCCACTCGCCGTTCATCTCCCACCAGCTCTTTAAATGCTGCATTCCGGTGTCCACGGATTCGCCTGTCGGCAAATCCATGTGATGTTTGACCCAGGTTCCGACCAACCTTGTTTGCTCCGCATTGTCGTTCACCTGCACCGTTGTGTTGAAGTAAGGGGTGTAATCGACAATGTTAAAGGCCCAGAATATGGTCTTGATGTTTCCGAGTTTCGACTCGTCGAGATAGCTTCGCTGCGTATCCGCTTCGTCGCCGATGCCGTAGAGATCGCCGAGCAGAGAAGCATCCTTCGGCACGACATTGATATTCGCGCCGTAGGTCTTTAATTCCTGGTTCACCTTATCGCCGACACCGAGCATGGTGTTCAGCATTGCGGTCGAAAGGCTCACGCCGAGCGCAACGGTAAACGCAATCATGAACATCTTGCTCTTTTGCCGGAATACAGCTCCCAATACCATGCGTAAAAACATAGCGCCCCCTTTACTTAAATACATAGGACAGCTTGTCAAGATCGGCCGTCTCTATGTATATCTTTTGGTCGTGCACCAGATAGGGGAAGGGAATGGGATTGCATCCGCCGGAAAAGCCTATGGTGCCCTTGTTCATCACGACATCGCAGAGTTTGCAGACCACCTCGTTTTTCCGCTCAAAGTAGCCGGTCGGCCCGCAAATTTCGCAGGCGTCGAGGCCCACACCGTAGGCGCTCTGTGATTTCTTGATCAGAATAAAGCGCATCTTGATGCCGTCCTTCGCCGTGTACTCATAGCGGTGCAGGTGTTCGTCCTGCAGACTCTCGAGCGGCACGACAATGCGCCCGTTCTCAATTGCATAGTCCTCCGGTGCTGAGAGCGGAATTTCCCGCCCCGCATAGGACTTGAGTGCCGTGATGCTCGAGAGATCAAGCGCAAGAAGCAGGGCAAAAAATGCGGCCCAGTGGCGCACGCGGCGGTATCCCGCCTTCAGCTTTCTGAGTTCCGCCCGATTTCGATAACTCTCCGTTACTCTTAAGTGCCGAAGTATGAGCGTAAGCGGTATCACCAGCAGCAGAGCAAAGAGGAGCGCGTCGAAGATGAGGCTGTGATTGATGACAAAGCTGAGTCCCTCAAAAAACTTCGGATTGCGCGGAATAATGCGCAGCGAATAGAGGCGCTGCAAAATGAGTGCGGCCTGCGAGACACCGCGGAGCAGAAGTACCGGCGGAAGCAGCAAATCGAATTCCCGCTCTCCGAGGCAGAGACCGCAGCGGAACGCCGCAATCCCCGAGAGCAACATGACGAGAATCGCAAGACTGTAGCCGATGACACGGAACAAAACCGCCGTGCTGACCGCGCTCTCTCCGTAGCTCACAAAGCTGCTCACATTGGTCATGATCAGCGGGAGATACGAGAAAAACGAGGCGAGACTGTATAGGACCACAGCGAGGCTCAGCAGGATTTCATATGCCTTACGCTGTTTTTTTCGAAGATAGGAGCCGAACAAAATGAGCAAAAGCAGCAGCAACATGCTCCCGACAACGGGCAGCATGCTATAGAAGTTTAAGGCGGTTCGGTTTAAAAAATTCGGTATCGAGCGCAGATACGCCGAGAGCGCCGCGGCGAGAAAGCCGCCGATGACGGAAAAGCCTATGATGCGAACGCGCTTGGCTCTCTCCTCATAGCGCAGTAAGGAAAACAAAAGACCCATGGTGACCGAAAACGCAATTCCGCCCTCCATGATTTTGACAAACAACTTTAGGATAGAATCACCTTCCCTCTCGAGTGATATACATGGCAATACAGGCGAAGGGTTGCCCCTCCGCCCGTACTGAAGTCAAAGCGTTCTTTTTACCACTGCGGTCCGTTCCACTCAAAGTCCGGCCACTCCGCAACCAGCGGCTCGGTCCAGAAGCGACCCGTGACACCTGTCTCCTTGTCGACGTGGAGCAGATAGTCGTTGCCCGGAGCGCTCACAACGAACTTGACATCATAGACGCCGACACCTTCCGGGAACTTAAAGTTTGCACCGTAGTGCGGGCCGTCGGAAGCGTTCATCGGCATGAAAGCGACCTCGGTCGGCTCCTTGTCGGAACCCTTCTTCTGGATGATGGCCTTGACCTGCAGCCACGGAACAAAGTCACCCTTGCCGTAGCCGAGGGTCGTGCCCTCCTGGCTCGCCGTGATATCCGCCTCGATGTGGCAATCGGAATCTGCCTTCGAGAGCGAATTGCCCGCCGGCTCCATGTCGACCGGCTGGAAGTAAACGCCCGAGATAATCAGCGGGCCGACCTCCTGATCGTCACCGATCGGGAACTCCTCAAAGCCGGCATCCTCACCCGGAGCCTTCGCCTCAGCCTTGGTCTCCTCCGCCTTGGTCTCGCCCGCAGCCGCCATGGTCTCACCGGCCTTGGTCTCCGCAGCGCTGCCCGCAGCCGCCGTGGTCTCCGCGCTCTTGCTGCCGCCGCAAGCGCTCAGCGCAACCGCGGCAATGAGCATCGATACTGCCAAACTTCTCTTCATCATGACTCTTTACCTCCCTGTTTCTGTGTTTTGTTTTTACCCAGCTGGTAGCGATAGGTGAATATCGTAAGCGCCAGCAGAATAAGCTGAGGAATGAGATTCTCGTAGCGATCGTAAATGCCGAGAAGCTCGAAATGAAAGCCGTTCATCCACGGGATGATGGTTCTTCCGATGACATCCGCCTCCTGCAGTTCGTAAACGCCTTTGCCGACAAAGGAGATGCAGAGGATGAACATGAGCACGCTCGTAAAGGTGAAGAAGGGCTTTAAGGGCAAGCGCACCGAGAGCTTTGTAATTGCGAAGTAGACAATCGCAAGTATCACAATCGCGACCGCCAAGCCGGCCCAGAGCATGTGCGGGTTATTGGTGATGTTCGAGCGCATACCCTGGAAGAACATGATGAGCTCCGCGCCCTCTCGTGCCACCGCGAGGAAGGCCGAGAAGGAAAGTGTGTACATGCTCCCCTTGTCGATACTCTGCTGTACCTTGTCCTTAATATATTTGTTCCAGGTCTCCGCCTCTGCCTTCGAGAGCATCCAGTTGCTCACATAGAAGAGGACAATGACCGCGAGAAACATCGTGACGCCTTCAAAAATCTCCTGTCCCGCACCGGACTGCGCATCGCCGAGGCTCGCCGCAATCCCGTTGAAGATCATAGCGAGCACAACGCTGAACAACACGCCGAGTCCCGCGCCGATGTAGACCGAAGCCAGATACTTTCGGCTGTTTGTCTTGACAAGATAGGCGATAATCGCGGCAATGACCAGAATGGCCTCAAGTCCCTCTCGGAGCGTAAGGCCGAGAACGGCGAGAAAGGTCTGCCAGGCCGCCCCGTTATTTTGCTGCTCCGCCGTGTCGCTGCCGCCACCCTGTGCCGCCGCTTTGCCGCCGTCCAAGGTGATTGCGTCCTCGGTGAGCATGCTCTTTAAGGTATCGACACTGCTCTTTAACTCCTCTTTCGAGCCGCCGTCGCGAATTACCTTTTTCACCAGATAAAACTGGTGCTCCACATCGGAGCCGCGACTTCCGGAGATGGAAGCCATGACCGTCTTTTCAAAGCCGAGCTTCTCGTAGAACTTATAGTAGGCTACGTTGACCTGCTCGGTCGCTTTCTTGCCGGCCTCTTCACCGCCCGCGCCGTAGGCTTCGACCGCGCCGTCCAGGACCGTGCCCATGGTGGACGCGACTTCCTGCCAGTTGGCATACTTGGTCTCGGCATACGCCGGAACAATCAGAAACAGCGCCATGCAAAGCGCCGCCAAGAATGCCGCGAGCCCGCGAATCCCCTTCTTTCCTTGAAGCATCATTTCTTACCCCTTCCCGTATCCTTGCGCGAGCGTTTCTCGCGCCTCCTCAAAAGCACGCACACACCCCTCTTTGAGTTCCAGCACGCGGTCCGCGCGCTGCAGATGGGCATGTTCATGTGTCACCGCCAGGACGCCGCAGCCGTTCGTGCGGAGCTCCGAAAAGAGCTCGATAAAATCCGCCGCACTCTTCGGATCCAAATCAGCGGTCGGTTCGTCCGCAAGTAAAAACCTAGGTTCCGTCATAAGCGCCCGTGCGAGTAACACACGCTTCGTTTCTCCGCCGGAAAGCTCTGCGGGATAAGCATCCTTTAACGAAAGTGCGCCGACCTTGTCAAGCAGGGCACTCGCTCTCCCGTAAACTTCCGCCGTACGCCGTTCCCGGCTGTGCAGCATGGCAGGTAACGCCACATTCTGCACTGCCGTCAAGGCTGTCAAAAGCCCAAGCTGTTGCGGCAGATATGCGAGTTCCGTGCGTCTGAATTCACACCAAGCGTCCTCCGAAAATGCTCCGGCATCCCGCGTGCCGTAAATAATCCGCCCCGCATCTGCCTTTAGAAGTCCCGCAAGAATTTTGAGCAGGGTCGTTTTTCCGCTGCCCGAAGCGCCGACCAAAAATACAAGTTCGCCGCGTTTCAGGTTGATTTCGGCATTCCGAAGCGCCTCGACGCTTCGACTGCCCCGGAGAAAACGCTTACAAATCCCCTCTGCTTTAAGTTCTTCCATGGGCCGTTTCTCCGCGCAGGGCAAGCAAAAGATATACCGCGCTCACCGAGATGAGCAGGACCGACAGGAAATACACCATGGGTCTCGTGTAGAGATTGCAGGCCATATCGTGCATTTTGCAGCCGCCGATTAAGCTCTTTGCGAACAGAAAACTCAGCACGCCGAGCCCCAGATTCATGGCTGCGATGCCCGCACCGAGCTTCTCCGGGAAAAGCAGCGCCAGTACGCCGCCGAAGGCAATCACCGCACCGAGTCCCTGTTCCGCGATATCCATCCAGTGACACTTCATAAAGCTTCCGTCCGGCTTCACGGGACAAACCGGCGTGATTGTACCGGGTGTCAAAAAAAGCAATATGCCGAGTACCAACATAGGGACAGCGAAAACACGTTTGTGTCGCATGATTTGTTCTCCCTCTCAAAACTTAGTTACTTCTAATTGCTGCGGCAAAAAAAATACAAATTCAAAGGAATTTGTACTGCGCTTGCCGTTGCTTTTCTATAGCATAAGATAGTGTCATCTAATTGTCAAGTTCGTTTGGTTAATATGACGATAAAAATGATATTTCAATAAAAAAAAGCGAATCGGACGTCTTGACGACCGCTTCGCTTGTTTCACTCAGAACTTTAGCTGAATCAGATCTGTCTCCTTGACCGTCTCGGAGGATTCTGCGTCTACGATCAAACATTTAAACGCTGCCTTCCGCACAGAATTGATTTTTTTATTGTCCAGCTGGTCGTCAAAGAATGTCATGGCCTCGACCGCATGTTTTCCCGGCGCGATTTCCGGACTGAAGATGGGTTCCAAGCCCGCGTCGTTCACCGCGACATCCGTCGCATGAATTGCGATTTTCTTATCACTTTTGTTCTCGATGTACAGAAGAATTCCGGGCCCGAAACCGTTTTCTCTCTCAATCGGTCCTTTCACAACGATTTTAACGCCCTCTCCCTCGTAGGCCAAGGTTCCGCTGTCATCAGCGCGTTCTTGATAGCCTTCCGCCGCCGAGGTCCTTAGAGTAATCGGCTCCGACTCATAGATTTTATCGAGTGTTTCACTGTCCAATACGCAGAAGCGGAACGTAAGCTCGGCAAAGGTATTGATTCCGCCGAGCTTCAGCGCGCGGGCAGAAAAGCCTATGCCGTCTTCTTTTGTTTCCCCTTTGCCGACCGCAGAAGAAAGAAGCGGCGCTATCATGCAGCCGTTCACGCTCATATCACGGACCTGCACCGTCACATTCCGATTCGTCTCGTTTTCGATGAGCAAGCGAAGGGTAGGCCCCAAACTTCCGTTCATATCCAGCTCTTTCGCGGTAATTTTAAGTCCCTCATGATCCAGCACGAGCGTCTCCGCAAGCAACGGCGCTTCCGCCGTTTCTGTATTGCTCTCCGCCTCACCCGAAGCCATCGCGCTTTCCGCCACCGTTTCGACGGAAGCAGTCTTTGTCTCTTCCACGGACTCTGCTTTCTTGCTACCGCCGCAGGCCGTCAAAGCGAGCGCGATCGCAACGATTGCCAAGCTTGCTTTCTTCATTGCTCCCCCCTATGTTCTCTGTCTTAGCTTCTATCATAGGGGCTTTCCCATAAAACGCAAGTACGAAGACTTTCTTCGCGTTCTTTTCCCGCATTTCGCGCCCCTTGCACGAATATAACGCCGACTTCCCCCATTCCCTCACACTGCTTCCTTACCACGCCTTCTATGTGTGAAAAAGCTAACGTTTCACGGCGCAAATCAGTCGAAATTCGCAACAAAAACCGCCGGACTCCCGTATTTTGAATACGACAGTCCGGCGGTATCGTTACCCGTCCGGGAAATAAGCGTAATGCGAGAGCGAATTAGCCCTGCATCTGCTTTGCGACTTCTTCCGCAAAGTTCTCGCTCTTGTGCTCAAGGCCCTCGCCGGTCTCAAAGCGGACAAAGGTCTTGATTGCGATGTTTGCCTGGTTCTCCTTCGCGACGGAAGCCACGTATGCAGCTACGCTCTGCTTGCCGTCCTCTGCCTTGACATAAACCTGATCCAGAAGGCAGATTTCCTTCAGCTCCTTCTGGAGACGGCCCTGCACAGCGCCCTCAATGACCTTCTCCGGCTTGTTTGCCATCTTCGGGTCATTCTTAATCTGCGCCGCAAGGATTTCCTTCTCCTTCTCAAGGTAGTCCGCATCGACCTCGGCATCGCTCGTGTAGAGCGGCTTCAGCGCTGCGACCTGCATTGCGACATTCTTTGCCATCTCCTTGACCGCATCGTTCACAACATCGGTCTCGACCGCAAGAAGAACGCCGATCTTTCCGCCCGCATGGACATAGGACTCGACAAAACCGTTCTCCTCCTTGAGCTGGCGGAAACGACGAATGTCAAGCTTCTCGCCGATCACGGAAATCATAGCGGAGAGCTGCTCCTTCACCGTGAGGGAGTTGTCTGCCTTCCACGGCTCTGCGAGGAAAGCCTCGAGATCTGTAGCATTGGTATCCAGCGCCTGCTGTGCAACCTCGCCGACATAGTTTCTGAACTTCTCGTTCTTCGCGACGAAGTCGGTCTCGGCATTCACTTCGACCGCAACGCCCTTCTTACCGTCAGCGCTGACAAGAACAGCAACCATACCTTCTGCTGCGATGCGGCTCGCCTTTTTCTGCGCGCCGGCAAGTCCCTTCTCACGAAGGAACTCAATCGCCTTCTCCATGTCGCCCTCGACTGCCGCGAGAGCCTTCTTGCTGTCCATCATGCCTGCGCCGGTAAGCTCTCTGAGTTCCTTAACCATTGCCGCTGTAATTGCGCCCATCTCTTATCTCCTCTCGCTCTTTCTCTTAACGCTCGTTTGCTTCGATTGCTGCCTTGATTGCTGCCGCAGCCGTATCATCGCCCTCTGCGACTTCCTCGCTGCGGTGCTCCTCACCCTGGTGTGCCTCGACAACAGCGTCTGCGAGCTTGGAGACAATGAGTCTCACCGCGCGGATTGCGTCGTCGTTGCCCGGGATGACATAGCTCAGCTCCTCCGGATCGGAGTTCGTGTCCGCAATACCGATGAGCGGAACGTTCAGCTTATGTGCCTCCGTGACGCAGATGTGCTCCTTCTTCGGGTCGATGATCACGATTGCGTCCGGGATCTTCTTCATATCCTTGATGCCGCCGAGGTTCTTCTCGAGCTTCTCAAGCTCCTTCTTGAGTTCCGTCACTTCTCTCTTCGGAAGACGCTCAAAGGTGCCGTCCTGGCTCATCTCCTCGATCTGGCGCAGTCTCTTGATTCTGGACTGAATGGTCTTGAAGTTGGTGAGCATGCCGCCGAGCCATCTCTCATTCACGTAGAACTGTCCGCAGCGCTCTGCCTCTTCCTTAATCGCATCCTGCGCCTGCTTCTTGGTGCCGACAAACAGAATCGTGCCGCCTGCAGCCGCAATGTCCATGACTGCCTTGTAAGCATCGTCCACCATGCCGACCGTCTTCTGCAGGTCGATGATGTGGATGCCGTTTCTCTCCGTGTAGATGTACGGTGCCATCTTGGGGTTCCAGCGTCTGGTCTGGTGACCGAAGTGCACACCTGCTTCCAAAAGTTGCTTCATTGATACTACGCCCATTTTATTTGCCTCCTGTGGTTTGGTCTTCCGCCCGCCTTTCGGCGACGCTCCACTGCTCTTCGCAGCACCCGGAGCGCGCCTCGGCGGACGTGTTGTCTGGGAAAAATCCCGTAACTCACTTACTCTATCACTTTTTCGGCCGTTTTGCAAAGGATTTTAACGTTTTGCGGCAGCGGTTCTCCGTTTTCCGTTTTCCTCCTGGTAGGCCGCGATCTCTTCAAAGACCGCATCGTTCAAAATCTTAATGTAGGTGCCCCGCATACCGCTGGAACGGCTCTCTATGACGCCCGCGCTCTCGAACTTTCGGAGCGCATTCACGATAACCGAGCGGGTGATGCCGACTCTGTCGGCAATTTTGCTGGCGACCAGGACGCCTTCGGTCCCGTTCAACTCGCTAAAGATGTGGGTAACGGCTTCCAGCTCCGAAAAGCTCAGGGTCTGAATCGCCCCGCGCACAATCTGAAGCTTTCTCGCTTCCTCCTGATACTCCTCATTCACACTTTGGCGCATCGCCATGCCGATGACCATCGCCGCGTACTCGCTCACAATGATATCGTCAATGGTAAAAGCCGCCTCTTTGTATGCCATCAAAGTTCCAAGACGCTCACCTGCAATATAAATCGGTGTAACAAGCGCCTGGCGGTTCTGTACCGCCTCGCGCGCAAAACCCAGAGTTTCCAGATTCACATTTTCCTTGGTAGACAGGATGGCAAGCAGCCGCTCGTTTAAAAGCGAATCGGCATAACTTCCCACCTTGCCGCTCAATAGACCGCCAAACTCTTCTTGCTCTCCCCCGTTTATGCCGCCTGTACCAAGAATTTTACCCTTCTTGCTGATGACCAGCGTACTTCCGTCCAAGACAGAGCTGAGAATCAGCAAGATGTCATTGAACTTTACCCTCACATTTTTTCCGTTTTGCAGCAGCTGGTTTATCTTTCTGGTCTTATCAAGTAATTGCACGCTCATGATGTCTCTCCTCTAATGTCAATCTCCCGGTTGTGTCTTTGCTGCAATCGAACTTCTCAGCCTTTGTCCTCCTTTCTGAGCACTTCGCTGTGTCCGCAAGCTTCATTTGCGCAGACCAACTTATTGCCACGTTCCGTCATATAGCCACCGCACTTCTCGCAGCGCTTTTCCGACGGCTTTGCCCAACTCATAAATTCACAAGTCGGGTTGTTCTCACAGCCGTAGTAAATGCGCCCCTTCTTGGTTCTCTTACGCACCAGTTCTCCCCCGCACTTCGGACACTTAACCCCGATTTTCTCGAGATAGGGTTTCGTGTTCCGGCACTCCGGGAAGCCCGGGCAGGCAAGGAACTTACCGTGCGGACCGTACTTTATGACCATCCGTCTGCCGCAGAGTTCGCAGTCGACATCACTCTCTTCGTCTGCGATTTTAACACTGTCCAGATCTTGTTCCGCTTTCTTTACCGCAGCATCGAGATCCGGATAAAAATTCTCTACTACAGTCTTCCAATTCATTTTACCTTCTCCGACCGAGTCAAGCAAGCGTTCCAAATTTGCCGTGAACTGCGGGTCGACAACGACCGGAAAAGACTGCACCATCATACGGTTTACAACCTGTCCGAGCTCCGTCACATAGAGATTTTTCTGTTCCTTAATCACATAGCGACGCGCCAGTATGGTCGTAATGGTCGGTGCATAGGTACTCGGACGCCCGATGCCCTGTTCCTCCATGGCGCGAACCAGGCTCGCCTCCGTGAAGTGCGCCGGCGGCTGCGTAAAATGCCGCTCCTTGTCAAAGCCTTCGAGCACAAGTTCCTCGCCCTCGCTGAGCTTTAAGAGTGCCGCATCCGGCTTCTCCTCCTCTTCTTCCTCACTGTCGCTGTACACTTCCATAAAGCCGGAAAATTTGAGTGAGGAACCGGAGAGCGCAAAACGGTGCTCCCCGCAGGCAAGCTTAACAGAGGTGGAAGCATAGACCGCCTCCCGCATCCGTCCCGCCGCAAAACGTTTCCAGATGAGCTGATAGAGGCGGAACTGATCGCGAGAAAGCGAGGTCTTTGCCATGGTCGGTGTCAAGCTGATGTCAATCGGACGGATGGCTTCGTGGGCATCCTGAATCTTCTGCCCGCTCTGCTTCTCCTTCCGCTCCTCTGCGACATAGTCCGCGCCGTAGTTGTCACGTATATACTCTCGTGCGAGCTTATCCGCCTCTTCGGAAATACGGGTGCTGTCCGTTCTCAGATAGGTAATGAGAGCTATGGTACCTCTGCCCTCCACCTCGACGCCCTCATAGAGCTGCTGCGCAATGCGCATAGTCTTCTGCGTCGAGAAATTGAGGCGTTTCGAGGCCTCCTGCTGCAGGGTGGAAGTCGTGAACGGCAGCGGCGCCTTGCGACTCCGCTCGCTCTTCTTGATTTCCTGCACAAGCAGCGGCTTTCCCTCACAGTCCGCAATGACCTTGAGACACTCTGCCTCACTGTGAAGTTCCACCTTCTCCTTGCCGACACCGTAGTAGCGCGCTTTCAGCGCCTTTTTGCCGCCCTTGGCGTGCGTCTCCGCTTCCAGAGACCAATACTCCTTCGGCACAAAAGCCTCAATTTCGGCCTCACGATCGCATATCATACGAAGTGCGACCGACTGTACTCTGCCTGCGGAGAGCCCGCGCTTTACCTTGGCCCAGAGCAGGGGGCTTATGCTGTAGCCCACCATGCGGTCCAAGATACGGCGTGTCTGCTGCGCATCGACCAGATCCATGTCAATGGCTCTGGGATGCTTGATGCTCTCGCGCACCGCGTTCTTTGTGATCTCGTTGAAACTGATGCGGTACACCTTTTTGCCGGACTCATCCAACTTGAGTGCCTTCTGCAAATGCCAGCTGATGGCTTCGCCCTCGCGGTCCGGGTCCGTTGCGAGATAAATTTTGTCCGCTTTCTTCACTTCTTTCCGAAGTTTTGCGAGCACATCGCCTTTTCCGCGAATTGTGATATACTTTGGTTCATATCCGTGCTCGACATCGATGCCGAGCTGAGATTTCGGGAGGTCGCGAACATGTCCCTGACTCGCATCCACCACATAATTGGAACCCAAAAACTTCTTAATTGTTTTCACCTTTGCCGGTGACTCCACGATCACTAAATTTGACGCCATTCTGATTGAATCCTTCTCAAAAATGTTGTTGTTTTTTCGCGGAACACTGCGAAAAGTCTCCTATAGCAAGAAAGCGTGATTAACATTACCGCATTTCAGAGAAGTTTGCAAGTATGTTTCAATCCCAGTGACTTCAATTTCTGCTTTTTAAGCTAGTTTTCTACCGACTACAGAAAGGAAAATATATGGCTTTAGACGGTATTGTCATTGCAGCGCTCGTCAAGGAATTGCGCGACACGCTGCTCGGCGGGCACATTCAGAAAATCGCAATGCCCGAAAAAAACGAACTCCTCTTGACCGTTAAGAATCACGCGGCGCAGCATCGCCTCTTAATCTCCTGCGAGGCCTCGCTTCCGCTCCTCTATCTCCAAGCGGACAATAAGCCGAGTCCGCTCACGGCTCCCGGCTTTGCAATGTTACTGCGGAAGCACATCGGCTCCGGCAAAATAACCGCCGTGGAACAACTCGGGCTGGAGCGCATTGTCCGCATCGAGAGCATGCAGCTCAATGAGCTGGGAGACATTGCGCCGCGCGCACTGTATACGGAACTCATGGGCAAGTACTCGAATATCATCTTCACCGACGAAAACGATATTATCTTAGACAGCATGCGGCGCGTCCCCGCGAGCGTGAGTTCGCTCCGCGAGGTGCTGCCGGGACGCCCCTATTTTATTCCGGAAAAACTGAAAAAAACCAACCCGCTCGGACTTTCCGCGAAGGATTTTTCCGCTGCCCTCACCGCGCAGGGCTCGCTTCCGCTGGACCGTGCACTTTCGTCTGCCTTTTCCGGAATCTCCTCGCTGGTCGCACAGGAAATTTTGTTCCGCGCCTCTCTAGACCCGCGCGAAGTCTTTGACGGTCTGTCGGAGGAGAATCGGAATGCACTTTATTCTGTCTTCTCTTCCTTTCTGGAAGAGGTGCGTGCGGAGCGCTTCGATCCCGTTATGTATCTCCGAGACGAAATCCCGGTCGAATTTTCGGCCCTCCCGCTGAGGACCCTCGAAGCCGAAGGGCTTGCGTGCCGTCGCTTTTCGTCCGTGAGCGAACTGCTCTACTCCTACTATGCGCTCCGCGCGGAGAGCTCCCGCATGCGGCAAAAGTCCTCGGACCTCCGTCGCCTGGTGCAAAACCATTTGGAGCGCAGCCAGCGAAAGCGTAGTTTGCAGGAAAAACAGCTCGCGGACAGCCAAAAGAAGGAGAAGTACCGCGTCTACGGCGATCTTTTGAATAGCTATGCGTACCAAATTCCGGCGGGGGCGGATCACTACGTTGCCGAAAACTTCTATGACGAAAACCGGCCGCTTCGAATTCCGCTCGACAAGAACTTAAGTCCCGCCGAAAATGCGAAAAAGTACTTTGACCGCTACGCCAAGTTAAAGCGCACCGAGCTCGCGGTCGGCGCGGAACTCGAAAAGACCGTGCAGGAAGAAGCACATCTCGCCTCCGTTCTGACCGCCCTTGAACTTGCAACCGAAGAGAGCGACCTCGCGGAGATACGCGAAGAGCTCGCATCTTATCAGTATGTCAAACGCCAGCGTTCACCAAAGGGAAAACGCCCGCAGAAAATTCAGTCGCACCCGCTTCATTTCCGCTCGAGCGACGGCTTTGATATCTATGTCGGCAAAAACAATTTCCAGAACGAGGAACTCACCTTTAAAGTGGCTTCCGGCTCCGACTGGTGGTTTCACGCAAAGGGCATGCCGGGATCCCATGTCATTGTCAAAGCGAACGGGCAGGAACTTCCGGACCGCTGCTTTGAAGAGGCCGCTTCGCTTGCCGCCTACTATTCCAAGGGACGGGATCAGGACAAGGTAGAGATCGACTACCTGCAGCGCCGCAACGTGAAAAGGTAAACGGCGCACCGCCCGGCTTTGTGATTTACCACAGCAACTGGTCCATGATGGCAAAACCGCGGGCGGAGATATGAACGTCTTTGCAGCTTCTTCCTACCGAAAGCGAAACCTTCCGGGTCGACACGATTTTTCTCATCACGCTTAATATTACATTTGTTTTCATGTATCTGTGAGAAAAAACAGTTTCTTGTAAGAAGCATCTATGAAGTACTCGTGCCGGAATGTCCGAAAGAATCTGTACTGCCGGACACATTACTCTTCGTTCTCATTCGCCTACGAAAAGGGCTTGCCGGGATCCCCCGGCAAGCCCTTCATTTCATTATTCTTTTACTCGCTCAGCAATGCGGTATAAGACGCTGCGTTGTCAGTTTTCACCATGTCGATTGCAAAAGCATCATACTGATTCGGATTGCCCAAGCGGTTCGTGATATTCGACTCAGTCTGACCGTCACCACCGATATATTCTACATCAAGGTTCAGAATGTCATCGTACTGCTTCAACAACGGCTGGTAGGTGGAACCCAGGAAGTTATCCGCAGCATTATAAATACATAACCAAACCTTCTTGGTGGCGTGCTTTGTCACATCCAACTGCTTGCTGACCGGCTCATATACTTTGGTCGAATCCATATGCTCCTTGTAGTTTTCCTGTGTAATTGCCACGTTGAGTGCATAAAAGCAGCGGGTATCTTCATCGTAGCGATAAACTTCGTCGGAGAGAACATTCCCCGCCTCGTCAGGCTTGCTGATTCCGGAGCTTATATCTACGCCGTCCAGAGAGTTACGCAGAACTCTTAGTGTCAAATATGCCTGTACATCTGCGTGCTGACTGATTGTCCCAACATAACCATCCGCAATTGCCGCAACCGCATCTGCATTGGCGTCGTAACCGAAAGTCGGAACTCCCTTCTCCTTGCTCCACGCATTGAACATCGACATTCCCATGCCGTCGTTGTTCGAAGCAACCATATCAATCGAATCTCCGAAGGAAGCACTCCACGTGATGATTGCATTTCCCGCGGTAGCGGCATCCCATGTTGCTCCCGCCGAGTTCTTCATTTCCTGCGAAGCCAGCTCTCGGATTACGTAGGTTTTACCGTCTACTTCAATGGTACCGTCTTTTACGATATGTGAGCTTCCGTCCGTGTTGGTTCCGATCGGGTCCGGGTTAATGAGTCCATCTTTTTCTATTCCGGTACCGAAAGCTTTCCGAACGCCTCTGGTACGAGCCAGCGAGTCATTGTGTCCGATATCTCCGATGGCAAGTACATATCCGATAATGCCGTCTCCGTTCCGGTCTATATCCTTAGCGTGTTTTTTGATATAGTCTAATGCCATCTCGCCCTGTAGCTCCGCACCTTGATTGGCATCAAAACCGACATAGTAGGTCTTGTCGTTAAAGTGTAACGCCTGCATATCCAACTCTCCGGTCGTACTGTTGGAAGGCTGTTTGTTAAACCACGCAATCGGTTTATCCTTATTCGCGACACTTCCGCCGGAGACGCTGCCTGTGGTCTGACTCTGGTCGGATGCCGCCTGCGTATCCGACGAGGATCCTGCGGAAGATGAGTTTCCGCACCCCATTAAACTAACCGTAAGCATAGCTGCCGTCGCAATACTGATGATTCTCTTTGCCTTCATGTGTCTTTCCCTCCTTGAAAAAATTGTATTTGAGCATTACTTTTCATAGAAAAACCACATTCTCACCCTCAGCACTGACTATCTAGTACCCGTCTCAAGGAATCTCAGCTCTTCCTGAGTGAGTTTTAACTTGGACGATTCAAGATTCAGCTTCATCCTGTCCGGGCTTGTCGTAGATACAACCGCAAATACGTTCATCGAATGAGAAAAAATGTAACGCATGGCCACCTGTGCCACGGAACAGCTTCGTCTTTCAGCCAATATTTGGCATCGTTCAAGACGTTCCATATTCACTGGGTACAGATACCCCTTCTGCGCATAAGCATCTAAAACCGACTTGGCGGTTTCATAATCTCCGGCTTCAAACCGTCCCGAGAAAAACCCTCGTCCCAAAGCGGAATATGCAAGCACCGGCATGTTCGTTCGGGAATACCAGTCTCGCACTTCTTTGTTTCCTTGACCGGAAATCGTGACACAGTTACCTCCCCATGGATCGTTTACCTGTTCTGCCAGTCCAAAATTCGGACTGGAAAGGCTAAACGGACACAGACCATGTTCCGCAGCATATGCATTTGCTTCTTGAATTCTCTCTACGGTCCAATTGGATACACCGAATGATTTGATAATTCCTTCTCTCACAAAGTCGTTAAAGGTCTCCAGATATTCGGCAATCGGTGTGTTCGCATCATCCCGGTGTAAAAGCAGAATATCCACATAGTCCGTCCCCAGTTCTGACAACGACCGCTTCAACTCATTTGTCATCACATCTCTGTCGATATGAACTGTGCCTGTCGGTGTGGCATTCCCACACTTTGTTAAGATCACCACCTCCTCGCGGTTCTTCTTATGTTTTACCCAATGCCCCAACACTCTCTCCGATAATCCATATCCCCTTGCCGAATCAAACGCATTGATACCCAAGGCATACATTTGATCCAGCAAATCATCCGCCTCCTTTCCGTCCAGAAAAGGACTAATCGCCGTGCCAAGGAATATACGGCTTACCTTCTTATTTAGCCCTCCTATTTCTCCGTACATCGCATCCTGCTCATCGGTATGTATTTGCATACCCTTACCTTGCTTTATATTGTTATCGCTTGACATTATTCATCCCTGAGACGGATATGAACTTCGTACGCCTGTGACTGTCCCGGGCTTAAGAATTTGAGCATTCCCTCCTTACGCATCACATCGCGTCCGTCCGGATAACAGTTCCCACACTCCAAACCCAAGACATAATCACGCACTCCCATCATCTTCCACTCGACGAATCCGTCCAATTTTTCCGCATCGAAAGTAATTTCCAAGGAACATCCGAGTTTCGGCTGATATATCTTTGCACGTCCTGCTTTGTCTTCGAATTTATGGTAATAGCAGCATTCTTCGTAACCGGCAGTCGGTTTCTGCATATGCATCCAGCGCGCAATTTCTTTGGCAGCCCGATCATTTCTGGGCGTAACCTCGACGGAAGGAATCTCTATGACCGAATCTTCATCCAATAACGGGTAGCCCATGTTCATATGATAAAGAATTTCATAAGGCTCGGTTTTGTCTCCGGTATTCGCAATGACGTCCTTGATACAAAACTCGTTGTTTTGCGTGCTGACCCTGATTTCCCTATGCAGACATAACTTTCTGCCGAAGATGCTCTCGTCCTTTGTTACCGAACGCACAACCAGATAAACATCGCTTCCGCTTTCCTCTTTTGTCCAATAGCTGTAATCTGCCGGAAGATTGGCAATACTACCGTGCAACGGCAGAACCTCACCCCGATCTGTGTTCGGTGTGCCGACATTATTGAGTCCGCAAGTGGTAAGAAACCCCGCTGTAAAACTGCTAAGCCAGTTTGTTCCCAGACTGTCATAATAGGCAGGCGCCACATAGCCTGAAGGGGACAGATAGCTCATATTCATGCCTTTATAGCGAAGTCTTGTGATGTCTCCGTTCCGATCCGGTGAAACGGTGAGATCCAGCCCTTTTCCGTTGTGAATCTGAAACAGGCGCATCCCGTCTCCCTTACCACCGATAAGCCTATGTTCCTCAATACCGTATAGCTGGCTCTCATGACCTAAATATGAGTTCACATTTCACCTCCCACAAGCGGCCTTACCGCATCATAGAGCTTTGCATAGAGCTCAAATTTACTCCTGTACAAGTCATGCATTTCTCGATTCGGCTGATAAGTAACCGTCTCCTGTACCATATGCTCTGCTGCATCTTTTAAGTCTCGGAAAGCACCTATGGCAATTCCGGTCAACATGACCGCCCCCACAGTTCCCGCATCTACGGTCGACAATGCCGTAATGGGAATATTCAGGATATTTGCCTTCATCTGCATCCACGTGCGAGATTTTGCACCGCCTCCTGTTGCTGCCATTCTTTTGCAGTTTATGCCACTTTTGGTGAGAAGCTCGAAATTAACAAGCATCTCATATACCACGCCCTCCATACATCCCCTGTAAATATCAAAAACCTTGCTGTCCATGGTGAGTCCGAGGATTGCTCCTTTTGATCCCGCATCCATATACGGTGTTGCCGCTCCTGCAAAGTGCGGGAGTACCAGCAAGTCACCCGGAACATCTCCTCTTGCTTCGATATACTGTTTTTCCAAGAGTTCATAAACCGAGATTTGTTCTGCTTCTGCTTGCTTTTTTTCTTTGTCGGCCAGCGTATCCACACAATACTGAATCAGTGCACCGCCCGTATAAGAATAGGCATACGTGACATATTTCCCCGGAATGACATAGGGTACCACTGCATAATTCCCCTCATACATCACCTCCATGTCAGGTATACTGTCATACACCGGTACCATGCATTCAACTGTACCGGCCCCGTCCGCCGCAAGTGTACCTTCGAATACACCTGCTCCGATGGCAGCCGCCACTTGATCATGAGCAACATTCACAATAATGGTATCAGGCTTGAGTCCAAGTTCTCTTGCCTTCTCTATCGTAACTGTTCCGGCCGATGTCCCCGTTGGCACGGGCTTTGACATTTTAGACATATCGATTTTAGCCTGATTAAAAATAACCTTGCTCCAACATAGATTGCGAATATCAAAGGCCTGTGTTCTTGATGCCAATGAGTAATCAATCTGCGCAACCCCCGTTAGATGATAGACCACAAAATCTTCCATTAAGAAAATGTGTGCTGCATGGTCGTAAACTTCAGGCATGTTGTCTTTCACCCACATCATCTTCGCCAACGAGTAAGTGACATGCGGCTTTACACCGGTAATTTTCTGCATCTCGTGACTGCCAAGTGCGTCGACCAACGACAGTTTCTGTTCCTCCCCCCTGGGATCGGTATACAACATCGCCTTATGCAAGGGATTTCCCTGCACATCGGTCATTACAAAGGTTTCACCGAAACTCGTGATTCCGATTCCGGCAATGTCCGGATACTGCTTTGCCATTTCCGCAATGGTTTCAAACACTGCGCTAAGTATCAAGTTTGCGTCGATTTCGTGTCCGTTGTCATTTCTATTCACAGGATACTCACGATAAGCCCGCCCCAAATACTTTCCGACCGCATCAAACACGGTACATTTACATCCTGTTGTTCCTATATCAACCCCGGCAATCTTCATATTCACCTCACAGGAAGCTCAAATTTCATTCGATACTTTCGATCTCCGCTTTGTGTTGAGACCATTGCTTTTAGCGCCTATGCGTTTCCGCGAAGCCTCGCTGAATAGATTGTTTCGAAAAATCAGTAGGTCCCGTGATCGATATCCACCCATTCGTAATGAAGATAATTAACGAATGCCTCGTGAAGTACTTCGCGCATATGACCTACGCCGACAGAGGTGTGATGTTTAAATCCGCCGTATGCAAGTCTTTGCAGCTTATCCTGTAAGTGAGGAATCTCGCACACACCGGCACATCCGAAGAACTCCTCCGGTATTTTGTCTTCTGTGAATTCGCCCTCGGAAGCATAGGTGACGATTTTTCCGTCCTTCGTCTGGCAATTGGAAATTGTCGTCGGAAATGCTTTGATTCGCCCCTCGTTCGTTCCCCAGCCGCTGCCCGGATCTGTCTTGTCAAACATCTTGTGATTGGTGACCTGTCCCTTCGCAGTCATCAAACTCTGTGCCACCGGTCCGCAATGGAAGAGGACTACCTTATCCGGGTCATCTCCGTAATTGTTGTTCCAATCCAGAACCGCAGTCGGCTGTTCCGATGCCAGAGTCATTGCTCGCATCATCAATGCCGAGCACATATCGATCTCGCACGAAGCTACAATCCCCTTGTCGTTTAAGTAGGACAGCAACACGCAAGGACAGATACGTAACACCTGTTCAAATTCATTCCAACACCGAAGCGCGAGCGCATCCAATCGGTATTTTGCGATGTAACGATCCAGAACCACGGCAGACTTCGCAAGATTCTTCTTATTTGTCTCGGGTACATTGCTGAAGTCCGTATAATTCTCCAACTCCCCAATCTTATCCTTGACAACGGGGTCGTTATCATCCAGTTTCCCTACCTTGAAGAAAAACTCCGACAAATCGAAGGACTCGACATTGATTCCGTATTTTTGAAGTGTGATTTCATCAAATCTCACTGTCTTGAACGCCGTTGTTCTTGCGCCGATACATCCTATATTGAATCGTTTCATTCCATTCACAACACGACAGATGGCCGCAAAATCCTTGAGATTCTTTGCAAATGCATTCGACAGCGGATGGACAACGTGCGGCTGTAAGCAGGTAAAAGGAACGCCGTACTGCGTAAACACATCTGTCACCGAAAATTTACCGCAATACGCATCTCTTCTATGCGCAAAGTCCATTTTGTCCAATTCGTCCGGATAAGCCTGCATCAGAATAGGTACTCCGGCGTCCTGTAAAGCTGCGATTGCGCCGTTCTCATCCGCAAAAATCGGCATAGAGAAAATAACGCCGTCAAACTGTCCCCGATGATTGTTCAACCATTCCGCATATAAGGCACCTTCTTCTCGGGTTTCAATTCCACCGAACTTTGTTGCCTCCGGATCCATGGCGATATAATCATACCCGGCATTTTGGACTGCCTGAATCAGCTCCTCTCGTGCAGCGTAAATCAGCTCTCCCGGCATGAATCCACGATTACAAAAAGCAAGTGCAAATGTTACTTTCTTCTTGTCCATGACTATCCTCCTACTCTCTTGTCACCATGCGTCGAATCTGTAATCACAACTTTATAGTCGTGCCTACCTGCCTTTACTCTTTCAATGCGAACATCCTGATTGCATGTCTGACATTTTCCTTCATTTCATCTCTCGCTGCTAAAAAGACGGAAGAATAGAACTGCGGCGCATCCGGCGCAAGACCATCGAGGTGTTTTTTTGCTCCCGATCCTCCGGCCTTGTCCATATAGGTGAAGTAATTGATTTTTCTTACTCCGGCCTGTATCACAGCGTGATAGTCATCTCGGCTCACTCCGCTGCCGCCATGCATTACCACCGGCATGTCATTCGTGGCTTTTCTTACCCCTCGTACGATTCCCAAGTCCAATTTAGGCTCTTTCAAGTAGATGCCGTGTGTGGTGCCAAACGAACAAGCCAAGAGATCTATCCCCGTTGCAGAGACAAATTCCGCAGCCAAATCCGGATCTGTGTAAATCTTCGTTTCATCACAATCACCGCTTCGATCATTGGCTCCCGACTCACGTCTCCCCATGGAGCCCAGTTCCGCTTCCACCGAAGCACCGTGCTCGCGGGCCATTTCTACGGCTTTCTTTGTGTTCGCTACATTTTCTTCATACGGCAGTACGGAGCCGTCATACATAATCCCCGTAAAACCAAGCTCGAGCGCTTTTTTTAAATACTCCAAATGTTCTCCGTGATCCAGATGGACACAGACGGGGACAGTTGCTTGCTTTGCCGCATTCAGCATTGCCGGACCGATGAGATCCAGAGATACCCATTCATCATGACACTCCGCAAACATCAGGATTACCGGTAATTTCTCCTCTTCCGCAGCGCCGATTACAGCCTCTAAGGACGCAAGGTTAGGCGTATTGAAACCGCCTATTGCGATGCCCTCTTTTTCCGCAATTCCCATCATATCCTTTAATGTTACTAACATTTAGCTGTCCTCCTTTCTTATTTACGGAACCTTGTACTTGTATTCTACCCAGCCTCTATAGGTTAATATATACATAAGCGTTCTAAAAACTTTGTTTTTGTTCGTTGCTATTGTATAATGGTGCAAATGGTTGCAGGAGATATTTGCATATGATTTCGACATTTGACCTAGTAAAACTCCATAATCTACTGAGGGATTTCTACACATTGACCAGGATTCGAACCTGTGTTTTTGATGAAAACTTTAACGAACTCGCCTCTTATCCCGAATCCCTTCCCTCGTTTTGCCGGATTCTGCGTGCTGCGCCGAACGGATACAACGAATGCCGTGAGTGCGATGCCCGCTCCTGTTCTTATGCTGCAAGGACAAAAAATACCTACACCTATCGTTGCTATGCCGGCATGACAGAAAGCATCTCTCCTCTTATCATCGGTAATCTGGTAGTAGGCTACCTTCTTCTAGGCCATGTATTCAGTTATCAAACCAGAGAAGAAGGTTGGGAGAAAATCAAAGAATACACGAAGAAATTAGATGTCGATTACATTGCACTCAAAAAAGCTTGCTGGGAACGTCCCTTAACATCCGAGGACTACATCAAATCCGCAACAAAGATTCTCTCAGCGGTCGGAATTTATTTATGTATGGAGCGCATGGTCTCTCTTCATCAGGAAAAACTTCCCGTCAGTTTAGATACCTTCTTGCAAGAGCATTTCACTGAAGATCTTACGTCTGCAGAAATTGCTTCCCACTTCAAAATAGGAAGAACACGACTCTACGAATTATGTAAGCAGAATTACGGGCGTGGTCCTGCCAAGCAGATTCAGCATATGCGTCTTGAAAAGGCAAAGGTACTGCTGACCGAGAATTCCGACCTTTCTATTTCAGAAATCGCCTACCAATGCGGTTATCCCGATTACAACTATTTCATCACTGTATTTCACAGAGAGATTGGCATCTCACCCGGAAAATACAGGGAACAGATTTCCCACTCGCATTCTGCAACCACAACATAATCAAAATTCGGTTAGGCGGACAAAATGAGTTGGTGCCGCTAACTTGATTCTGCAAGCGCTACGGAGGAGGCTATCAACTCTTCTTGTCCTATGACGCAAAAAGCGGGCAGCTCGGAATTTCCGAACTGCCCGCTTTCTTTGTTTCTGTTTTCGTTTTGCCGAAGCGGCTCTTTTACATCATGCCGCCCATGCCGCCTGCCGGCATTGCCGGTGCCGCCTGGGGCTCCTTGATGGTCGCAACCGCAGACTCGGTCGTGAGCAAGGTGCTCGCAACACTGGTCGCGTTCTCGAGTGCCGTTCTGGTCACCTTTGCCGGATCCAGAATGCCCTCCTTGACCATGTCGACATAGACCTCGTTGTAAGCGTCGAAGCCGATGCCCTTCTTGCTCTCCTTAACCTGGTTCACAATGACAGCGCCCTCAAGGCCCGCGTTCTCCGCAATGTAGAAGAGCGGAGCCTCCAGTGCCTTCATGACAATCTTTGCGCCGGTCTTCTCATCGCCCTCGAGGCTGTCCACCAGCTTCTGCACTTCCTTCGATGCGTTGATGTACGCCGTGCCGCCGCCTGCGACAATGCCCTCTTCGACAGCTGCTCTCGTTGCATTGAGTGCATCCTCCATGCGGAGCTTTGCTTCCTTCATTTCGGTCTCGGTTGCTGCGCCGACGCGAATCACCGCGACACCGCCGGAGAGCTTTGCCAGACGCTCCTGGAGCTTCTCCTTGTCGAACTCGGACGTGGTCTCTGCGAGCTGCGCCTTAATCTGCGCGGTTCTCGCGTCGATATCGGCCTTCTTGCCGAGACCGTCCACAATCACGGTGTTCTCCTTCGTGACCTTGACCGACTTAGCGCGGCCGAGCTGAGCCATTCTCGCATCCTTGAGCTCAAGGCCGAGCTGCTCGCTGATTACGGTACCGCCGGTCAGAACCGCGATATCCTGCAGCATTTCTTTTCTTCTGTCGCCGTAGCCCGGTGCCTTGACCGCAACCACATTGAAGGTGCCGCGAAGCTTGTTCACAATGAGCGTCGTGAGTGCCTCACCCTCGACATCCTCTGCGATAATGAGGAGCTTTGCACCGCTCTTTACAACTTCTTCGAGCAGCGGGAGCACTTCCTGAATGTTGGAAATCTTCTTGTCGGTAATCAGGATGTACGGATCCTCGAGGGTCGCCTCCATCTTCTCGACATCGTTTGCCATGTAAGCGGAGATATAGCCGCGGTCAAACTGCATGCCCTCGACCAAATCGAGCTCGGTCTTCATGGTCTTGGACTCTTCGATTGTAATGACGCCGTTGTTCGTGACCTTCTCCATAGCGTCTGCGACCATCTCGCCGACTTCGTCATTCGAAGCGGAAATCGCAGCGACTCTCGCAATCTGCTTCTTGCCGGAAATGGGCTGAGACATTGCCTTGATGGTCTCGACAGCCTTGTCGCAAGCCTTCTTCATGCCCTTCCGGAGCACAATCGGGTTGGAACCTGCCGCAATGTTCTTCACGCCCTCATTGATCATTGCCTGCGCAAGAACGGTTGCGGTTGTCGTGCCGTCACCTGCGACATCATTGGTCTTCGTTGCAACTTCCTTGACGAGCTGAGCGCCCATGTTTGCGAACGCATCCTCCAGCTCAATCTCCTTCGCAATCGTCACACCGTCGTTCGTGATGAGCGGTGCACCGTAAGCCTTGTCCAGCACAACATTTCGGCCCTTCGGGCCGATGGTAACGCGAACCGCGTTTGCAAGCTCATTGACACCCTGAATCAGCGCTTCTCTCGCCTCAACGCCAAACTTAACTTCCTTTGCCATAATTCCACTCTCCTTCTGTCCGTTCTCTTATTCCATTACCGCAAGGATATCGCTCTGCTTGATGACGACATACTTCACGCCGTCGAGCTCCACATCGGAACCCGCATATCTGGAGTAAAGGACCTTGTCGCCTGCCTTAACCTGCATCTTTACTTCCTTGCCGTCCACAAGGCCGCCGGGACCCACTGCAATGATCTCACCCTGACCCGGCTTCTCCTTGTCGCCCTGACCCGGCAGTACGATTCCGGATGCGGTGGTCTCTTCCTCTACCATCTTCTTCAGCACGACACGGTCAAACAACGGTACCAGCTTCATAATACAATGCCTCCTTAATAAACGTTAAACGCTTTTCGCTTTGTCTTCTCAACAAAAGCAGTTATAACATTAGTTATTAGCAGTGTCAAGCTTTGAGTGCTAATTTTTCAACTTTGTTTCCACACAGAAAAAACCGGCGCCCTTTCGAGCGCCGGGTCCGTTACGATGCATCTGCTATGAGATATTCAATGCCGTCGACCACATCGTTGGTCAAGTAAATCTTGAGCTCGGTATCACCGAGCGTATAGTAGAGAACGCCTTCTTCTTCGCGGTAGCCTCTTCCGTACGCCTTCTCGACCGCCTCGCGCGTCGCACCGAGGCGTATTCCCTCCGGTGTACTGACGTTCTTGTCGAGGATGCAGATGGACTGCACCTTCTGCGCACCGTTGTTCTCACTCAAGGTGCAGAGCTCAAAGCCTCTGAAGCTGTATATTCTCTCCTTGCCGTTGCCCTGCACGGACTCCTGCACAATTACCTTATCTGCCTTGCCGAGTGAGTTGAGCGCTCCCTTTGCGCTCTGACCACAGGTAATCTTTGCGCCGCCGCTCTGGAAGGTATAGGCACTCTTCTTTGCGCCGAACGCAGCGAAGCTGCCGGCAACAATCGCAGCGCTGAGCAACACTGCCGTAACTACCTTTTTCCCTGTACCCACGTTCTTTTTCATTCCTATCCTCTCGACTCTGCCGACTTCGGCTCTATTCTTTACGAATTTATTACATTTTACCCGAAGAGCGTAAAAATTGCAAGTGCTTCCCTCAGCTCGAGAGGTCGGAAACATCCGCATCCGGGGTGATATCGACCCGGTAACCCGGGTACGCGGCTTCGATTTCGCACCGCAAGGCATCGACCGCATCCGCCCTGCTCTTGGTGAAATCCACCACGGCATCAAAGCGCATATATTTCTTTGCGGGCTCCGCATAAAAGCCGTGGATCTGCAAAATCCAAGCATGCGAGAGCGCAATGTGCTCGACCGTATGGCGTATCTCCGCGGCCGCCGGATCTTTGGTATTGTGGGCATAGACGCCGATGGTGCTGATGCGGATGCCGGTCTCCTCTTTGACGCGCTTCTTGATGCGTCTGGTCAGCGCGTCAACCTCTTCGACGGTCATCGTGTCCGGAAGCTCGAGATGCACCACGCCGTAGCGGCGCTCCGGGCCGTAGTCCGTGATAAAGAGATCGTAGGCCCCGATTACAACCTGTTCCTCCATAATGAGTGCACGGATCTTCCGGACGAGTTCCGTGTCCGGGCGCTTGCCGAGAATCTCATCGAGGGTATCGCATACCATGCCGTAGCCGGACCGCACAATCATCACCGAGATTAAGGTTCCCACATAGGCCTCGAGGGAGATGCCGGTGCGGAGGAAGATGAGCGCGGACGCGAGCACGGACGCCGAGAGCAGCGCGTCAAACGAGGCATCCGAACCCGAGGCGACCAGCGCGTCCGAATTCAGCTGTTTCCCCCGGTGCTTGACATACTGCCCCATCAGAACCTTCACGAGCACCGCCACCGCGATGATGACGAGACCGACCGCACTGTACTGCGGCGTCTCCGGGTGCAGCAACTTTTTGACCGACTCGACGAGTGAACTCAAGCCCGCATAGAGAACCAGCGCTGCCACCAACAGCGCACTCAGATATTCAATGCGGCCGTGCCCGAGCGGATGCTCCGGTCAGGTTCTTTTGCCGCAGCTCTCGCACCGACGATTGTGATGACCGAGGACAGTGCATCGGTCAGGTTATTGACGGCGTCAAGTAAAATTGCGATGGAATTGGAAGCGAGTCCGATAGCCCCCTTGAATACCACGAGAAACAGATTGCCAATAATGCCGATTATACTTGTTCTTACGATGCCCTGATTTCTCGCTTCGGGCGTCTGTTTTGTTTCCCCTGACGCCGCTGCCTCCGCCTGCCCCTTGTCCCCGGTTGTCGGCAGCTCTTGTCTCTCGTTTTTCCGCATACGCTGTTCCCCCTTTTTCTTTCTCTCTTGTATACAATTTTTCACTTTAAAAAGAAGTCCTTTGCCGATGACAAAGGACTTGTTGTTTTACTCAGATAATCGCCGTAATCGCCGCGATCAGGCCGAAAATGATACCCGGCGCATTCGCCATCGCGACCGGATAATCGCGATTCTTCTTTAGGAGCGCATAGGTGACCCAGAGCGTGCAGTTAATTGCCGCGACCAGGGGCTGAATCGGGGTTCCCTTCATTCCGTGCAGATTGTTCATAATCTGCGGAATATAGGAGACATACATCATGACGGATACACAGGTTGCAAACCAGCCGAGTCCGGTCAGTGCTTTTTCTGACATAGTATCCTTTCTCTGCCGTGGCAGGAAACCGCGCTCATCAAGCGCGCAACACAGTAACTTGTGCCTTAGATACTAGCAGTTTATTTCATTCTCCGTCAACTTATGCATTTGCCGAAATTTAAGTATTCTTGTCCCTGATTTTAGACGATACGACAGATGACTTTTATCTCCGGAAATTTCCCGATCGTTTGAACGGAAAACGGATGCCACCCGTCAGAGTAGCATCCGTTTCTTAAATCAAGGCTTGGCCCTCGAAATTTCTCGCTCATTCCCAGCGAGTCTGATCCGCATGAACCTTGTAGCGCAGCGGCTCTCCCTCCATGGTAAAGCTCGCTTCGAGTGCATAGCTCGTAAAGAGCGTGTAGGGTTCGGTCTGCAGCCTCAGAATCACAAAATCCGCTTGCACCGATTCCTTCACATCCGGCGCTTCGATTGCAAACAGCTCCGTGGGGGACTGCTTCTGAAAATCCTGCGCCCTCAGTTCCGCAATTTTCTTCCCCTGCACGGCAATCTCCGAAAAGCCCTCGTCTTCGGGCGTGAAATAGCAGGAAACCAGCACGCAGTCTTTCAGCTTGGCCTGCGGCTTTCCGTCCGGCACCAGCCTGACCCTGCCGTAGCGCTTTCCGTCCCGCCGAAGTTCCATCGTGAGCGCTTTATAATCATAGACTCCCTTAATCTCCGCGTATTCCACCTCCGTATCGGCGCTATTTCCGTCAAGCGAAAACCCTGCGGCAAGCAAGTCCTTTCCGCGGCTCATACCAGGTGTCAGTGTGCTCCCCGCAATCTGTACCCGAAGCGGCGGCGCCGGAACTCCCGTTATGCTAACAGTTAACATGAGGAGAAAAGCGGTAAAAAATGTCGTCCCCCAGACCGCCATGGAGGCAGAATAGTAATGTATCTCTTCATGGCGATGAAACAGCCACCAAAGATTTTTTCCCTGTACCACGAGAATGCGCATCACAAGGACAATGCCAAATTCCGCGCGCAGCGCGAAGTAGATTGCCGCATAGAGATTGAGCCCGCTGTGATATTTGTAGGCTATGACCAGAAGATTGCCCATGAGAATGCCGAACAGAAACAGTCTCGCCTCTCGGAGGGCTCCCGGCGTGGTCAAGTCCTCATAGTGATCCGTTCCGCGACCGTGCACCGCATGTCCGAGCTTATAAACCCAGCCCGGCACCTCTCTCTCCGCAAGCACCGCATTGCGAAGTGTAAGATACACGACCGGCACCATAAAGGCGCAAGCCAGCGTCATCCCCACAAATAACAAAGCACCTAAATAAAAGCCCATCGCAAAGCAACCTCGTTTTCTCAAATTCCGCAAAGGAACCGCGTCAACGAAATTATACCATGCGACAGGCCGTTTCAAAGACCGAATGTCCGCTTATCTTCTCTTCTTTCTCCTTTTGTGGCATTTCTGCCCTTTGAGAACTTCGCTTGTTCCCGATGCGCTTATTTTTCTGCGCTTGCAAGCGCCTGCTCAATCAGCTGATTGAGGCGCTCCGCCTGCTTTTTATCCGTGATTGCGCCGACAATGGGCTCTCCCACAATATTGCCCTTTTGATCGACCACATAGCTGGTCGGGAAGGAGTAAATGCCCATCGCGAACTTTCCCGCATCCGTGTTCGTATCAAAGCGAAGGTTTCGGTAGCTCGCTCCCTTCTTCGCAAGCACATCCTTTGCCTCCGCAATCGCTGCCGCGTCGCCGTCCAGCGTAAAACTGTTGATGCCGACTACGGCGCCGCCTTTTTCCGCGAGCTGCTTGTTCAACGCATCCAGTGCGGGGAGCTCTTCCACGCAGGGACGGCAACTCGTAAACCAAAAGTTCACAACCGTCACAGTGTTTCCGCCGAAGAGTTCGCCGCTCTCCACCGCGTTGCCGTCTAAATCTTGGCCTTCAAAAGCAGGGAAGCTGCCGAGGGAGCTATCCGAGACAGGCTTGCCGTTTTCCGCCGGAACACTGACATCGCAGTTATCCGGCTTCGCCCCGCACTCCGGGTACTTCTGCTCCAAAATCGTGAGCTTCCCCTCAATCCTTTGAATCTTCTCCGCGCCCTCGCGCAGGGTTTTCAGTTCCTCTTGGCTGAATTGATCCTTTGCGTTATCAATCGTCTTTAAGAGGAAGTCCCCGTAGTTACTACCGTCCTCTACCATGGCCATGCCCTTATCCGCCGCGAGGAACACCTTTTCCCAGAGTGCTTTATTCTCTATCAGTACGTCGTTCTCCGTCTCCATGAGCTTTTGATGCAGCGCCATGGCGGCCTCGGTGTTATCGACCTCCAGATTTAAGAGCGTGTCAAGATCCGTGCTCGCTGTGTCGTTCAGGCTTCCGCCTGCCTGTGCGACCGCGCTTGTTCCGGCTTCGCTTGTTTTAGCCGCCTCTGTTTTCTTTCCGCCGCAGGCAACCAGGCTACCCACCGTCAGTGCAAGCGCGATTCCGGTCAACAGTTTTACTTTTTTCATTTTGCTTCCTCCCGATTGATTTTCATTTTTTTGTTTTCGATTGTTTTTCCTGCGCCGAAGCCGCAGCGGAAATGCACCGCACCGGTCGGGCAGGCATCAACACACATGCCGCAGCGTATGCACTCGCTGTGATCCGGCGTCTTTGTGACATCGACATCCATCTTGCAGGCCCGCGCACATTTTCCGCAGGTAATGCAGCGGCTCTCATCCACCCGCATGCCAACCAGAGAGACCTTGTTCAGCAAGGCATAGAAAGCACCGAGCGGGCATATCCACTTGCAAAACGGGCGGTAGATGAAGACGCTCAGTAGGATAAAGCCAATCAAAATGCCGAACTTCCAAGCAAAGAGTTTGCCGAGCGCCGCGCGTATCCCCGTGTTCACGATAGAGAGCGGAATTGCTCCCTCAAGGACACCCTGCGGGCAGAGGTACTTACAAAAAAAGGGCTCTCCCATGCCGAGATCATTGACCGCAAGTGCGGGCAGGAGTACGACCATAATGAGCAGCACCGCGTATTTAATCCAAGTGAGAGGACGCAGCCTTTTGGTCGACAGCTTTTTCCCCGGCAACTTATTGAGCAGCTCCTGAAACCAGCCGAAGGGACATAGAAAGCCGCAGATAAAGCGCCCAAGCAGCACGCCGAAAAAGATCAGGATACCTGTCACATAGTAGGAAAAGCTGAACTTAGAACTCCCGACGACCGCCTGAAACGCACCGATCGGACAGGAACCCGAGGCAGCGGGACAGGAATAGCAATTGAGACCGGGCGCACAGGCAAGTTTTCCCTTGCCCTGATAGATGCTCCCCTTCAAAAAGTTCGGCAGATGAATGTTGGTGAGCAAGGCGGCCGCCGCCTGTATCCATTTTCTATCCAATGCCGACACACTCCAGACAGAGTCGTATTGCCTTACTCAGCACGGTATCTGCCTCCCCGCGCCAGGCACCGAAGCATATCATTGCGACCGAAGAGAGCAATAAAACCGCTTGCAACATTGTTTTCTTTGAGAGCTTCACCGCAATTCCTCCTTTCGTTTGTACCCATTGTAGCGAAAGGCGTGTAAAATCTCTGTTAAGAGAAAACTTAACGCGGATTTTATGCCTTCTTGTGATACAACTTAAGAAGACTTCTATTGAATATGAATCCTTGAATTCGAATCCATACATGCGGAGGGAGGGTTTCCTATGCATATCTTAGTCGTTGAGGATGAGCGCGCGCTCTGTGAGACCATAGTCCAAAGTCTTCGCCGCCTCGCCTACAGCGTGGATTTTTGTTTTGACGGCAACGTAGCTTTAGAACTGCTGGAAAGCGAGCGTTTCGATCTCATTGTCCTCGACCTAAACTTACCGGGCGCGGACGGCATGACTGTACTCAGAACGCTCCGCAAGTACGACCGCGAGACGCGCGTCCTGATTCTCTCGGCGCGGAGTGAAGTCACGGACAAGGTTGCCGGGCTCGATGCCGGCGCGAACGACTACCTTGCAAAACCCTTTCACCTCGCCGAGCTCGAGGCCAGAATCCGAAGTTTGACCCTGAGACAGTTCACGCAGCATGAGGTTCTGCTCTCCTGCGGAAAACTCTCTTTTGACAGTAAGACGCGAAGCGTGCGTGTCGCCGATTCACCGATTGCACTCACCAAGAAAGAACTCGGTATCCTCGAATATCTCTTACTCCACCGGGGACGTCCGGTCAGTCAGGAGGAATTACTGGACCATGTCTGGGACAGCAATGCGGACCGCTTCAGTAACTCGATTCGCGTCCACATCTCCACTCTCCGCAAAAAACTGCGCGCTGCGCTCGGTTGCGACCCGATCGTAAACCGCATCGGCGAGGGCTACGTGCTCACGGAGGCCGCAGAATGAAACGTCTCTCTTTGCAGTGGCGCATCACACTGATGACAGCGCTGCTCATTGCCACAGCCTGCATCAGCATGAGCCTCTTACTCGGCTACTCCGGCAGACACTATATGGACCGCATCGGCACTTCGATCTCCGCTTACAGCGAAACGGTTTCGGGAAACGATGCGGCACAAAATACCTCTGATTTCCCGGATACGGCAATGCTCGCACCGAACTCCGATCTGGTCATCGTGATCGACGGTGCACAGGCCGCCTTTACCGCGAGTAATTGGCTCATCACCGCCGCGGTAACGCTCTTAAGTGCGGCGCTCGCCTATTTTGTGAGCGGACAGGCGCTGCGCCCCCTCCGTGAGTTTGCATCGCGGCTCGAAAAAATAGAACCGTACAATCTCTCCGATCAGAACATGAAACTCCCCGCAGATGTCCCGACAGAGTTTCGCCGCTCCCGCGAAGCCTTTAACCGCATGCTGGACCGACTCGACGAGGGTTTTCGCGCCCAGAAACAGTTTACCGGCAATGCCGCCCACGAACTCAGAACACCGCTTGCCCTCATGCAGGCAAAGCTTGAGCTCTTTTCCGTCGAGCACCCGAATGCGGATGCCGAAACCGCGGACTTTCTTTGCCTGCTCGGAGAGCAAACCGAGCGCATGGCGGAAATGAGTAAGACTCTCCTGGAACTGAGCGAGCTTCGCTCCGTTCCCTGTGAGGACAGGATAGAACTGGGACCCCTGATGGAAGAACTTTGCACCGATCTCACGCCGCTCGCGGAAAAACAGAACATTGAACTTATCTACGAGGGCAATGCAATGCTGATCGGCAGTGACACCTTGATTTACCGCCTGCTCTTTAATCTCAGCGAAAATGCGATACGCTATAACCGTCCGAACGGCAGCGTACATCTCTCCGTGCGCGAAGAGGCGGGCTGTATCGAAATTCGCGTTGCGGACAGCGGCACAGGAATACCGGCGCAGTATCGCGAGAGCATTTTTCAGCCCTTTTTCCGCGTGGATAAATCGCGGAGCCGTCAATACGGCGGCGCAGGGCTCGGCCTGGCCCTTGTGCGGGAGATTGTCTCGCTGCACGGCGCGGAGATTTGGGTGGAGGACAGCAGCGACAGGGGTACGACTATGGCGCTGCGATTTCCCAAAATGCGCAATGCAAGTCGTGAGTGCGGCGATAAAGGAGATACTGCCTGCAACCGCCCTTCCTCATCACACTGATCTCCCCATTCAGCTTCGCTCAATTCGTTGCACATACGGCTTCAACGTTTACAGCAACGAAAGCTATAGACATATACAAAAATCCCCTGAAGTACTCGCGAATATAAGTACTTCAGGGAATTTTGATTTACAACACAATGTTCTATCATAAGCGCTTCGAAACGAGGCCGCTGTGCATAACCAAGTCACTGTCTTTTCGACGATGTCTCAGCGCCAGCAAGGCGGCAAGTCCTGCTTTTCCATCCGCACAGGCGCGGGATACGTTTCTCCGAAAAGCTCGAGCTCTGCCCGCTCAATGATTTGGGGCTCCGCGGGCTCTAGGATTTTTTTATCGGTACCGGGATAAATCACTTCGCGGGTCGGGAGTTCCGCAATGCGCTGTATCTCATCCATCCCCGCAATCACCTCGCCGAGCACCGGATATATTCCGCGGAACTCCGGGAAGTCTTTCAGCGGAAAGAATATTTCCGAGCTCGCAAGGCCGGCTTCATCGTAGCCTCCCATACAGATGACGCCGGGGCGCGGGGTCAGGGGATCGATTTCGGGGTGCAGCCGATATTCGTCCGGAATCAGATAGCGGCATTCCTCGTGTCCGTATGCATTGTAACTCAGATCCACCCACTTGCCGGGCGCAATACGCTGAATCGCATGCCGATCCATCCAGCCGTGAGAGGCCACATCAATCAGACTGTTCACGGCATTCGGGGCCGCTTCCGGCCAAAGTTCTATGACAATCTTTGCGCCGCTCTTAAGATACAGCTTGAGATAGGGCTTTAAATGAAGTTTGGGTTCCATGTCTCGGTCTCCTCATGTTCAATGCTATGATTGATGTCTATGAAACGCTGACTCTATCATAGCACAGTTGCCGCCGACTGCCTTTGCCAAAAAAATCCGGCGCGCCCTCTTATGCCGGGCGGCCGGATTTTTTGCTTCTGTCCTTAGTTAATGATATCCAGATCATGAGAATAGTGGTTTAAAAGCTCAACACCGTCCTCGGTGACCATCACGAGATCCTCGACACGAACCCCCGTATCTCCGACCAGATAGATGCCGGGCTCTATCGAGAAAATCATGCCCGGCTCCACCTCCCAGTCAAAAGCCGAGGAGACATCGCCATACTCGTGGTCCGTGAGACCGATGAAGTGGCCGAGGCGATGATTAAACGCCGGACCGTAGCCTTTTTCCGTAATCAAATCGCGCGCTGCCTTATCGATATCGCAGAGTCTCACGCCGGGGCGAATCAATGCGACCGCAGCCTCGTTCGCCGCGCGGGTGGTCTCGTAGACCTCGCGGCAGTGATCGCTCACGCTCTTATAATAAAAAGTGCGGGTCATGTCCGAGCAATAGCCGTCCTTCACACAGCCCACGTCAAAGAGAACGCAATCTCCCTCCCGCAGCACGGTGTCGTCCGGCTCATGATGCGGATCCGCCGCATTGGCACCGAAGGCGACCAAAGGCGTAAAGGAAAAGCCCTGCGCCCCGAGTTCCTGATAAATGCCGAGGAGCTGATCTCTGATTTCCCGCTCCGTGACCTCCGCATGGACCAACGCACGCAGACGCGCCATCGCCGCATCGTTGACGGCGGAGGCGCTGCGCATTTTTTCCTTCTCCTCCTCGTCCTTCACCGCGCGGGTCTTATCGACCGCAAGAGAGCTGTTCACAAAGCCCGCCGCAAGTTTACGCTCCATGAGCGGAAGCAGGAAGCGCGCCGTAATCTCCTTGTCCACACCGAGGACTTCATCCTGCATGAGATACGGTGCAAGCACCTCCGCAACCGGATCGGTGTCGGAGAACCATACTTCTTTGACGCCGCTGTTCACCGGCGCGTAAAAGAGCTTGTTGAGGAAGAGCACATGCTGTCCGTCCTGACGCAGCAGCAGTCCGAAGAAACGCTCATAGGGGAGGTTATAGTAATCGGTCAGATAGTAAATGGACATGGGATCCACAATCAACATCTGGCTGAGGCCCTCGTGTTCCAGTGCCTGTAAGATACGTTTGACTCTCTGTTCTCTCATCACAAATACCTTAAGCCGCCTGTTTCGACAGCTTCCTTTCCGAGATGATATCTTACTATCTTTTCTGCCCGAATACCAGTGCGGGAAAGCTTACGCCCCTCCTGAAAGCATAAAAAGACTCCGTGCCCTTCGGCACGGAGTCTCCCCCCTTATGATTCCGAAAAACTCAACGCTTTCCGGTCTTGTTCTGCTTAACAAGGTAGTTCGGATTTCCCGCATCCTTACCAACGTTGAACTGATCCCAAAGGAAGCTGATGCTGACTTCAACACTCTTGTGCTGGCTGTCTGCGTCTGCGTTGTTCGACATCACTGCCGTGGAACCCGTCGTGTAAACGCCCTCGGCGTCCGGATCCATTGCGACCGCGAGGAAGAGGTCCATTCTGTTGTCCGTTGCCGGGCTGCAGAGGATGGTTGCATTCTCGATGACGTCGCGGATTTCTCTGTCGGAGAGCTTCTTCAGTGCGGAAAGTCTCATGAAGTGCACCCCGCCGACCGTGAAGTAGTCACCCTCGCTTGCGAGAGAATCAACCAGCTTGAATACGCGGGTTCCCTCAATCTTCTTCGGGCTGTACTGCTCGCCGTCCATGTAGAGTGCGATGCCGAGCATATCTTCCGCTGCGCCGCTGCACTCAAGGCCCTTCATCTCAAACTTGATGCTGCTGAGCTTTGCCGCGATGCTGCCAACGTTCAGGACATCGGTGCGGAATGCCTGTGCGTAGCCTGGATACATCTCATTGATTTCAAGAACGATCTGATCGCTGCCCTTCGTGTTTGCGGAGGTGTAGACACCGACATTTTTCGGAATCCAATCTGCATTCACAAGCTCTGCGTTAAAGTCTACGTTATTGTAGCCCTTCTGACGCTCCTTGTAAGCATCGACGCTGCCGTCTTTCGCAACCTTGTTGTAGTCCGAGGTGCCTCTCATGAAGAAGCTGTCGTCCACATAGCCGCTGTCGCCGATACCGTCCACGACACTCCAGCCCGACGGAAGCGTCTCGTTTCCGTACTGTGCATAATAGCCGAGGTCCGCGAACATCATGCTGAAGTCACCCGTCGTTGCTCTCGTCGTGACATTCAGTGTGTCCGTCCAGTACGCATAGCCGGTTCCCGCGAGAACCAGTGACAGTGCAAGGAGGCCGCCGATGATCGATTTCTTACCTGCTCTTCTCATAACCATTCCCTTCCCTTCGTTCGCTCTGTGTTTTGTCATCCTGTACAGTTCCTGACTACAAGCACAGTTTACGCGAAGAGAGGAACGCGCACATCCGGCGAAGGTCCCCCCTCTCGGGATACTTTATTCCCCCTTTTTCTACTCCGAAAGTGGTAGGGGCTGCGGTATTTGAACATAAAAGCTTCGATTGCCGCTTCGGACGGTGAATATGCCGTCGAGCGGAAGCCCCTCGCTGTCCTGGCTGCAGACCGCAGGCTGCCTGAGTTCTTCCGCCACCAGAAGCAGGCTCTCCAGATTTTTGAGCCGTATCGCATCCTCCGGAACTGCTTCCGGGCTTTCGGTAAATACGAGCCTTGCACCGTACTTCCGAAGCAGGCGACGCAGTTCGATTTTCCTAGCCTCTTCCGCAGTCGGCGCCTTAGAAAATACGAGGCCCGTTAGGACAAGGAAAACGCCACTTACAAGAAGCAGGATAGCTGCCGCAAGTTTCGGGAAGGAAGGGGACAGCGCAATGCGCTCACGCCGCGTAATGCTTCCGCTGTCCTTGGTCTCGGCTCCCGTTTCTAAGGTATAGAAACCGCTTTTCGTATCGTCCGGCAGCGGAATTTCCAGAGAGAACTGCTTTTCCTGCTGTTCCGCCTCACTTTCCAGGACGAACTTGCCGGAAAAGACGAGTTTCAATTCATGTTCAAAACTGCCTCCCAGCTCTCTCTCGATTTCCGCAAAGCGCTCCGCATAGTCCGCCGGATTCAGCTGCGCCGTTGTCTCTGCGAAGGCACCGCCTTCCTCGCCCGCTTGCATTTCACCGCTCTCCAGCGAAATCCGCTGCGAAAAAATCTGTTTCTTTTCGCCGTCCCGGTTAAAGTAACCGGCGAGTTCCACAGCGGCTTCATACTGCCCGCTTAAGCGCACCGCAAGGCTACCTTCTCCCGTCAGCTTTGCGCTGAATTTAACCCAGAGTAAATCCGCTAAATTCCCGGGATATACCGCACCGGCCGAGAGCCATTCCTCCGAAAACACCGAGTTTTCACGGAGATGGACCCAAGGTTCCGCGTTTGCACTGAGTTCATAGGAATAAAGCGCTTGCTCTCGCACCGTGCTTTCCCTTCGCATGGCCCGAAACAGGAGGAACGCACCGACGGCAAGACAAATCAGTCCGACAAGCGTTGCCGCAATCTTACGTCTCATGTCAAATACAGGTCTTATGCTCATTTTGCCCTTCTTCATTGCCTCTTCCATACTGTACCCGTCTCCTCTTCCCCTAAGCCGCTCTGTCTCCCACCGGGATGCGGCGCTTAAGGGGTCGCTTTCTCATCTCGTAAGCCCTGCTGAATTTCCGTCGGAACCTTCCTCCTGCTGTTTAATAGCAGTACGGGAATGCCGACCCGCGGAACGACCCGAATCACCGTGCCGCTGATATCGTTCGGGTGAACAACTTCGGTGTCCGCGGAAGGGTTATTGTCCCCCTTCGTGATAAACGTGCGGTTCCCCGCCTCGTCCTCGCGCACCGCAAGAATTCTGTGTGTAATGCTGATATCTCCCCGCCGGAAGCTGATGACCGTTCCCTCCGAAAGTGCCTTGATCTCCTGTTCTTCTCGGAGTTTCCGCACCAGTACCACATCGCCCGGATGAATGACAGGTTCCATACTGCCGGTCAGTATGACCGTCGGATAAACCGGAAACACCCCGACACAGAACCAATAAAAGATCACGGCCGCAAGAAGTTCCGCGTACCAGCCAAGAGAACTGCCCTGCGGCTCTGTCTGCTCCCCGAACTCCTCCGCGCGGAAGCGCTCCCTGACAAAGAGGAGAAAGAAAACCGGAAAACAAAGTCCTATGGCGGCATTCGCAAGCCAAGGAAGATCCGGCAGGAAGGGAAAGATCCGTTCAAAAATACCTATGCCGCCGCTGTATAGTACCGAGGGCCACATTCCCCCGCTCAGCACCAGCCCGGTCTGCAGAGCATTCCGTGCAAGCGCGGGGAGCACGGTTTCCGCCGCGAACACAAAGCGATTTTCCGCGCCTTCCAGTCGCAGTGCCCGCTGCACATTGAGTTCCAGCAGGGCAAACAACAGGGTCAACAAAACCGCGGAAAGCGTGCGGTGGCGTACGTGCTTTCTGCTGAGCCCCAAACCGTAGGCGCGAACGCCCTCGCGCACAATGAGCGGCAGAAGAACGAGAAGCACATTCCGTACCATACCGCCGATTGAGCCGTCATAGGGGCTCCCCTTCAGGCATTTCATAAAAACAGCGCTCACAAAACGGAGCGCTATGAAAATTGCCGCACCGGTCAGTGCATAGATGCGCATTCCCCTCCTAAGGGCAGCGCGACGATGCACACCGACTCTCGGCAGCGCAAAGAAGAGCAAAGCCGCCATACTTCCGTAGCAGAGAAGGGAGAGCGTCAAATTTCCCTCCAAAAGCGCTTTGCACGCCGGAACGGCAGTTCCGACCAGTAAAAACAACAGGAAAAAGAAGGCGCCCGTCATAACGCTCCCGTTCTCACCGCTGTTTTTCGATTTTCTTCCGTTTTCCCGTTTTTCCGCGCATTCGATCCGGTCGCAAAGGCACGGTCATCAATCACGGCGCCATCCGCCGGAAGCTCACCCGCCTCGAGTAGCTGAACGGCCACCGGAAAACGGAACGCCGCAGAGCCCTTCACATGCAGGCGATCCGTCCAATAAGCATAACTTGTCAGCGCACCGAATACGGAAATCCGTTTCCCGCTGACCGCCGTCTGCTGATCGATGCGCAACTCGCTTGTAAAGGAATAGTCTACCCAGACACCGCTGTTCGGAAACAGCTGCTCGGCAAGCGGCATAGACATGAGACTCTCTTCGTCCACCTGGATAAACTCCGGCATAAGCGCTTCCGGCTTCTCTCTCTCCGCCCGTAGATACAGGCAGCAATAGAGCGCATCCTCAAGCCGCTCCACGCTTCGAAACACTTTCAGCCGCTGCGGCTCCAGAAAATAGGCATCCGGCTCATCCCAGTCGTAGGCGACATCAGGTAGGGCCAGATAGACCTGTTCGGGCGTCAGCAGAATCTCCTCGCCGGGGACAGTGAAGTCAACGGCCTGTTCCTTTGCCTTCAAGCCCTTTTCTTCAATCGGACAGGAAATTCGCAGGTAGCTCTCCCCGCCCAAAAAGTCATCCGGCATTCCCTCCGGAAAGACCAACGCTATGCTCTTTTCATCCTCACCCGCTCTCGCCTCCATCGGTATTTCCGCAAGCACCTCTCCGCCATCCCGCACCAACTCGGCGCGATATGTCCCTTCGCTCGCAAATGCGCAGTCCAGCTGCCCCGTTGCGAGCTTCCCCGAGACGCGGAGCGTACCGTCCCAATACGCGTACCCGGTACCCAGCGCTGCCAGACAAAGTGCCAGAACAGCACAGGGCAAGAGTTTTCCCCCCTGTCTCCTCATCTCTTCTTACCTCCTGTCCGCATCATCCCGTCTTATACGCTGAGTTCCGAAAGACTGTCGCACTTCCCCGCAAACAACACCGCCTCCACGCGACTCTTAAATCCGAGCTTCCCGAGTATGCTGCTCACATGTTTCTTGACCGTCCCGAGGGAGATAAACAATAAATCTCCGATTTCCGCGTTGGAGCAGCCGCGACTCATGAGACGCAGAACCTCGATTTCGCGCTCCGTGAGCTCCTCGAGTTTTCTGTCCTCCTCTGCCGCCTGATTCAGTTTTTCCACGAGCGCGGCGGAATAGAACTTATTGCCGCGCTGCACGGCGCGCAGTCCGAACATAATCTCATCCACAAAGGCGTCTTTTAAGATATAGGCATCCACCCCCATCTCCCGCGCTCGGAAGAAATCGCTCTCCCGCGAAGATGAAGTGATGAAGATGGTACGCACGTCGCGGCGGCTTTCCTTGACCCATTTGAGCACATCGAAACCGCTCTCCGCGCCGAGGCGGATGTCGATAAAGGCCACGCTGACCGCAGCCTCCCCCATGCGCGACACCGCTTCTCGCACCGTTCCCGCCTCCAGAACCTCTTCCTCCGGACAATACATATGAATGATCTGCTCGAGTCCCTTCCGCGCCAGCGGATGGTCATCCACTACGAGATACATACGCCTTTCCCCCTTTGCATAGCGCTCACCGGAAGGGTGAGTGTGATTTCCGTTCCCCGTCCTTCACCGCTCTCTAAGCGAAGCGATGCGCCGAGGAGTGCCGCAACCTTCTTCATACTGCGAAGTCCCTTGCCCCCGGCACTCAGAACTCTTCTTTCCTCAAAGCCGCTTCCGTCGTCTTTTACGCGCAGGACAAAGCCTTCTTCCTCCGCGCGAATCTCCACCCGGATTTCTTTTGCTCCTCCGTGCCGCGCGGCATTGTTGACGGCCTCGCAGGCCACGCGGTAAAGCACTGTCTTCTGCGCCGCCGAGAGTTCTTCGATACCGCTTGCAACTTCAAGCGGAATACAGACAGCGTACTGCCGTTCCGCTTCCTCCATATAGCTTCTAAGCCTTCCCTCAAAACTTTGCTCCCCGCTGCGGGCAAAATTTCGCCCGTAAACCGTCTCCCGCAGCTCCCGCATGGTGAGTGCCGCCGTCTTTTGGAGAAGCACAATCCGCTCCAGCGCGGCCCCCCGCTTTGTCTCCTCCTTCTCCACAAAGAGTTCCAGTTCCTTCAAACCGCAGTTTAAACCGAAAAGTTTCTGGATAACCGTGTCGTGAATTTCGTCCGCAATCCGGTTCTTTTCCTCCGCGGAAATATACGCCTCCATCTGCCTCTGCATATCGAGCCCGCGAAAAATAATGCCGCAGAGCCGTACGTAAAACTCCCGCTCACGCCGAACAAGCTCCTTAAGACCGCTCTCCTTTACCGCAGTGCTTTCCGCATCCGCTGCCCCTATGATGAGCATGCCGTCTCCGCTGCCGCTCTCAACGGAAAAGAGCTGATAGCGCTGCCCGTTGACCCGCACTTCTCCTTCGCTTCGACTCATCGACGTAGCGCGGGATACCAACTCTTCCCCCTGTTTTTCCGGCATACCGCGGATGATGATTTCGCGTATCATCTGTTCTTCGTTGCGCCGTATCAGGACGCAACCCTCGGGCGATACACTCGCCGCAATCAAGGTGGCAAGCTCCCCGAGCACCCGTTCGGAATCCGTCATCGCCATGAGCGCGAAGCCTTCATACATGTCCGCGACACGGGAAAGCGCGTACTCGCTGCGCCGGTTTTCCTCCACAAGACAAGCGTTTAGGTCTCGCAGTTCTTCCCGTCCTTCGCGTATGGACTGCACGTGTCGCCGCAACACATAGAAGTTTCCGAAGGTGCAAAGAACCCCCACCAGAATGTTGCTCTCAAGCCTTACCGGATTTCTGTTCTGCTGCCCCACCAAGGCGCAGGCCACACACCAGATTGCCGCGAGCAAAGCTGTGCTCCCGTCGAACTCACCGCTTAAGCTGATCATCATGCAACAGAGTACGTACCAGAGATAAGGACTCGAGAGCCCCCCGCTCAGGTAAATAAAAATACCGTAGGCCGCGAGCTCCACACCGAGCACGGCTCTCATCGCATCCTTGTTCTTTTCCGCTCGAACATAGAGATAATTTCCGATGAGACAGGACAGAAACATACCGAAGATAATGCCCCAGCCTGTGGGAGAGAATCTCTCTTTCTCCCACATACCCGATAAGAAGACAGCCGTCGAGAGCAGAAGGGAGATGATGCGGTAATGAATGCACAGTGTCAGATAGTCGTATTGCTTCTCTGCCTTTTCTCCCATAAGTCCCCCGGTCTTCGCTCAACAGTCTTTCCTGGGAATAAAAGTACACGGCAAATAAACCAAATCACACTTGCAGCCCATCCACGGTGTCCGAGACAGACGCGCTTTCACGGACGATAAGCGCTACTCTGCCACACTTTTTGTCCCACTCTGCTTTTAATTATTTATGCAATAATTGCGAAAATAAATCGATTTAACTTTTCTTTATCCACACTTTATTTTCACTAGTATAGCGCAAATTCGAATTTCTTACAAATAAATGAAGATGCGCTTCAGTTCTTTATTGAACATCAACCCGGGTTAAAGTCGTTTATTTCAGCAATTTTGCACACAATTCTTAATTTAAATCAAAAAATGGTACCAAAGTTCCATACAAAAAAGAGGAATCCGACGACAGTCCTCGCAGACCGATTCGAACCCCTCTACAATTACTTATGATAACTATTTAATTCTCCCTATTGCCGAAACATCAGACCAATTTACTTAGTTCGCTCTTCTTTTGCACTCTGTGTAGAGCAGAGGCATTCTCGCGCGCAGCTCCTTATAAAACAGGACTTCCCAGCCGTACTTTTCGAGAAACGCCCTATATTCCTCAGCTGTCCATTGATTCGTAAATCGGAGCCCCGCCAGAGCAAGCAATAACTCCCAGCAGCGCCCCGCCAAGCGCTCCCGCTTTTTTACAAAGTTCGGCGCAATCAAGATACCGTCCGGTCTTAGCACACGGGCTATTTCTCGCAGCGCGCGCTCGGGCTCCGGCAAAAGGTGCAGGGCATTCACAATGATCACCGCATCGAAGCTCGCGTCCGCATAGGGCAGGGATAAAGCATCCGCTACCTCAAAGCGCAAGTTTTTCGGGCAGGCACCTTTCTTTGCCTCGGCAATCATGCCCGCCGAATAATCCGTCGCGAGCATGCGCTTGGTGACCGGCGCAATGCGCTTCGCGAGCAGCCCGGGCCCGGTGGCAAGTTCCAGCACTTCCTTGCCGCGAATCAATTTCGGAATGCGGCGATACAGAAACGCATAGCTTCTCTCCTCCGCCCGCATGGCCCGCTTATAAATCGGCGCATACCAATCCCAGATTTTCCCCTTCATGCGCTCCTCCTTTCCGAATGCGAAAACAAGCTTATCTGTGTCTAAATATGACCTGCAACCGCGTTTTCACCCGGCCGATCGGCTTCGGCTCAGTTGCGTGGCTTCGTTGCGATGGAAGGCAAAGTGAGCTTCGGCATCTTGTCGAGCACGGTCGCTCTGCCCGCCTCGGCGAGGCTTCCGAGTGCGGCAGTCAACTCACTTCGTTTCTCTTTCGGGAGCTTCCCAAGCCCCTTTATGATAAGCCCGCTATTCTTGAGTAAATTCTCTCCGAACTCCAAGAAGGTCTCCGCCTCTGTCACCTCAATCATGGAGAATACAGTCTCGACCAGGGATTTCCGCGTCTCATCATCCATGGTTTCAAGCCAAGTTCCGAGTGATTTCTTGACAAAATCACTGAAGGCGTCCAACTCCGCGCCGACAAATTTATCCTTCGTCACTTCCCAGGTCGTGAGATCGTGCTGAAAGATGCCTGCCGCTGTGCTCTTTACGACAGTATGCGCCGCCTCGTTGGAAAGTAACTGCCCTATGATAGAGGTCTGCGGGAGAACATTCGTTACCTTTGGCAGCAGCTCTCGGTACGCCGCGGTGCGCACAATCTCTTCCCGAAAGCCGGGACCGTCGTTATTATAGACTTTGACAATACGGTCTTTGACCGCCTCCTCGCAAAATGCGGCAGCATACATCGCAAAGTTGCCGCCCTTGGAATGTCCGCCGAGGATGAGCTTACCCTCGACACATGCGGCGACTTCGTTCAGATAGGAAACCGCCTCCTTGGCGCCCTCGGTTTCCGCGGTGAAGCTCATCAAAAAGTCCTCTTTCCAACCCGTGATACTCGAATCCGTGCCGCGAAACGAGACATACTTGGTCCCATCCGGAAGCAGAAACACGAGTGCCGCAAACTGCTGCACCTTTTCCTTGTCAAAAACCTCTCTGAAGTGCGCAACTTTTGTCCCCCGAAAGCGCGCCCCACGTACCATTTCTTCGAGTAACAGCGGCGCTCTCTCGATAAAGTGCTTGCTCTCCCGCACTTCCGACAAATCGTGCTTTTCGCAAAAGCGTTTGAAGCAGGTTTCGATGCTCACATGACGCTTCGGTTCATGCAAGAGTTCGCCAAAGTCCGCATAGGCGAGATAAGACAAAAGCACATTGTCGATTTCATTAAACGGCGCTGCCCGAAGGCTCACGTCATTTCTCCACTTTAAGTAATCCATGAGTTCCATCTGATTTTACCTCTATTCTCATCCATGATACAAAAGAGCCGTCGAAATTTCATCCGCAGTTCCTTCCGTTCCGTTGGGACAGCCTCCTGCTGCCACGGATGGCAGTGAGGCGTTTTCTTGTACGCTCAGATATGAATTCGGAACGCTCCGAACTCAAATACGCCCTTTCCCTGTTTCAATTTTCCCTGCCTCTCCAGGAGAGAAAAGGCTGTCTCAATCTCCTCAATCAGAGAAACCGGAAGTGCCAAGTCATGATGCCCCGGAAAGATTCTGCGGATCTCGTAGTCGCGCAGGCGTTTGACCGAGCGGTAGAAGAGCTGAGGATTCGTGGAGGGATAAAAGGCGTCCAGACACCCCTTATAAATCAAATCGCCGGAATACAGGTATTTTCTCTCCGGCTCATAAAAACAGCAGTGCCCGGGAGAATGCCCCGGCGTGTGTATGACCTCAACCGTCCGCCCGCCCAAATCAAAGCGGTCTCCGTCATGCAGGATTAGCTGAGGCTCTCCTTGAAAGATCCGATAGGACTCTGGGGCAAAAGATGCCGGAAACGAGCAGGGCTCGGAACAGAGCTGCGCTTTCACCCGATCCGTTGACAAAGGAAAGCAATCCGCTATCCAATCCTTCTCTGCTTCATGCACCGCAAAGCGCGCAAACAATCGGTGCGCTCCGATGTGATCCCAGTGAACATGCGTGGTGAGCACAGTGAGCGGCAGCCTTGTCAGGCTGTCCACGACAGCTCTGAGATCGGAAATACCAAGTCCCGTGTCAATCAGCACAGCCTCCGTCTCCCCGCAGAGCAGATAGCAGTGCGGTTCTTCCGGATGCCGGTATTCACTGATGACAAAGGTCTGCGGGTCGATGCACGCAACGTGAAACCAGGAGTCCCGATCGAGCTGATAGACCTCACAGCCGTCTCGCTGCCCCAGATATGAGAATCCGAACTTTTCCGCGATATGCTTCGTCACGGCTTGTGCCGGGCTACACTCGAGCACAGCCAACTTTCCTTCCGCATAGGCCTTTTCAATCAGTTGTTTTGTCAGCGCGTCCGCGTATCCCCTGCCCCAAAAAGCTCTTCTCAGTACCCATCCGATTTCTTTGCTCTCTTCATCGTAGTCATGGTAAATCACATACCCGACAAAATCACGATTCGCAGTTTCAACGGCATAAATGAGCGGCGACCGAGACAAGCCTGCGGAATGCAAGAAGGCTTCCGTCTGCGGAAACGAATAGGGAGGCTCTATATAGCGCATCACTTCTTCGTCCGAAAGCAGCTCATATAGGGCTTGCAGATCATCTATCTTGAAGCGTCGAATTCTTAACCTGTCCATCGTTTCCTCCGAACGACTGTATCAGTCTGTAAAAACACCTCTCTCATTCGTCAGGTCAAATGCATAAGATAGCAACGGTAATTTCCGACACAGTGAAATCCGCATTCTTTCGCGTCCTCCTCATACACTTCATCACAAAAGAAAGTCATCACTATTCCACCGCTGCGCTTTACATCCCGCAAAGCTGCGTTCAATAAATTTTTCAGCAATTGCGGATCGTATTCACGCCGATTCATATCCACACCGAAAATCTCATACCACGCATCTCCCGCAGCGGTATAGTAAACGGCACCGCGCGGTTCACCGTCTTTTTCTTCCAGAAAAATACTCCAGTTCTCAAGCTTTTCATAGAGGCGCGCCGAATTCCAATACATGTTTTCTTCAAACTGACTGTGCAACAGCCGAAAACGCGTATAATTCTCTCTCCCGATTTTCAGAACTTCCTTATTGTCAACCGCGGGTATGAGGTGCTCAAGATAGGCGGTGTTGTTGTAGTCATCCTCGATACAAGTAAAACCTTGGCGCTCAAGATAATTGACCGCAGACTGATTCTCTGCCGGAAAGCCGAGATATAAATCATAGCCTTTAAACTTGTCTTTGGCATAGGCCAGAAACTCGGAAAGTGCCTCTTCGGTCTCCGTATTCGTTAAAAACAGCGAGGTCGAGAGATAACGGTCCTTCGGAAGCCAATACATGAGGATGAAACCCTGAATCCTGCCTTCCGATTCAAAGAGCAACATCTGCTCCTCTTCGCATGCAAACGCCTTTCTGGCCCGTTCCAGAAACATGTCCTTCGTCTTAATGCCGTCGCAGTAGGTCGGATATCCGGACTTTGTTAAGTCGCTCGCCAGTTCATATGCAAAATCGGCATACCGTTCAAAATCGGTTTCGGAACAACGTCTCAGCAAAAGAACCCCCCGTTTCAGTCACGTTTTGACTTCAATATCGAAATTGAAATCCGTCATTTACGGTTCTTAATCATAACGTTAGGAATGTCGCTACACTTCAATCATATAGCTTCCTGTCGTAAAAGTCGATACCACTGCCCTTGTCATAAGAGCGACAAAAAGGCCTCCCGCCATACTCTCTTTCAAGAGACGGTGGGAGGCTATTCTGCTTCAGCTGTTCTTTATTCTTATGACTTCTTTTCCAACAGCGCCACACACTCCAAGTGTCGTGGGACAACGCCGTTGATGTCAGAGGTTTTCAATTTTTTTGTGCTTAGAAACCATCCACAAAACCGCTTTGAGGGAAGTTGTCCACTGGTGTTTTTCAGCCCGATAAACTGGGCGTTGATGATTTATTTTTACCCAAAATATGGCATAACTGATTGAAACAAAAAAGCAATTACAATTGATAATCCTAAAACAACAGCAAATTCTTTTGGCTTTCTATATAAGATAATTATACCTAGTATCCATGTGATCACTTCCATAAGGCTATACATATAAAAACCTTGTGATGGGCTAAGGCTAAAAGCCTGAGCTAATAATATCCCAATAATGATGCTCGAAATGAAAATTGCAATAGGTCCTTTTCCTTTTGCATACCAACATATGTATGCCATAAAAAATGATGCAAATGACATTACTATCCATATCATCATATAAGTTCTTGGCAGGAATCCCAAAACAAAACTACTAAACAAATAATAGCCTGACAACATACTTATAAAAAACGTAAACGTATTAATTGAAGCTCTTAAAGGTGATTTCGAATAAACAGAAATTATCATACCCAACAAAATCCATAATGCCAACCTACCAAAGTAATTACTAATATCAAGTTGTTGAAAAATCATTGGTAAGTAGTTACTAGCTGTACCGTCAATCCACTTCTGAAACACACCAAGTGCAAAGCCAAATAATACAAATCCTGCAGTTGCCAATATCTGTTTTGACGTATCACCCTTTTGTGGCATTCTTATTTTTTCAAGGAATGCTATCATTCTCTATTCCTCCACAAATTCAAAGTTATCAGAGCCCGATAAACCCTTGACCTCCTCTTATATTTCTATTTCAGATGGCAGCATCCGATCGGACATAGTGCGTTTTTCTTCCTGCGCCCAATCGTGTAAGGGTTCCATCCTCGACCAGTTTTTTTAGGGCTGATTCCACGGAGGAGCTTCCGAGACTCGGACAGGCCATCATCGCTTCCTGCTTCGTAAATGTTCCGATTTTATTCAGAACAAATTCCTTTACGATATCATAAGATGTGCTTCTGCCCCCGCCTTTTTCCGCAATAGTCACTCGCGCCTCAAATTCCCTGTAGCAGGCGAGTATAACACCCAGCATATATTTTATAAAAGGCTTCGGATCATTCTTTTCTTCATGCCACAGTTTGTCGGCATCCGCCAAGGCCTTGTGATACGACTCTTTTGTATCCGCAATGGCCTTTTCGATACTGATATACTGTCCGACCATATATCCGCTGCGATAAAGTAGGAGCAGCGTAAGAAGTCTGCTCATTCTTCCGTTTCCGTCATTAAATGGATGAATGCAGAGAAAATCCAGTATAAAACACGGAATCAGTATGAGTGGATGAGTGAGCTCCTTCACAAGAGTTTCCTGATAACTCTAACAGATATTCGTTACGGCATCAGGCGTTTCATAGGGTTCCAGTGATTTACTCCCAATCATATCAACGATTTGGGAGAAAACCAATTACTTTGGGAGCCTTTTTACCCGACAAACGAAAAAAAAGACACTCGATCATCGCCGAGCGCCTTTCCTATCTGTATACCTCTTATACATCCGCATCAATTTCCAAACCGGATTCGAATTCAACCGTCAGTTTTTCATCATAGACTGTCATCTTCTCAATGAGCTGTCTGGCAAGCGTTTTCGAGTATTCGGTAATCGCTTCTGTCTGTTCCTACAGCAAAAGGGGTATGAATCATGCACTTTCATTTACTCAGCCATATAGGTCAAAACATAATGCATCCCTTCAGGCACAGCGAAAGTGACATTCTCTGTATGCATACTTCCCTGAAGACCATCCTGCAAAGCGGTCTGATGGAAATGTGCCAACCCGATTCCAAGATCCAGACACTTGATCTTGACCATAAAGTGTGCTGTACGGTACCGACACATTTGAAACACCACGCAGGAACTTGACGATGGGTACAAAGGCAATCAGGATGATCAGATCGTTCGTGGCTACCTGCACCACCGTATAAGCCGGATTTCCTTTTGTCAGAGTGCTCCAGACAAAGACCATCACCGTACAGGGAGCCGCACCGAGAAGGACAGCTCCAGCCAGATATTCCGTTGCAAGCTCCGGCTCGATAAATGCCTTGAAGATGATGAATAGGAATAGATACGCAATCCCATACATGCTAAACGGCTTAATTAGCCAGTTGACGATCCATGTGACAAAGAGCCCCTTCGGATTTTTACCGACCTGCTTGATGCTTTGAAAGTCCACCTTCATCATCATGGGATAAATCATCACCCCAAATGAAGATGGCAATCGGGATAGAAATTCCGTCAATTTCCAGCTTTCCAAGCGTTTTCGGGACAACAGGAATGAACCGCCCGCCAGAACACCGACCACCATGCACAGGAATACCCCTCCATATCAGAATCCTAACTTGCCGAACAGCTTGATGACCTCCGCAGCTTTCAGAACTTTGCCCATCGATACGACCTGCTCATTCACGACCAATGCAGGCATACTCATTACTCCATAGGCCATGACCTTCTCCATGTCGGTGATGTATTCCACCTCAACCGACAGGCCAAGTTCTTCGACGGCTTTCTTTGCATTCTCATACTGCTCGTGGCAGCTCTTGCAGCCTTCTCCTAAAACCTTGATGCAACGGATGCCATCTACAGCCTCTCCACAGCAGCTGTTTTCGTTGCTCTTTTCAGCAGAATTTCCACCGCAGCAACAAGCCTCCGCTTCGTAAACCTCAGTATTCCCGTTGCAGGCGCAGGTCGGTTCGGTTTTGACTTCCTCTTTTTTCTTTCCAAACAGTGCCATAATGATTTCCTTTCCGGAGCAATGCTCCTATGTGATTTATATGAACAGGCCTTGTGCAAGATTAAAGCCATATCCAACAATGGTGATTCCCAGCGTGCAGATCACGATGAAGATTCCCAGCAGCTTTGGCTTGACGGCTTTCCGAAGCATAATCATTGACGGGAGGGAAAGCGTGGTAACCGCCATCATAAAAGACAGAACCGTGCCGAGCAACGCACCTTTTCCAAGCAAGGCTTCTGCTACCGGGATCGTCCCGAAAATATCCGCATACATCGGAACTCCTATCAGCGTTGCGAGAATCACCCCAAACGGATTTTTACTACCAAGCACCGTTTCGATCCAGCTTTCCGGTATCCAGTTATGGATGAGTGCGCCAATGCCCACGCCAAGCAGTATATAGGTAAAAACCTTCTTAAATGTTTCCATGACCTGATCTTTGGAGAAGATGAGACGGTCTTCCTGTGTCAGGTCAGGAGCTGTGATGTCCACGCTGCCCGCCTTCAGCGCACTCTTTACGACATCCTCCAGCTCATTTTCCAGATGAAGTTTCTCTATGATCGTACCGCCAATCACAGCGATAATGAGTCCGACAATCACATACACGATAGCGATTTTCGCACCGAAGATACTCATCAGCAGAACAAGGCTTCCGAGATCGACCATTGGAGATGAAATCAGGAATGAAAACGTCACTCCCAGCGGCAGTCCCGCGCTGGTGAAGCCAATGAAAATAGGAATGGACGAGCATGAACAGAATGGCGTTACGGTGCCAAGCAACGCCGCCACAGTGTTCGCTCCGATGCCGTGGAATCTGCCCATGATTTTCTTGCTTCTCTCCGGCGGGAAATAGCTCTGGATATAGCTGATGATAAAGATCAGCACGCAAAGCAGAACAGTGATCTTTATCACATCATAGAGGAAGAACTGTATGCTGCCGCCAATGCGAGCAGTCGTATCCAGACCCAGTGATGTAAGTAGGCTGTGTATCAACGACTCAAGCCACTTCATTCTCAGTATCTGATTTTGAATGAAATCTCCTATGCCCATAAGTTTTACATCTCCTTTAGTTTGATATATTCAAAAGTATCGAAGTGTTATGCCTTTATATAGGCAATCCCGAAGGACTGCCTATTAAGTCTTACTTCTTGCAACCGCAGCTGATTTCCGGATTATTCTCACAGTCGCACCGCGCATAAGCTGCGATCATCTCCCGGAAGGACTGCACGCCCTCCGCGGAAATTGAGTAATGCATCCATTTGCCTTCTTTGTAGTAGTCCACAAGTCCGCTGTCCGCAAGTATCTTCATATGATGGGAAAGCGTGGACTGCGTGATATTAAGCTCCTCCAACAGGTCACAGCCGCACTTCTCACCATGCCGGAGTGCTATCATAATAGCCAGACGGTTTTCATCCGTCAGCGCTTTTATCCTTTTGACATCTTCTCTGTAGCCCATGACTCCACCTCCCAAGAGATGTTCTAAGTGTGTCATATACATTCACACTTGTCAATATATAAATGTGTATTCATGGAAAATTTACAAAAGGGATGATTGTAAGATGAACCAAGACAATAAAAAAGAGCCGATGACGAACTCGTGGTATGATGAAGCTACCACACAGCACCACACCGGGAGGTTCGCCATGGCTCAGAAAGAGTATAACACAAATCGAAAATATCGCCACCTGACACGCGAAAAGTGCGCACAGATTGAAGTACTGCTGCAATGAAAGCTCCCAAAAAGTCGCATTGCGCGCGAAGTCGGGATTGCAAGGGTTAGGACGGAATCCGGAACCATACACGCGCTACTTTGGAGATTCGGGACAGCGCGTCTACGAACATCGAAGACGAAATAGTCATTGCCCCATAAAGCTTCCGAAAGCCAAGAAATTCGTGTCTTTTGCGGTAAAGCAGATACTGACAAAGCATCCGGCACCTGATACGATTTGCGGTCTTGCCGGAGAAAAGGGCTGTTTCATTGAGCGTGGATTGTTAAAGGCTCGAAATATCGGTCTCACGCTAAAGGTCAGACGTAAACAACACCGTAAGGGACATCCGCAGCAGTAATTAATCAGCGGGAAGAATTTGGGCATTGGGAGATTGATACCGTGGTCGGTCGAAAGGAGTCACAATCCGTTTTGTTGACGATATCCGGTAGAAGCACACAGGCGGTTGAGCAAGGTTTAAAAACGCTCCGAGAGCTATACGGGGAACGATTCAGCCAAGTTTTTCGCTCCATCACAATTCCCACGATACCCATATACTATGCTCATCCATACTCCGCCTACGAACGCGGACTAAACGAAAAGCAGAACTCATTGATTCGCCGGTTCTTGCCAGGACTGGATCAATCAGCTCCCCCGAAAATCCTTTCACTACAGTTTGCCGGAGGAATTATTTCAGACTGTCCTACTTGATCTTGCAATCTAGTTTCAAACTTTCCGCCTCTGCAAGCTGGAAGTTGTTTATAACCCTAAAATGTAGAATCCGTTATATCTTCTTGACTTAATCAACCATTCTATCAATACTTCATAATCTACCGGTTTTTCTCTACGAAGTCTTTCTATAATAGAATCTATTAAAGCTGGTGCATAGTAGTTGATTCCGTATATATCTACCGTTCCGCATTTCAAATTGTTATATATACCACAATCAAAAATACTACTGTATTCTTTGTAAAATACATTTTCGTCATCTATATACAAAGAATCATCTTGCCAGTTATTTATACTATCAACTGCAACCAATTTATCTGTGGCAGTTCCACTTGATAACTTACAAAATTGTATTTCAACGAATGCAGAACCACCATAGTTCCTTCGTTCCTCCCGAGAATTAAAAATGTGAAATAACACCGTATCACCTCTACAACTTCAAAGTTATCAGAGCCCGATAAACCCTTGACTGCCTCTTATATTTCTATTTCAGATTGCAGCATCCGATCGGACATAGTGTGTTTTTCTTCCTGCTCCCAATCGTGTAAGGGTTCCATCCTCGACCAGTTTTTTTAGGGCTGATTCCACGGAGGAGCTTCCGAGACTCGGACAGGCCATCATCGCTTCCTGCTTCGTAAATGTACCGATTTTATTCAGAACAAATTCCTTTACGATATCATAAGATGTGCTTCTGCCCCCGCTTTTTTCCGCAATAGTCACTCGCGCCTCATATTCCCTGTAGCAGGCAAGTATAACACCCAGCATATATTTTATAAAAGGCTTCGGATCATTCTTTTCTTCATGCCACAGTTTGTCGGCATCCGCCAAGGCCTTGTAATACGACTCTTTCGTATCCGCAATGGCCTTTTCGATACTGATATACTGTCCTACCATATATCCGCTGCGATAAAGCAGGAGCAGCATAAGAAGTCTGCTCATTCTTCCGTTTCCGTCATTAAATGGATGAATGCAGAGAAAATCCAGTGTAAAACACGGAATCAGTATCTTTCTTTCCATTGCCAAGAACCATGTCTATTTCATTTGGCGCAGTTTTAAAGCTCCCGCCATATGATAGATTTGTAAACCGCAGCAAATCCCTATGCATCTGCAGGATGTAGTTAGGTCTTACCGGTATGGCATTATAATCTTCATGCACCAAAGCTAAAACATTCCGATAGCCGAGAATTTCCTCTTCATCACGATTTCTTGGCGTGGTCTTATCGTCCATAAGCTGTTTTAACCTTGGATTGGTTGTTACAATCCCTTCAATACGGTTAGAGCTTTCCGTATTCTGTATCCTGGCTATCTCAATAAGGCGTTTAAGCTCCCTCGGCTTTTGCCTTGTAAATAATTCCTGCTTGCCTTTATATTCCTGTATCTGTGAGACATATGACAGTATTCCATTATCCCATGTTCTATCTTTTAATATGGAATAATCAAATTTTCTCATTGTCTTTTGTCTTTTCTTTTCTCCCAATCGCTTTTATTTGCTCCCAATTATATCAACGTTTTGGGAGAAATCAATTGCTTTGGGAGCCTTTTTACCCGACAAACGAGAAAAAGACACACGATCATCGCCGAGTGCCAGATAGTGTCAATACACAGGAAATCCTATTTACAGAGATTTCTTCACACACTCCCCTTCAGGGCAAAAAAAGATCCCGAACCTTTACTCCCCTTCAGGGCAAAAAAAAGATCCCGAACCTTTTCTGGTGCGAGATCTCAGTAAAAGCATATTCAGTTTTCTTCCGACAAACTGGGATTTTTTTTATTCTCCCGTCGCTTCACGGTATTCATCTGTACCTACATCACTCCAGGCATGTCTGCCTGCCATGATGACTTTGCCACTGGCGTATTCATATGCGTACATCTCCATGATCTGCGGATCTGAATCTCCCTCCTTATCCGTTGCTGACTGATAGAGTACATACAGTGCACATTTCCCATTCGTGGATTCGCGATTATACAGGATATAGGTATACGCCTCCGAATCTGATGAAATCACGAACTCCGGCGTCCCTTTCGCGGTATATGTGACATTCGCCTCATCTACATCTGCATCACCAACTGTACGTGCTACAGCCAGCAGGCCGTTAATAATCTGCAGCTCTCCTTCATCAGGATATTCATCTGCCCGTTCAGCATCAGCTGATCCATATTCTGTTTCCTCATTTCCAGAGTTTTTTTCCTGCTCATCCCGCCAGTCAGGCCTGCCATCCGGATAATAGCTATATGAAGCCAGCACTTTACCGTCGTCTGCCATATCCAATTTCACACTCTCCCACAGGTCATCATAATTCTGATCGACAGACAACGTTACCACATCTCCTACCCAGGAGATCTCATATGCACCCCTTGCAATGGCAGCAAAGCCGTCATCCGGGAACAGGGTGGCATCAAGCTCCCTGATGAATATCGGTGAAGTTCGTTCATAAAGTCGGATATTGCCGAGGAGCAGAAATGTAGACTCTCCCGCGACCAGCGAATACTGCTGATCCGGTGAATCGAATTCGTGCCAGGTCGTAACTGCATGACGTCCCAACCAGATCAGACTCCCCAACAGCAGTCCGGAGATAACCCCGATCCAGCCGCAGACCAGCAATGCTTTTACCGACTTCCGTACCGTTTTGCACCATTTACGAATCAAAAAGGAAACTGCACCGACACAGAGAAGACTTAGCAGGATGAACAGAAAATCATCCAGATTCAGTCTGACTGACCTTATCAGAACGACCTGCCCGGTCACCCGCTCTGCAATGAACAGGCATAAACAGAAGACACCCCACCCGGTCAGCAGATATCCAAAAATTCTCCTTCTTACATTCATGATTGCTCTTAATATAAATTCGATTTTTATGTTTCTTATTTTCATTGCTGATTTTGCTCTAAAATGCGGTTGATCCCACTTTCCAGCTGCTCCCTGTTCGGCAGGTAAAGCTGATATCGGCTGACAAATAACTGATCTGAGTGTGTGAAGAAATCTCTGTAAATAGGATTTCCTGTGATAGGATTTATGTCTGAGGGCTTACAAAAAGCAGCGTTATCGACCTTCAGACGGTTGCTTTTTTATAACGGATACAGGTTGACATGTCTACAGCGGACGGAGAAATCCGCCCGTCTCGGCTGTTTATCGTGTCATTCGGGAAGCCGGTCTTCGTACATGATCGACAGCTCGCCGTAAACCTGCCCCCAGTTCCGGATTGTCATACTCCATTTTTTCGTAGCTTCAAAGGTGTCCGGATACAGGGCCTTCAGAAGAGCCTGGGCACTGGGGAAAACGCTTCTCTGACGATTCAGCTTGCGGTATGCGGCGTTCAGACTCTCGATCGCGTTCGTCATGTAGATGACGGTTCTCACATTTGCGGAAAACTTGAAGATCGGAGTGATGACATCCCAGTCGTGTTCCCAGCGTTTCATAGCGTTCGGATATTTCTCTGACCACTTCTCTGTGATCCGGTCCCGGTTGGCGCACCCCTGTTCCTCGTTGGGAGCATTATAGATCGTTTTAAGGTCATTGGCGAAGGCCTTGCGGTCTTTGTCTGACACGTATTTTAACGTGTTCCGGACCTGGTGGACGATGCAGCGCTGATATTCTGTCTTCGGGAAAGCCGTCTGGATCGCCTCGCGGATCCCATTGTGCTATAGCATGCAGGTATAATTGTTGAAATGATGATTGTCTTTTCATACTGCATCGTCCGTAAATTGCCTGCGATCCTTTGCTTAGTTGTTTTACATGCTGCGGAGAGCAGAGCAGTCATTTTGCGTGTGTCCTGAGATCCGCAATGTATGACAAAGTTCTTCATTATCCTTCGTATCTGTTTGTTACTCATTTATTTGTTAGCTCCTTTCGAATGTGTATACGGAGCGACCCTTGACATCAATACTACCGTCTCCACATGCTCCGTCAACGGAAAATTGTCAATCGGCACAATGCGCTTCGGCTTCACCTTGCAGGCGCTCTCAAGGAAGCGCTCGGTGCTGCCGCTTTGCGGCGGGTCCATGATGACTGCATCGAGTTTCTCTCCGTTCTCTGCGTCACGCAGCAAAAAATCGCTCGCATCGTCCGCAAAGAAACGTATGTTCTCGATAGAAGCCGGAAACGAACAGGACTCGGAACAGAGCTGCGCTTTCACCCGCTCCGTTGACAAAGGGAAGCAATCCGCTATCCAATCCTTCTCTGCTTCATGCACCGCAAAGCGCGCAAACAATCGGTGAGCTCCGATGTGATCCCAGTGAACATGCGTGGTGAGCACAGTGAGCGGCAGCCCTGTCAGGCTGTCCACGATAGCTCTGAGATCGGAAATACCAAGTCCCGTGTCAATCAGCACAGCCTCCGTCTCCCCGCAGAGCAGATAGCAGTGCGGCTCTTCCGGATGCCGGTATTCACTGATGACAAAGGTCTGCGGGTCGATGCACGCAACGTGAAACCAGGCGTTCCGATCCAGCTGATAGACCTCACAGCCGTCTCGCTGCTTGCGGTAGGAGAAGCCGAACTTTTCCGCGATATGTTTTGTCACGGCTTGTGCCGGGCTACACTCGAGTACCGCTGACTTTCCTTCGGCATAGGCCTTTTCAATCAGTTGTTTTGTCAGCTTGCCCGCGTATCCCCTGCCCCAAAAAGCTCTTCTCAGTACCCATCCGATTTCTTTGCTCTGTTCGTCATAGTCATGGTAAATCACATAGCCGACAAAATCACGATTCGCCGTTTCAACGGCATAAATGAGCGGCGACAGAGCCAAGCCCGCGGATTGCAAGAAAGCTTCCGTCTGCGGAAACGAATAGGGAGGCTCTATATAGCGCATCACTTCTTCGTCCGAAAGCAGCTCATATAAGGCTTGCAGATCATCTTTCTTGAAGTGTCGAATATTTAGCGTGTCCATCGTTTCCTCCGAACGACTGTATCAGCCTGTAAAAACACCTATCATTCGTCAGGTCAAATGCATAAGATAGCAACGGTAATTTCCGACACAGTGAAATCCGCATTCTTTCGCGGCCTCCTCATAAACTTCATCACAAAAGAAGGTCATCACGTTTCCACCGCTGCGCTTCGCATCCCACAAAGCCGCGTTCAACAAATTTTTCAGCATTTGCGGGTCGTATTCACGCCGATTCATATCCACACCGAAAATCTCATACCACGCATCCCCCGCAACAGTATAGTAAACGGCGCCGCGCGGTTCACCGTCTTTTTCTTCCAGGAAAATACTCCAGTTCTCAAGCTTTTCATAGATGCGCGCCGCATTCCAATACATGTTTTCTTCAAACTGACTGTGCAACAGTCGAAAACGCGTGTAATTTTCTTTCCCGATTTTCAGAACTTCCCGGTTGTCAACCGCGGGTGTGAGGTTCTCAAGATAGGCGGTGTTGTTGTATGCATCCTCGATACAAGTAAAACCTTGGCGCTCAAGATAATTGATCGCAGACTGATTCTCAGCCGGAAAGCCAAGAAATAAATCATAGCCTTTAAACTTGTCTTTGGTGTAGACCAGAAACTCGGAAAGCGCCCCTTCGGTCTCCGTATTCGTTAAAAACAGCAAAGTAGAAAGATAACGGTCATTCGGAAGCCAATACATGAGAATGAAACCCTGAACCCTTCCTTCCGATTCAAAGAGCAACATCTGCTCCTCTTCGCACGCAAACGCCTTTCTGGCCCGTTCCAGAAACATGTCCTTCGTCTTAATGCCGTCGCAGTAGGTCGGGTATCCGGACTTTGTTAAGTCGCTTGCCAGTTCATATGCAAAATCGGCATACCGTTCAAAATCGGTTTCGGAACATCTTCTTAGCAAAAGAACCCCCGTTTCAGTCACGTTTTGACTTCAATATCGAAATTGAAATCCGTCATTTACGGTTCTTAATCATAACGTTAGGAATTTCGCTACACCTCAATCATATAGCTTCCTGTCGTAAAAGTCGATACCACTGCCCTTTTCATAAGAGCGACAAAAAGACCTCCCGCCATACTCTCTTTCAAGAGGCGGGAGGCCTTTTGTTTCAACGCTTCTGTATGCTCACGACTTCTTTTTCAGCAGCGCCACGCACTCCAGATGGCTCGATTCTCTTATGAACAACCTATTCAACACCTACTGTACAATGGAATGGTGGAACACCAATTTTCACCTTAAAATGGGTATATCGAACCGTTACGAGTGTTGAGTTGCCCTATTGCCCGTATCGGCAAATAGGGTAAATGCCTATTACCTAAATTTCAATTTTCAGTGCAATCCAACTGACGGATTAAAATGAAATTTGCCGCTCTTTAAAGAACTGACACATCAGTTGCTTTTTTATTTTGCTCTCTAATCGAAAGAACAGTTGCCATTACTATAATAATTATCTTGCAAGCATAAGCTATATTTTGATTACCACCTACTGCTAATTGCGAGAAAACATTTATTAACGAATGTGTCATCACACATATCCACAAACTGTTTGTCTTTATAAATAATGCGGATAAAACAAAGCAATTAGTCAACAATCCAAGCAAAAATCCAAACGCCTGTACCTGTGGCAATGTTCCTTCAATGTAGAAATAAGAGAAATGCCATATTCCCCATAAAACAAAAGTAATTAAGGTTGAACTAATATAACTATTGTGTTCCATCATAATTGGTTGAAAAACATATCTCCACCCTACTTCTTCAATCCCACCAAAAAGTATTGCTTTAAGAAATAAGATAATCGGAATATACCACGCATTCAACGCTAATTTTCCATCAAATTCAACATAGCAAAAATCCAAAAACAAGAATACAATAACAAATAAATAACTGCTGATGTTTTGCTTTATAGCGAAAAAATCCTTTAATATTTTTTTCGCACTGTACTTTTTGTATCTAAGTGCAATAATAGTTCCCCATAGAGCAGCTGAAACTCCACCTATTCCAATAGCAACCATTCCCATTGGCATTGTATAGTCTACATCCATACCCAAATTCCGCAATATAAAAAATATAATACATATCATCCATATTTGCCCTAAGGTTCCTAATAAATAAAGAAAGATTGCCTTTTTTCTACTCATAAATTTTCTCCTAAATTCAAATTTGTCTATTCCATTAAATTCCATTAAATTATGATTTGTTATTGTTCACTAAATCAGAATTTTATCTCTCTACTGTGGATTCAGATATGTAATCGGATTCTGTGCCGACTGGTTTAACTTCAGTCCGGCTATCGACTTCCCAATGTAGAATGATTCATTCTCATCAAGCGGAAGCCCCTGTTCATATCCCTCGTCCACGAAGAATAATCTATTTTCCTCCCAAAACGTAGAAAATCCGAGGATCTAGATTTACTTCCAAATCCTCGGAAAAGCCTTATATTTCAATCATTTTTACACTATCAGTTATGTACTTTGGTCAACAGAACCACGCTCTCAACATGCTCCGTCAGCGGAAAGTTATCGATCGGCACAAGGCGCTCGCAGTGGTAGTTCCAGCGCTTTAAGAGCTGCAAGTCCCGCGCGAGGGTCTCCGGATTGCAGGAGACATAGACAATGCGCTTCGGCTTCACCTTGCAGGCGCTCTCAAGGAAGCGCTCGGTGCTGCCGCTTCGCGGCGGGTCCATGATGACTGCATCGAGTTTCTCACCGCTCTCTGCGACACGCAGCAAAAAATCGCTCGCATCGTCCGCAAAGAAACGTATGTTCTCGATGCCGTTCCGCTTCGCGTTCGCAATCGCATCCCGCACGGCCGCCTTGTTGAGCTCAACGCCAATCACCTGTCCCGCGCTGCGGGAAGCCGCCATGCCTATGGTTCCTACACCGCAGTAGGCATCCAGTACCGTGTCGTTCGGCGTAAGCTTAGCAAACGAGAGCGCAGTCTCGTAGAGCTTCTCCGTCATCTTCGCATTCACCTGATAAAAGGAGGCAGGAGATAGGCGAAACGTAAGCCCCATGAGTTCATCTTCAATATAACCCTTGCCATAGAGGACCTTATCGCGCTCGCCGAGCACCATGCTCGTCTTCTGGGGGTTGATGTTCTGGATCACGGTCGTAATCTCGGGACACTGCTTTCTGAGGGCGGTGACAAAGTTCTTGCTGCCCGGGAAGATGGGTGTACCGGTCACGATCACCACCATGATTTGTCCGGTCGCCTCGGAGGTACGAACCAGAACATGGCGGAGCGTACCGATTCTAAGATCCTCGTCGTAGGCCTTCAGGCGGAAGGAAACCGCCAAGTCGCGGATGATGTGAATGATGCGGTCCGCCGTTCGATTCTGGATGCGGCAGTGGTCAATCGGAACAACCCTGTGGCTGTCACGCTCGTACACACCGACCACGAGCTTCTTATTCTGAAAACCGAAGCTCGCCGTCACCTTGTTCCGGTAGTGCAGCGGCTCGGGCGCCGCCACAATGGGCTCGACCTTACAGAACTTGCCGAGCAGTTTCTCTGCCTCTCTCTGCTTTTTGCGAAGCTGTTCCTCATAGGGCAGAGCGCTGTAAGAACAGCCGCCGCAGCGCTTCTCATGGGGACAGCGCGCTGTGTCGGAGACAGCGCGAAGCGGCGCAGCTGGTTTCGCTGCGCCGCTTTTTTTCAAAAGCGCCTTCTTTTCTAGATTACTGTGCCGCTCAGTGCTTTTTCTCGCGGCGGATTTTTCTTGTCTCATGAATGAGCCATTCTCTCTCTTCTTCCGGAAGCAGCGGCGCAATGGTCTTGCGAACGCGCTTCTGATACTTGTTAAAGCGGCGGATATCGTCCTTCGACATGACACTGAGATCCAGAGCGTCCGGATCGAGCGGTGCCCAGGTCAGGTTCTCGAAGCAGTTGAATCCCTCATGTTCCGTATCCTTCACGCAAATCAGCATGTTCTCGATGCGGATGCCGTAAGCGCCGTCAATGTAGACACCCGGCTCGTCACTCGTCACCATGCCCGGCTGGAAGGTAACCTCTCTTCTGCGGTCCGGATGCGGCCACGGGCGAACCGAGACCGGAAGCTCGTGGACATTGTTCACGAAGCCGACGCCGTGGCCGGTACCGTGACCGTAGTCTCTTCCGAACTTCCACATTGCCTGACGCGCATAGGTATCAAGCAGCGGAGCGGTCGCATAGTACGGGAATACCGCAAACATGAGATTCAGCATGCCGATGACAGCAAGCGTGTAGTCGCGGCTCTGCTCCAGCGTGATATCGCCGAGCGCAAGCGTTCTCGTGACATCCGTCGTGCCGTCCAGATAGTGTGCGCCGGAGTCCACAAGGAAGAGTCCCTCGGGCTTTACGACATCACTCTGCTCCTTAGAGGGCATGTAGTGTGCCATAGCCGCATTTGCCTGGTAAGCCGGAATAGTCGAGAAGCTAAGGGTCACATACTTCGGATCCGCTGCGCGGAACGAATTCAGCTTCTCGCCGAGATCGTACTCGGTGTAAGTATCCGCCTTGCCCTCCTTGATGGTCTTCTTGAGCCAGTAGAGGAAGCGGGTCAGATGCACACCGTCACGCACATGGCAATCGCGGAAGCCCTTGAGCTCGGTATCGTTCTTGATGATCTTCATCAGGGAGATCGGGCTCAGCTCGTCCACAATCGTGTTCTTGTCAACGACCGCATTGTAAACCGCGAAGTTCAGGTCACGGAGATCGGTCAAGACGCGCTCGTCCTTCAATTTGCCGACAGCCGCGATAAAGTCGTCGTAGGAGCCGACCGCAATGCCCTGCTCCTCCAGATGCTTCTTTGCCTCATCGGTAAGTGCGTTCTCCTGGCAGAAGAGCTTTGCGGAGCGGGCCTTCACCATGAGATAAGACAGGAAGACCGGGTTGCAGGAGATGTCTGCGCCGTGCAGGTTCGTGACCCAGGAAATCTCATCCAGTCTGCCGGTCAGGAAGACGGAAGCGTCGAGCTTCTTCATCTCCGCCTGCACGCGATCGATCTTGCTCTTTGCCTCCTCGCCCGCGTACTTGATATCATGCACCCAGATCGGCTCATGGCTTCTCTCCGGGCGATCCTTCCAGATATCATCGACAAGGTCGATGTCGGTAATCAGCTTGCCCTTCTTCTTCGCGACAAACTCCTTCAGCTCCTTGCCCGTATTCGTTCCGAGCAGCGGCGCATAGAATGCAAGGGTGCCGCCCTCCGGGAAATGATTCTCCAAGTATTCGACAATGGTCGGCGTACCGGGAACGCCTGCCTTCATCAGCTCAACGCCGCTGTCCTTCAGCTCGATGTTCGCCTGCACGAAGAAACGGCTGTCCGTCCAGAGGAATGCCTCTTTCTCCAGCACCACCAGGGTGCAGGAATCTCCCGTGAACCCACTGATTTTGCGAACGCTCTGATCTCTGGCACTGATTTCCTCACTGCCGTGTGCATCGGAATACGGCTGATAATAAACCGTGATTCCACGCTTCTTCATCGCCTCGCGAAGCTGCTTCAGTTCTTCTCTCATATCGGCCTCCTTGTGATTTTCCTGCGCACTCACACCAGCTGAAAGTGTCTGCAGGCATTCCAAATACCATCTTGATCGATCGGGCTTGTGATGTAATCCGCAATCTCCTTGAGTTCCTCCTTGGCATTGCCCATCGCAATGCCGACCCCCGCTTCTTCCAGCATTTCGCTGTCGTTGTAGGAGTCGCCGAAGGCATAGACATCGCTCATCTCCAAGCCGTAATACGCGCAGAGTTTCTTTAGCCCCTCTGCCTTGCTGATGCCTTTTTCAATGATGTCGGCGCCGTAGTTCACGGAGAACATGCGGAGCTGCAGCTCCGGAAAGGCCTGCTCCATGGCTTTTGCCTCTTCCTCCGTGCCGATAAAGTTGACTGTGCGGATATCCCGGGTAAGGAGTGCTCTCGCATCCTTAAACTGCCGTCCGCACTGCCCCCAGCGCTTCATCTCCGCCTCGCGGATGCGCTCCGGGTTCAGGTAATAGTCCTCATCCTCTATGGTCACGCCGAAGCCTATGCCGGTCCGCTCCGCATAGTCCATCATCCGCTTCAGGAGACCGCGGTCGATGTAGTGCTCAAACAGCACTTTATCACCGACAACGACCTTTGCGCCGTTCTGCTCGACGCGCGCCGCGGCGTTGACCAAGTCAAGATACGGCCTGGAATAATGGGTCGACATATCCCGCCCGGTCGCAAGCACGATGATGTGCCCTCGCTCTCTGAGCGCCCGAAGCGCGCGCTCGGCGCTCTCGGGTATGCTTAGCGTCTGATGATCGTAGAGTGTCTTGTCAAAGTCAAAGGCTATCAGCTTTTTCATAGAAAATAATCCTTTATCGCGCTGACACATGTGCAATTATACCATGTGTTCTTACAAAAAAACAGAGCGGCATCCACACGATTAGCTATTGCAAATAAAGATAACGGTGCAGATGCTGTGACCGTGTAACAAAAAAACAGGAGATTTCGCAATCTCCTGTTTCATTCAAATCGGGGCGACAGGATTTGAACCTGCGACCTCACGGCCCCCAGCCGTGCGCTCTAGCCAAACTGAGCCACGCCCCGCAGCACGGCTTTCATTATAGCCAGAGCGAGCTCAAAAAGCAAGGGCTTTTTCTTAGGGGGCCGATGAAACAAAACTTAAGGCTGAAGCACCGAATAGCCCGTCACCTCATAGTAACCGGCCGGATCCGCATCCTGACCGAACCAGACATGCGCATACTTGCCGTCGATACCGACACCCATGGTCTTTAAATCCGACCACATGCCCTGCGTCGTCATGACAGCATTGTGGCCCGGAGAGCCCTTCCATGAGTCAAGCGCCACTTCGGGCGTCATAGTGAGGCTATACCAAGCGGAAATCTCAAAGCCGCTGCCCGGATAGGAGGTAAGCTCGCTCGGCTTGCTCCACATATAGGCTGCGTAATTATGGTCGGAGGTATAGACGACCGGCGTCCAACTGCCGTAGGAAGACCAGCTGTGCAGGTTGCCCTGTATGCCTCTTACATCCACCTGGTTTTCCGGCGTGTGCGCATTGGAATCCGCCACGTGGGTTCTCGCAACCGTGGTTAAAGACTTCGAGAGCGAAAGCTTCGGAAGACCGAGACTCTCACGGTAGGCGTTAATGCCGTAGTAGAGCTTTGCTTCCTTCTCACTGAGACCCATGGCCATCAGCGCGGAGATGACTCTGCCCTCCTCACCGGAAAGCTGCGTTCCCGCTGCGCCTGCCGTAGTCGCGCTGTTGCCGGCATTGCCCGTGTTCGAAGCATCGCCGCCGTTTCCCGCATTCGCAGCATTGCCGCCGTTTCCGCTCGTTCCGACATTGCCGGTATTCGCGCTGTTTCCCGTCGCTACGCCGCCGCCGTAGGAAAGACCGGAACCGCCGCCGCTTCTTCTCTTTCCGGCCGCGCTGCTCTTACTCACGTGGAGAGAAGCTCTCTTTCCCTCCATCCACTTTCCCGTCTCGTCAACATAGTAGCCGTCGGGCGTCACGGTGCTGACCAGCATAGCGCCGTCGGCACCGACATAGTAATTTCCGATCCAGCGGCTCTCGGCCATGTAGCCGATGCCGTCAAAGTAGTACCATTTATTGTTGATGAGTTTCCATGTCGCGGTCGGATAGGAGCCGTTCGCCTCCTCATACCACCAGCCCTTGTCATTGCGCTTCCACTGCGCCGTTGCCGCCATCGACGGAATCACGAGGCAAGCCGAGATTGCCGCAATCGATGCGGCACACACAAACTTCCGTAGCAATTTCATAAGCACCCCCAAATAGAAAACTGTGGTTTCAATACCCTTAACGCTTACTTTACCATTCTTCTCACAAAGGGTTCAAGCCTTTTGCGCGCTTTCCCGATTCATTTCGGATAGTACCTGTATTGCTCCAGACGCGGACCGTATAACAGATTCAGTTTTCGATTTTATTCCGCTTCTGTTATCGTTTTTCATCCTTTGTCCAAGCCGGTGAAAAAGGCTAAGTGGGAAAAAGAATCAGTGACGCTGTTTAAAGGAAGATGTATACAAAGAAGATAGTGTCCCCGCAACGATTGATTCTACCGGCGTTGCGGGGTGTTTCACCAACTCTTTTTGTCCTATAACTCTGATTCTATCGGCGTTGTGGGAGCACCGCCTTTTTTTCCATGACTCGCGAGAAGCGAAGCGAAATGAAAAAGAGCCGCTTCCTCTCGGACAGAGGTTGCGACTCTTTGTGATTTACAGGTGAATGAATTCGATGAGCAAAAGCCACGCCAGTCCGTAGTAGGTCACAACGCCGACCAAGTCGGTGATGGTTGTAATCAGGGGACCGGAAGCTGCTGCCGGGTCGATGTGGATGTGCTTGAAGAAAATCGGAACCGCGGTACCGACCAAGCTCGAAATCAACATCGCGACAACGAGCGATACACCGATGCAGCCCGAGATTGCGAAGGAATAGTGCAGCGGCATGCCCTTGAACACGGTGACATAGAGACCTACGCCGACAAAGGCGAGGAGACCCAGGATGATACCGTTCAAAGTACCGACATTGACTTCCTTGGTGAGAAGCTTTAGCTTCTGCTTCGGCGTGAGCTGATCGTCCATGAGGGCACGAATCGTGACCGCAAGGGACTGGGTACCTACGTTACCTGCCATGTCGAGGATCAGGGACTGGAAGGCCATGACAATCGTGAGCTGTGCGACAACGCCCTCAAAGAGGCCTACCACGCTCGAGACGACCATGCCGAGGCCGAGGAGCAGTATCAGCCAGGGGAGACGCTTCTTGATACTCATGCGGAGCGGCTCGTTCAAATCCTCCTCGGCAGAGAGACCTGCCAACTTCGCATAGTCCTCTCCCATCTCATCGCCGACCACTTCCGCAATTTCCTGCGAGGTGATGGCACCGAGTATGCGGTTGTCCGAAGAAAGAACCGGAATACTCTCCTCGGAATAATCGCGGATAATCCAGAGGCAGTCCTCGATGCGCTCATCGGCGTAAACATAGGGGAACTGCGTCATGATAATGTCAGAGAGCTCGGTGTCTCTGCGGGCTATGATTAAGTCCTTTAAATTGATGGCACCGTAAAAGACGCCCTGCGGATCCAAAACATAGATCACCGAGATATTGTCGTGCTCCTCCGCCTGCTCGACGAGGGATTTCATGCCCTCCCGCACGGTCATATTGCTGTACAGCCAGACAAAGTTCGTCGTCATGCGGCTTGCGATCAAATCCTCGTCGAAGGAAGCAAGGCTCTGCAACTTGCTCCGGGACTCCGGATCCATGAGTTCAAGCCACTCCTTCTTCTTTACGGAATCGCTCTCCTTCATCAAGTCAACGGCAACGTCCGGCTCCATTCTGGTCAGGACACTCGCCGCACGATGCAGGCTCATCTCTCCCAGATACTTATCGGCGTAATCACTGTGCTCTAACACTTCCGCGAGCGCTTCATCGCTCTGCAAACGATAAAAACGTTCTCTCTCTTCTAAGGTAATCTCATCCAGCGCTGCGGCCAGATCGCTCGCATGGTATTCATCGAGCTCATCTCGCATAATCTTCGGGGACTTTCTTCCGCGGAGAATCTCCAGAATTTCCTGCTGGAGCTCTTCACGGGTCTTCATGCCCTTTTCTCCCATACTCTCTCCTCTCTCTTCACCTGAACCGACAAGGCGGTTCGCCGACGGGTTGCGCACTGACAGCTAAACCGGAGGCGCGGCGAACAGGAGAGAGCGGCACAAAGCCTCTCCCTACTTTCGGAAGTCCAAAAGGTTCCCGGGCTGCCTGTGAGAGCAAATCCCGTGAAACACCCTGTTCGCAGCGGTTCTACTTCGCCCTCCACCATCACTGTCACTCATCCCGGTCACCTCCTTCTTCTATGTAAATGTATATCTCTAAAACTATAACATTCCGCCTTTTTGATTTCAAGGAAAAGCTGTGTTCAAAAAAGACAGTTTTGTCCGGAAAAAGCCACTTCCGCTGTATCTTTAACGTAGTTCTTATGTTATGATGCCTACATGATAAACAAGGGGGGCGTCACTATGGAACTCGACAAAAAACATTCGGAACATAAGGCTCTGCTCTCGCAGCTTCTCGGTGCCACCGTCGGCGCACTGATTTATGCGGCTGCGACCAACTGGTTTATTGTTCCTGCCAAGCTCTACTCCGGCGGTCTCTTCGGTGTGTGCCAGCTGATACGTACCGGTCTGGTCTCACTCTTACACCTCAACACCGGAAGTTTTGATATCGCCGGTATTATTTACTACTGCGTCAACTTCCCGGTGCTCTTGATCTCGATGCGCGCCATCGGCAAAAAATTCTTTTGGAAAACGCTGTTCACGACCACGCTGATTTCGTTCTTCCTCTCCGTGATTCCCGTGGTACACGTGATGGATGATATGCTCTCCACCTGCATTGTCGGCGGTCTGGTCTCCGGCTTCGGCCTCGGTATTATGCTTCGAAACGGCGCATCCGCGGGCGGCATGGATGTCATTGCGCTGTTGCTCATCAAGTGGAAAAAGGATTTCAGCGTCGCAAAGGTCGGTATCGGCGTCAACGTTGTGCTCTACGGCATCTGCCTCTTCCTCTTCAACGCGCAGACCGTCATCTATTCTCTGATTTGCACGGCTGTCTGCACGGTCGCCGAAGACAGAATGCACACCCAGAATATCAACGTTCTGGTCACGATTATCACAAAGAGCAAGGACAACTCGCTCGAAGCCGCGATTCTGAAGCAGCTCGGCCGCGGTGTCACGACCTGGGGCGCGCACGGCGCTTACACGAACGAAGAGACCCGCGTTCTTTTCTGCGCGGTCTCAAAGTACGAGGTTCGACAGCTGAAGTCTGTCATCTACGCAATCGATCCGCAGGCCTTTGTCGTCATCAACGAGAAGGTCAGCATTGAGGGACACTTTGTAAAGCGTCTCGCGTAAGTTGTTCGGAAACACAAAAGCGAGTCATGCCAATGCATGACTCGCTTTTCTATGCGTCAGGTTTACTCTTTAAGGGCTAAGTGGAAAAAAGAGTTGTCGGTGCTGTTTCCTGCATTTCCGATTCCCTCCGATATTGATTGTAGGTTATTATTCGTCTATACTTCGGCGTAAAGACGATATGGTACTTGCACAGCCATTTGGTATGTGCAGCACTATTAGCCTTTGGCATGTCTCCACCCGCATAACGGGTGGGTTTTTGCTTTGCAACGCAAGAAAGAGCCGTGCCGACGCACAGCTCTTTCTCTTTACTTCATCATAATCGCCTTGCCACGCTTTTCTCTCACCCCGCGGCGCTCTTCTGCTCGAGGCGGCGGCGTATCGCAAGCATCTTCTCGTCGGTATCCGCGATGATATCCGCGCAGGCGCGAAGTTCCTCCGAGATTTCCTCGGCATCGGGAATTTCTTTCTTGTACTTGAGCTCGTGGTCCAGGCTCGCCCAGAAATCCATCGCGATTGTGCGTATCTGTATTTCCACCCGGATAAAGCTCTTCTGTTCGGAGAAATAGACCGGGACCTCCGCAATGATGTGGTAGGAGCGGTAACCGTTGTCCTTCGGGTTCTTGATGTAATCCTTGATCTGAAGAACGCGCACATCATCCTGGCGCATCATCATGCCCGCAATCGCGTAGATATCGTCCACGAAAGAGCAAATCACGCGGACACCCGCAATGTCGTCCAGATTGTCCTGCATGGCCGCTAAGGTCAGCGGATAGCCCTTGCGCTTCAATTTTTCGACGATGCTACGCGGCTGTTTGACCCGCGACTTGATCATCTCGATGGGATTTCTTTGATTTCGCACCGAGAGCTCATCGTTTAATACTTCCAGCTTGGTCTTAACTTCCCGAATGGCACAACTGTACATCATCATGGCATCCTGAAACTGCTGTGCCCATGCGACCATGCTCTCCGGCACCTGGAATTCACCCGGGGCACGAAGTATGGATTGCTCAAGCTCGCTGTTCGGATTGCCGCCTCTTGTCATCACTCCGCCTTCTTATCTCCCGTCACTGCGGCAACCGCTTCGTCAAGCCACGGCGCCGTGAGGGTCTCAACCTTACCCGCATCGACCGCTGCGGCGATTGCGGAATCGATCGGTGCCTTCGCAAGCACCTTGAGTCCGTGACCGTCCGCAACTTCATCGATGTGGCTCTCACCGAAGACCGCATGGGACTTCCCGCAGTCCGGGCAATTGTAGTAACTCAGATTTTCGACGAGACCGAGAATCGGAACATCCATCTGGTTCGCCATGTTGACGGCCTTTTCAACGATCATCGACACCAGTTCCTGCGGGCTGGTAACAACGACAATGCCCTCGACCGGCAGCGACTGGAATACCGTGAGCGGAACATCGCCGGTGCCCGGCGGCATGTCGACAAAGAGATAATCGACATCTCCCCAGTAGACATCGGACCAGAACTGCTTCACCACGCTCGCAATCATGGGGCCGCGCCAGATCAGCGGCTCCGTGTCATCGTCGAGCAGCAAATTCGAGCTCACAATCTTGATGCCGCTCTCGGTCTCCGCCGGCACCATGAGATTTTCGCGGGAATGAAGACTCTGCCCGTCCACACCGAAAGCCTTCGGAATCGAGGGCCCGGTGATATCCGCATCCAGAATGCCGACGCGGTACCCCGCCGCACTGACGCGGGAGGCGAGCAGGCTTGTGACGAGCGACTTTCCGACGCCGCCCTTGCCGCTCATAATCGCAATGACGTGGCAGATGTTGCTGTTTTCGTTGCTCGGAACCTGAAAATTCGGCTTCGGCGGCTCCGGCATACCGCCGTGATTACAGTTACATGCTTCAGACATAAGTCACCTCTTAGGAGCCTTAGCTCCGCTTTATTTCCTAGATTTAAGACGAGTTCAGTCTACAACATTCCAAAGCAATCCGCAAGCAGTGGCAAGCCTGCCCTCCTTTGTGGTATACTGTCCGCGAAGAAGTTCCAGATGATTTTGCGGCGCAATACTTAGTCACTGCAAACTGTCAGAAAAGGAGAAGTTATGCATCAGGCAATTCAGATGAGCGATACGCTCTGGTATCTCGGATCCAGCGACCGTAGACTCGCTAAGTTTGAGAACTGCCATCCGGTTCCGCTCGGCATTTCCTACAATTCTTACTTGGTTACGGACGAGAAGACCGTCCTGCTCGATACCGTGGATCACGCAATCTGCGGGGTGTTCCTCGAAAACATCAAGGCTGTGCTGAACGGCCGTCCGCTCGACTACATCATCGTGAATCACATGGAGCCGGATCACTGCGCTACGCTTGCCGAAGTGCTGCTCCGTTACCCGGAGGCTACGGTTGTGGGTAGCGCAAAGACCCACGCGATGATCAAGCAGTTCTTCGGAGAGCTCAACCTGCAGGGTAAGGTCATGCAGGTCAAGGAGAACGATACGCTCTCGACCGGTCACCACAACTTCCGCTTCATCCTGGCTCCCATGGTGCACTGGCCGGAAGTTACCGTCACCTATGACGAGACCGATAAGATTCTCTTCTCCGCGGATGCATTCGGCACCTTCGGTGCACTCTCCGGCAACCTCTATGCGGATCAGCTTAATTTCGGCGACTTTGAGCTCTCCGAGATGCGCCGCTACTACTCGAACATCGTCGGCAAATACGGCACGCAGGTGCAGGCGCTCTTAAATAAAGCTGCGGGCCTCGACATTCAGATGATTTGCCCCTTGCACGGCCCGGTGTGGCGCGTCGCAAATAAGATTCAGTGGATCATTGAGAAGTACTCCCGCTGGGCAACTTACCGCCCCGAGGACAACGAAGTGGTTATCTTCTATGCTTCGATTTACGGCGGCACCGAAAATGCCGCGGAAGTGCTTGCAAACGCCCTCGGCGAGCGGAAGATCAAGAACATCAAAATGTACGATGTCTCCGTGACCGATGTCTCCTACCTGGTCTCCGAGGCTTTCCGCGCGAGCCACCTGGTCTTTGCCTCCGCGACCTACAACAACGAAATCTTCCCCTACATGGAGGGACTGCTTCGCGAGCTTGCGGCTCACAATTTGCAGAACCGCTCGATTGCACTCGTGGAGAACGGCTCCTGGGCGCCGGTGTCCGGCAAGAAGATGAGCGAACTCTTCTCTTCGATGAAGAACATGAACTTCCTGCAGGACACGGTCACTTTAAAGTCCCGCGGTCACGAGGAACAGCGCTTACAGCTGCTCGCGCTTGCGGATACGCTCGCGGAGTCCGTCTTTGCCTCCGAGCACCGCTGAGCTTCTCTCCGCTCCGCATCCCGCTTCGAGTAGGAGCAACCGCAGTAATCCTGGCGGTACAGTCCGTGCTCTTTCGAGAGCTCGGTCGAGCGGAGAAACCCGTTTTTCTTTTTAAAATCAGAGGGCAGGAAGGCAACCCCTTCCTCCGCCGCAATGCGCTCCCCGATGGCATTCAGTCGGGGGGCGCTTTTCATCGGGGAAATGGTGAGACTGGTCGTAAAATAGTCAAAACCGCCCGCCTTGGCAGCCTTTGCGCTCTCGCGGAGGCGGAGTTCAAAGCAAATACCGCAGCGCTCGCCGCCCTCGGGGTCCGTTTCGTGACCTCGCACCGCTTCGTGAAAGCGCTCCGGATTATACTCCCCCTCTAGAAAGCCCACCGGCCGCGGCAAATTCATTTCCCGGAGTAAGCGCTGCTCCTCCTCGGCGCGCCGGTGGTATTCCTCCGGGTCATCGATGTTCGGGTTACAGAAAAAGACAGTCACATCAAAGTGCGGTGTCAAGCTCTCCAGACAAAAGGAAGAGCAGGGCGCACAGCAGACGTGAAGAAGAAGCTTCGGGACAAGTCCCGAAGCTTCGTTTTTTCGGACCAAGAGGTCCTGTTCTCTCTGGTAATTTCTCTGATTCATAAAAAGTCTCGAATTCTCTTGGATCTCACCGGGTTTCTGAGCTTCCTGAGCGCCTTTGCCTCAATCTGGCGTATGCGCTCTCTGGTCACCTTGAACTCTCTGCCGACCTCCTCAAGCGTGCGCGGATGGCCGTCCTCAAGGCCGAAGCGCAGCACGATGACCTGGCGCTCTCTCTCCTTTAAGTCGCCGAGCAGTGCGTCGATGTGCTCGCGCAGCATGACGGACTCCACATTGTCCTCCGGGGTCAGCACATTGTTGTCCGCGACAAAGTCGCCGAGGTTCGAATCGTCCTCCTCACCGATCGGCGTCTCGAGCGAAGCGGGCTCTCTTGCAATCTGCATAATCTCCATGACCTTCTCCTCGGTCATATCGAGGGCCTTTGCGAGTTCCGCGACACTCGGCTCGTAGCCGAGCTCCAGCGTCAGCTTGCGCTGCATCTTGCTCATCTTGTTGATGGTCTCGACCATGTGCACCGGCACGCGTATGGTTCTCGCCTGATCTGCGAGCGCGCGCGTCACGGACTGGCGTATCCACCAAGTCGCATAGGTCGAGAGCTTAAATCCCTTCTCGGGATCGAACTTCTCGACACCCTTGATGAGACCCAAATTGCCCTCCTGCACGAGGTCCAGAAAGCTCATGCCGCGTCCCGTGTAGCGCTTCGCGATGCTGACCACGAGGCGGAGGTTCGCCTCAATCAGCTTCTTCTTCGCCTTTTCATCGCCCGCCTGCTTTCTTCGCGCGAGCTCCATCTCTTCTTCCGCGGTGAGCAGCGGAACGGTGCCGATTTCCTTTAAATACATGCGGACCGGGTCTTCCGTGCCGACGCCTTCCAGAAGATCCACCGGGTTCAGATTGATCTCTTCTCCCTCGATTTTCTCGCCGTTCTCATCCTCATTGTCGAGGTCGTCGTCGAGATCCAGATCAAGTCCCAGCAGGACATCACCCCCCTTGTCCGCCTTTTCCAAATCTTCCGGCGGCTCTTCCTCACGGTGATGCTGTACCTCGATGTTGTTGGCCTCGAGATAGTTGTAGATATGTTCTATGCCCTCGGGACTCAGCTGGTAATCCTGAAAATAGTCATTGATTTCATCGACATCCAGCTTGGAATCCTTGTTCTTGGCCTGCTCGACCAGCTGCAGCAATCCCTGCATGAGCTCCTGCTCGCGAATTTCACGCTTTTCGGTCTCCGCCTTCTTGCCGCCCTTTGCGCTCTTCTTTTCCGTTCTCTTCTCTTCTGCCATTTGGATTCATCCTCCTGTTCTTGCTCCGCTGAAGATACGAAACTTAAATATAGCCGTAAATCCCGCGCACACTGACCTCTCCGCTCCGAACGGCCGTGAGACTTTGATCTTCACGCCGCACCAAGAGCTCACCGCTCTCCGTAATGCCCTCCGCAACACCGCAGTACTCGCCGTCGGGGTCCAGAACGCGCACTTCTCTTCCCCGGTTCGCAAGCAGCGCTTCATAGCGCTCCTTCAGAGCCGCAAAGCTGCCGTTCTCTTCAAACAACTTCTCATAGTGCGCAAACTGCTTCCAAACCGCGGCAATGATGGGCGTGCGCGCCGTCTCCTTGCCCTGTTCGATTGCGAGTGAAGTCGCAACTTCTCGTATTTCTTCCGGAAAGCTTCCCGTATTGACATTGATGCCGATGCCGATGACCACAAATTCGATGCGGTCCAAATCCGTACTCATCTCCGTGAGTATCCCTGCGACCTTTTTCCCGCGCACCACAACATCGTTCGGCCACTTGATGGCTGCCTCGAGGCCGGTCGCCTCGCGTATGCCGTCCGTCACGGCAAGTGCCGTGACCAAGGTAAGCATAGATGCGCGCTCCGGGCGGAGCTTCGGGCGCAGTAAAAGCGACATCCAGATGCCACTGCCGGGCGGAGAACTCCAACTTCTGCCTCTGCGCCCCCTGCCCGCGGTCTGTTCCTCCGCGACAAAGAGCGTGGGGCCCGCGTCGCCCTCTCCGGCGGCACGTTTCACCTCCAGATTGGTCGAGTCGGTCTGCTGCAAAAAGACCCAGCGCTTCAAAAACCGCTGATCGCCGAAGGCCTCATCGAGAGAGGCCTGACTCAGCAAATATCCTGTATTTCGCAATAAATACCCTCGATTCTGTCTCGCTTCAATGGTATAGCCCTCATCCCGAAGCTTTGCGACCGCCTTCCAGACGGCGGTCCGTGTCACATGAAAACGTTCACAGAGCGCCTGACCGGAGCAGTAATCGCCCGCGTCGAGCAGGGCCTTTAAAATATCATCCTTTAACAAGGCTTCACCTCAGAGCATGACAACCGCGCTGATTGCGCAGAGGATGAGGAGCAAGAGCCCCAGAAAAACGATCGCAAACGCAGTTCCTTTTTTCCGGTGTGCCCGCCCGAGCGCCGAGAGGCGCACCAGGCCGTTTGCAAGGGCCAGGAGACCCGCCAGGCCGAAAATCAGGGAGAAAAAGAGCGGGTGCTCTTCCGGCGACAAAAAGGCAAAGACCGCCAGCACCGTGACCGCAACCCCGACAAAGACATGCAGAGCATCCAGTAAAAAGCTGTTCTGCGCCGTCATGCTTCCCTTCATGCACGCTCCTTTCTTCTCTGTCTTGCGCGCTCGTAGAGTAAAATCGAGGCGGCAACCGCCGCATTTAAGGATTCCACCTGCCCGAGCATGGGAATGTGAATGCTCTGATTTGCCGCGGCAATCGCCTCCTCGCTGAGGCCGGCAGCCTCATTGCCGATTAAAAAGGCAGTCTTCTCCGGGTAAGCTATGCTGTCATAGGGTACGGAGGCCTGAAGCGCCGCCGCATAGAGGCTTATCCCTTCCTGCTTGAGCTGAAAGAGTGCCGCCGGAAAGTCGTCCACATAGACCACCGGAATGCGGAATATGCTGCCCATGGTCGCGCGCACCAGTTTCGGGTTGTAGACATCCACCGTGCCGCGGTTTGCGAGTATCGCAGAGAGTCCTGCCCCCTCACCCGCGCGCAGCATGGTGCCCAAATTGCCGGGATCCTGCAAACTCTCGACCGCGAGGAAGCAGCTTGCACCTTCCGCCAACACTTCCGCAAGACTCTTTCTCTGCATGCGGACCAGTGCGAGCACGCCCTGCGGCGTCTTCGTGTCCGACATCTTCGCGAAAATATTGTCTGCGACGGTCTCTGCCTTGAGCCCGGCTATTTTTTCCCGGATGGTTCCCTCGGCGCGCGCTGCAAAACTCTCACTCACATAGAGCTCTTCAATCTCGGCTTCGGGCGCCTCCAGAAACATGCGTACCCCCTCAATCGGAAAGAGTCCCCGCTCCGCGCGGAGAGAGGCCTTGTCAAAGATCGCCCGCACTTCCTTCACTTTTTTGTTGGCCGGAGACGTAATCATAGCGCCTCCGCCTCTTCGATCCAGATGCGGCTCATCGCATCCGAGGGCATGCGGAGATCGCCGCGCGGCGAGACCGCAACACTGCCCGTCTTCGGGCCGTCCGGCAGACAGGAACGCTTAAACTGCTGCGTGAAGAAACGGCGGAGGAAGGTGAGCAGCCACTTTTTGACAGTCGCCTCGTCATAGACGCCCGCAAAGGCGCGCAGACCAAGGCGGTAAATTTTCCGCGGACCGCTGCCGTAGCGCAGCATCTGAAACAGGAAGAAATCGTGGAGCTCGTAGGGTCCCACCAAATCCTCTGTCTTTTGGCTGATGACGCCGTCCTTCGGCGGCAAGAGCTCGGGGCTCACCGGCGTATCGAGAATGTCGAGTAAGACCTCGCGAAGCTTTCCGCTCGCAAGACCGGCCTCATGCTCCACCAAAACACGCACCAAGGTCTTCGGCACCGAGACATTGACCGCGTACATCGACATGTGATCGCCGTTATAGGTGGCCCAGCCGAGCGCCAGCTCCGAGAGATCTCCGGTTCCGATCACCAGTGCATTGTCCCGGTTCGCAATGTCCATGAGCACCTGGGTGCGTTCGCGTGCCTGAGAATTCTCATAGGTGATGTCGTGCTTCTCGGGATCCTGTTTGATGTCCTTAAAGTGCTGTAACACGGCTTCGCGTATCGAAATTTCCTCGAGGCTTGTCCCGAGTGCCGCCGCGAGTTCGCAGGCATTTCGATAGGTCCTGTCCGTCGTGCCGAAGGCCGGCATGGTTATCGTCTCAATGCCGCTCCGCGGAAGGCCGAGCGCATCAAAGCTCCGTACCGCGACAAGGAGGGCAAGGGTCGAATCAAGTCCGCCCGAAAGCCCCAGCACGGCACGGGAGCCGTGGATGTGGTCAAGGCGTTTTTTCAGGCCGAGTGCCTGTATCCTAAGGATTTCCTCGCAGCGCTCCGCGCGCGCCTCGGGCTCTGCCGGCACAAAGGGTGCCGGGTTCACCTTTCGCGTAAGCTCGGTCTCCGTGAGACTTAGCGAAAAGTCGATGTCGCAGTACAGGTTTGACTCGCTGTCTCTCTCCGGATAGCTGCTCTGACGTCTTCTTAAGAAGAGCAGCTTTTTCAAATCCAATTCCGAAGCGATGACCGTATTCGTGAGCAAGGGGGACTCCGCGAGCACTTCTCCGGCCTCCGCAATTAAATTGTGGGCGCTGAACACGAGGTCCTGTGTCGATTCCCCTTCGCCTGCGCTCGCGTAGACATAGCCCGCGAGCAGCTTGCTGCTCTGCGCCTGTACGAGTTCGCGCCGCGCTTTCCGCTTTCCGGCGAGCGCATTCGAGGCCGAGCAGTTCACGATGAGCGTAGCCCCTGCCGTGCAGAGATCGATGGAGGGCGCATTCGGCACCCAGAGATCCTCACAGATTTCAACGCCGATTTTGAGCTCCGGCAAGCTCTCGCAGGAAAAGAGCAGTCTCGCACCGAAGGGCAAGCGCTCCCCGAAGAGAGACACCAGAACCGGAGACTCGAAGCCCGGCGCAAAATAGCGCCGCTCATAAAACTCGCCGTAATTCGGAATGTGACGCTTCGGCACGAGGCCGAGCAGTTCTCCCTTCTGAAAAACGGCAACCGCATTGTAAAGTCGGTTCTCAAACGCAAAGGGCAGACCGACAAAGCAAAGCACTTCGCTGTCCGCCGTGTTATGCAACAGCTGCCGCAACTCCCGAAGCACCGCTTCCTGCAGCGCGTCCTGCAAAAACAAATCCCCGCAGGTGTAGGCGCTCAGCGCGAGCTCGGGGAACACCAGTACCTTGGTTCCCCGAGCCGCTTCGCTCCGAATGATGGTCTCGATTTGCTCCCGGTTGTAAGCGGGATCTGCAACCCGCACGGAAGGCGTCGCGGCCGCGACGCGGAGAAACCCGTCTCTCATGCTTTCTTCTCACTCCCATCGCCCGGCGTTGCCACCGAAGCGGTCTCCTTTAAAGCGGTCACCAGTCCCGCCATATTCTGAATGTCGGACGGAATCACAATCTTGGTCGCTCTGCCGTCCGCGACGCGGGTCAAAGCATCCAGACCGCGGAGACGCAACACAGCCTCATCGGCACCCGCCTCGCGAATCAGACGGATACCATCTGCCTCTGCCTCCTTGACGGCGCGAATTGCCTTTGCCTGACCTTCCGCCTCCTGAATCTTTCTCTCCTTCTCTGCCTCTGCGCGGAGAATCGCAGTCTGCTTCTCTGCCTCCGCATTCAGGATGGCAGCCTCCTTATTACCCTGCGCGTTCAGGACCGCGGACTCCTTCTTACCCTGTGCCAGAGTGATAAGCTCACGCTTCTCGCGCTCTGCCTTCATCTGCTTCTCCATGGCCTCGCGAATCGCATCCGGCGGAAGAATGTTCTTCAGCTCGACACGGTTTACCTTGATGCCCCAGGGATCGGTCGCGACATCCAGCTGAGAGCGCATCTCGGTGTTGATGGTCTCACGGGAAGTCAGCGTGGTATCGAGGTCCATGGAACCGATGATGTTACGAAGCGTGGTTGCCGTCAGGTTCTCGATTGCGGAAATCGGGTTCTCGACACCGTAGGCATAGAGCTTCGGCTCGGTAATCACAAAGAAGACGACGGAGTCGATGCGCATCGTGACGTTATCCTTCGTAATCACGGGCTGCGGCGGGAAGTCCGCGACCTGCTCCTTCAGGTTGACGCGCTTCGCGATGCGATCCACAAAGGGAATCTTAAGGTGTACACCCGCATCCCAAGTCGAGTGGTAGCGTCCCAGTCGCTCGATGATGAGCGCCTGCGCCTGCGGCACAATGCAAATACCGTTAACGAGAATCGCAAGAAACAGAACCAACAGAATGACACCCGGTACAAACGGCATATTTTTCCTCCTTTTTTTGAGAAAATACTCCAATTGTTTTCGTTTCAGTATACCATAATTCGGGCTGTTTTGCTTGCCAAAGCGTTTTTTTCCTGCTATTCTAAATCCCGAGTGAATTGCTAGGAAATACTGGCAAAGAAAGCTTGGAAGGAGTTGTCATGAAAATATCCACAAAGGGGCGCTATGCGCTTCGCCTGATGATGGAATTTGCGAGACAGCCGGAGCAAGTCACGCGTTTAAAAGATGCCGCCGCAAAGCAGGAGCTCTCGGAAAAGTATCTGGAGCAGATTGTGTCCGTGCTGAGCAAAGCGGGTTTCGTGAAGAGCATACGGGGCGCCCAGGGAGGTTATCTCCTGACCCGCGCACCCGAGAGCTACTCGGTCGGCGACATCTTACGCCTGACCGAGGGCAATATGGCGCCGGTTATCTGTCTCGGACAGGACTCGGTCTCCTGCGATCTCGCCGGAAGATGTGTGTCCCGTTCTGTCTTTTCGCGCATTGAGGACGCAGTCAATGAGGTGATCGATCACATAAGCCTTGCGGACCTGCTACGCGAAGAGGAGAACCTTTCCCTCACGGCGGCCCCTCTTCCGGAGGATGCCCACCGACGCTGTCAGGGCGCGCGCTGAGCGCGACGGCCAACGCATAGCCCTAAATACGATAAACTACCCCCGTGCGGTTTCGACCTCAGCCGAAATCGCACGGGGGTAGTTTTCTGTTTTCATCTTTATGAGAGCGAAAGCCTTTAGACAGTTTCGCCGTTCTCCGCGCTCTTCGGCGCCGTTTCCTCAAAAGCCGCGAGGAACTTCTCAACGCTCACATACTTCACGCAGAGCGCAAAGAGCTCTGCAGCGATGCGCAAATCGTTGAGGGGCGGGAACGAGGGCGCTATGCGGATGTTCGAGTCGTGCGGATCCTTGCCGCCCGGCCAGGTAGCGCCTGCGCCGGTCATGACCACACCCGCCTTGGCGCAGCGGGACACAACCTTCTTCGCGCAGCCCTCGAGGGTATCGAAGGAGATAAAGTAGCCGCCCTTCGGCTTGGTCCAGCTGCCGATGCCGAGACCGCCGAGTTCGCGCTCCAAAATCTCATCGACCATCTCGAACTTGGGACGCAGAATGTCCGCGTGCTTTCTCATGTGCTCGACCATGCCGTGAATGTCCTCGAAGAAACGGACATGGCGCAGCTGGTTCACCTTGTCGTGGCCTATGGTCTGAACTTTGAGCTGCTTCTTGATGTCCTCGAGGTTATTGAGAGACGAGGCGAGCGCCGCAATACCGGAGCCCGGGAAGCTGACCTTCGAGGTCGAAGCAAACTTGTAGACCAGGTCCGGATTGCCCGCGCGCTTGCACTCGGCAAGAATCTCGATAATCGTATCCTGTTCGTGGTCGTAGAGATGATGAATCGTATAGGCATTGTCCCAGTAGAGACGGAAGTCCTTGGCCGCGGGCTTTAAGCGTGCCAGACGGCGCACGGTCTCATCCGAATAGGAGTTACCGGTCGGGTTCGAATACTTCGGGACGCACCAAATACCCTTGATGGACTCATCCTCCGCGACCAGCTTCTCGACCATATCCATGTCGGGACCGGTCGGCAGCATGGGCACCGGGACGTTCTCGATGCCGAAGTACTCGGTAATCGCGAAGTGACGGTCGTAACCCGGCACAACACAGAGGAATTTCACCTTGTCGAGTTTGCACCACGGGGTCGCCCCCATCACACCGTGCGTATAGCAGCGGGAAATCGTGTCGTACATGACGTTCAAGCTCGAGTTTCCGTAGAGGATGATGTGGTCATAGGGCACTTCCATCATATCTCCCATGAGCTCCAGCGCCTCGGGAATACCGGTCAACACACCGTAGTTGCGGCAGTCCGTGCCGTCTTCGGAGCGAAGCTCGCTGTCCTCGTTCAGCACCGCCATCATCCCCATCGAGAGATCCAGCTGCTCCGTACAGGGCTTGCCGCGGCTCATATCGAGTTTCAGGGCCATGGCCTGCATCTCCTTATACTTTGCCTTGAGCTCCTTCTTTAAGCCCAGCAATTCTTCCTTGGTCAACTCTGCATATGGTTTCATCGCCGCTCCTTTCGGGCTGTGTTAATATTTTCACGAAATTCTAGCACTGATTTGCCTTCCGCGCAAGTCCCTGTGTTTAAGCACGCGAATAAATATTCCGAATGTCCTCATACGTTAAGACACGGAAGGAACCGATGCTGCGGCTCTTCTGATAGCTGCATTCGTCCGCAAAGGCCAGAATTTCTTCTTCGCTCGCCGCATGACCGAGAAGTTCGCCGAGGCGTATCGGCATGCCGAGGGAGGCAAAGAAATCTTCGCTTGCCTTGATACCGGCCTCGACGCGCTCCTCTTCCGTGCCCTCCGTGATGCCGTAGACCTTTTCCGCAAAGCGGACAAAGCGAGAGGGGTTCGCATCCTTCACATAGCGCGCCCAGGCGGGAAAAACCGCAGTCAGCGTCGCGCCGTGGGTGTAGTCGCCGATTGCCGAAAGCGCCATGCCGAGCTGGTGGCAGGACCAGTCTCCGTCGCGGGGCGTATCGCCTTTCGAGCCAATACCGGTAAGGCCGACATGGGACACGGAGCCGCACCACATGAGCTCGCTCATCGCCTCGTAATCCTGCGGATTCTTGACCGCAATCGGACCGAAGCGCACCACATCCCGGAGTAAGCCCTCCGCAATCTCATCGCTCAGGTGATTGCCGAGTATGGGCGTAAAATAGCGCTCCGCCGTGTGCATAAAGATATCCGCGGCACCCGCGCCGATCTGCCATACGGGCAGCGTCATCGTGAGCTCCGGGTTCAAAATGGCGAATTTCGGGCGGTTAAAGTCGGTCGTGATGCCGCGCTTCGTGGGCTGCGGGAGGGTATCGTTTGTGAGCACCGCGGAATTACTGGTCTCGGAGCCCGCCGCAGAGATGGTAAGAATCACACCGATCGGGAGGCTCGCCTCCACCTTTCTGCCTGTCCAGAACTCCCAGATATCGCTGCCGGGGGCCGCCACGGTATGCGCGACACCCTTTGCCGTATCGATTACGGAGCCGCCGCCGACCGCCAAGATAAAGTCCGCCCGAAAGGCCCTCGCCTCCTCGACCATGCGGCGCGCGGTCGATACCAGGGGGTTCGGCACCACACCGCCGCTCGACAGTACGCTAAGGCCTGCCGCACGCAGGTTTTCTTCTATCCGCGCGAGGAGACCGCTCTTCTTTGCGGAGTTGCCGCCGTAGATTACGAATACCCGCTTACCGCCGTAGCGCTGCACCAGCTCTGCCGCTCTCGCCTCTTCACCGCGCCCGAATACGATTTCCGTCGGCGCATAATAAACAAACTTCTGCATGCTTCTCCTCCTTTGCTGTGATGCTGTTGCTCGAATCTGATTTTTGTCGGGTTTCGAATCTCCGCCCCGCCGTATCCCGGTATCGGCAGTACCGGTAAGCATCGTTTTCTTTCTATCCCGTTTTCTCTTTATCCCGGCTTTTTCCCCGCTCTCTTTCGTTTTGCGGTAGATACACCCGCTCCGCCCGGGTTCGGTTTTGATTGTTTTTCCTTCGAAGACGACGGCCCGGTTTCGCTCTCCCGGGCCGTTTTTCGCTATGATTCGACTTATGCTTTTAAAAGCTTCACAAAATTCTTTTTGCCGCGCTTTAAGAGCTTGCCCTCGCCGGCAAAGAAATCCGGCTCATAGCTTGTCGCGATATCCTTCATGCTCTCGCCGTCCATGCTGACACCGCCCTGCTGGACATTGCGTCTCGCCTCGGAGCGGGAGGCCGCAAGACCTGCCTTCATAAGCAGACTCAGGATATCCGCCTTGCCCTCAACAAAGTCTTCGTCCGAAAGCTCCACAGTCGGGACATTCTCGGATGCCGCACCGCCCGCAAAGAGTGCCTGTGCGCCCTCGCGCGCCTTCTTGGCCTCCTCTTCGCCGTGCACCAGCGTCGTGAGCTCGTATGCGAGAATATCCTTTGCCTCGTTCAGCTGCGCTCCCTCCCAGCGATCCATCTCATCGATCTTCTCGAGCGGCAGGAAGGTCAGCATGCGGAGGCACTTAAGGACATCCTGATCGCCGACATTTCTCCAGTACTGGTAGAAATTAAAGGGCGAGGTCTTGTTCGGATCCAGCCAGACCGCACCGCCGACGGTCTTACCCATCTTCTTGCCCTCGGAGTTTAAGAGGAGCGTGATGGTCATGGCGTGCGCATCCTTGCCGAGCTTGCGGCGAATCAACTCCGTGCCCGCGAGCATGTTGGACCACTGGTCGTCGCCGCCGAACTGCATGTTGCAGTGATAGCGCTGAAAGAGCTCGTAGAAGTCATAGCCCTGCATGAGCATGTAGTTAAACTCGAGGAAAGAGAGTCCCTTCTCCATGCGGTTCTTATAGCACTCCGCGCGGAGCATGTTGTTGACCGAGAAGTGGGGACCGATGTCGCGGATAAACTCAATGTAATTCAAGTTCCGAAGCCAGTCGGCATTGTTCACCATTCTCGCCTTGCCTTCGCCGAACTCGATGAAGCGGGACATCTGGCGCTTAAAGCTCTCGCAGTTGCTGTCAATCTGCTCGATGGTCATCATGCTGCGCATATCGGTTCTGCCGGAGGGATCTCCGATCATACCCGTGCCGCCGCCGACCAGAGCAATCGGCTGATTGCCCGCCATCTGGAGACGCTTCATCAGGCAGAGCGCCATAAAGTGTCCCACGTGCAGACTGTCCGCCGTCGGATCGAAGCCGATATAGAAGGTCGCCTTGCCCTCGTTCACGAGGCGGCTCACCTCTTCCTCGTTGGTCACCTGTGCAATCAGCCCGCGGGCCTTGAGCTCATCGTAGCAATTCATCTCTTCTTCTCCTCTTTCAAAATCGTAGATAGGTTCAGTATACCACGGCGCTTAAATTCTCTCAAAGCGCATCATGCCGTTCTCGATTATCATCGCCGTGAGACAGCCGTTCTCCTCGCCGCAGCCCGTGTCCATCGCAATCGCACCCGTGCGCGGCAGCTGAAACCAGGTGCCGTAGCTCGGGTGAAAGCGGCTCTCGACGCCGCTGCCGTCCAAATAAGTCGGGCAATCGACACGGTGATGCCCGAAAACCGTGAGTTTTCCCGCGTAGTTGTTCTCTTCGATGCAGCGATTGCCCCAGAGAAAGGTCTCCGGCTCGTTGTTCCAGATGACCTCATCCGCAATGTCCGCGTGCACGGCAATGAAGTCCTGACACTCATACCAGGTCCGCGTATGGTCCTTCAGCCAGAGCGCCGTCTTCCCCGGCGCTATCTTTCTCTCCTCCAGAGACGCGAGGGTCTCCTTGCCGCCGTTCTGCTTCCAGAGGAGACCGTTGGCAATCTGCCCCCTTGTTAAGAGCAGGGCATCGAGGAGCATTTGCTCGTGCTCGCCGCGGATGTAGACAAAGCGTTTTTCCATCCGCTCCGCAAGATTCCGGAGGGCGATATAGGTCTCCGCCGGAGAAGTTCCGTAGTCGAGGGCGTCTCCGAGCACCACCAGTTCCTCTGTGGCCGGATCGAAATTCAGTTCCTCCAGCATACCGCAGAGTGTCTCCGCCTCACCGTGGATGTCCGATAGTATGATTGTGCGCATGGCTTCTCCTCATAGACAACTTGCCCCGCCTGGCGGCGGGGCAAGGATGCGCGTCAGAGCGACGCGATATCGATCAGTGTGAGTTCCTCTGCCTTCTGCTCAAGCGCAGTCGCGAGAGCCTCCGCGGTGTCGAGCGCCGTCAACACATTGACGCCTGTCTCGACCGCATTTCTGCGAATCTCAAAGCCGTCTTTCTCGCGATCCGCTCCCTCAGGCGGCGTATCGATGACAAGGTCCATCTCATGGCCCAGAATGAGATCCAGAATGTTCGGATGCTCCTGCTCAAGCTTTCTCACCTCGAGTGCCTTGATGCCGGCGTCCTTTAAAACCTTCGCCGTGCCGCGGGTCGAGAAGATGCGGTAGCCGAGCGCCTCGAAGCGCTTTGCGATCGGTGCAATCTCCGCCTTATCCTCATCGCGAACGGTAATAATCATGTTCTTGTACTTCGGGAGCTTTACGCCCGCGCCCTGGAAGGCCTTGTAGAGCGCCTCGTTAAAGCTCTTTGCGATGCCGAGGCACTCGCCCGTCGACTTCATCTCCGGTCCCAGGCTGATGTCGGCGCCGCGAATCTTCTCAAACGAGAAGACAGGCATCTTGACCGCAATGTAATCCGCCTCCTTCTGGAGACCCGGTTCATAGCCCAGTTCACGAATGCTGTGACCGCAGATCACGCGGGTTGCAAGCGGAATAATCGGGATGCCCGTGACCTTCGAAATGTAGGGAACGGTGCGCGAGGAGCGCGGATTCACCTCAATCACGTAGACTTCTTCGCCCTTCGCGATGAACTGGATGTTAATCATGCCCTTCACGTGCAGCGCACGCGCGAGCTTCTCGGAGTAGTCGACAATCTTTGCCTTGACGGTCTCCGAGAGCGACTGCGCCGGATAGACCGAAATCGAGTCTCCGGAGTGAATGCCGGTGCGCTCAATGTGCTGCATGATACCCGGAATCAGGATATCCTTGCCGTCGCAGACCGCATCGACCTCAACCTCAATGCCCTGAATATACTTGTCGACCAGAATCGGGTGTTCCTGCGCATAGCGGTTGATCACACCGATGTACTCGTCGATATCGTGGTCCGAAATTGCGATGCGCATGCCTGCGCCGCCGAGCACGTAGGAGGGGCGCACCAGCACCGGATACCCCAGGCGGTGGGCAATCTCCTTTGCCTCTTCCGCCGTAAAGACCGTGCCGCCCGCCGCGCGCGGAATGCCCGTTTCCTGGAGAATCGCGTCAAAGCGCTCTCTGTCCTCGGCCGCGTCGACATCCTCCGCCGCCGTGCCGAGAATCGGAACGCCCATCTTCATGAGCGCTTCGGTCAGCTTGATTGCGGTCTGACCGCCGAACTGCACGACCGCGCCGTCCGGCTTCTCAAAGTTCACAATCGCTTCGACATCCTCCGGCGTCAGGGGCTCAAAGTAGAGCTTGTCCGCAATGTCAAAGTCGGTCGAGACCGTCTCCGGATTGTTGTTGACGATGATGGTCTCATAGCCCTCTTTCCGGAAGGTGAAGGTGCAGTGCACGGAGCAGAAGTCGAACTCGATGCCCTGACCGATGCGTATCGGGCCGGAGCCGAGAACCAGAACCTTCTTCTTCGGCTTCGTCTCCTCCGCCTCGTTCTCGCCGTCGTAGACGCTGTAGTAGTACGGGGTCTCCGCCGCAAACTCCGCCGCGCAGGTATCGACCATCTTAAAGCCCGGGTAAATCTTGAATTCCGCGCGCTTTGCCTTGACCTCGGCCTCGGTCTTGCCGCTGAGCGCCGCAATCACGTGATCCGGGAACTCAAAGCGCTTCGCATCGCGAAGCAGTTCCTCGGTCAGCGGTCTTCTGCGGAGCTCTGCCTCCATGCGGACCAAGCGGTCGAGCTTATGGATGAACCAGCGATCGATCTTGGTCAGCGCGAAGATATCGTCGTAGGAGAAGCCGCGGCGCAATGCCTCCGCGATGACCCAGATGCGGCGATCGTCTACCACGCGCAGCTCTCTCTGGAGCTCGTCGTCGTCAAGGGAAGCGTAGTCATAGCTCATCAGGCTGTCCACGTGCTGCTCGAGCGAACGTATCGCCTTCATGAGCGCGCCCTCAAAGTTCGTGCAGATCGCCATAACCTCACCGGTCGCCTTCATCTGCGTGCCGAGCGTGTGCTTTGCCGTGATGAACTTGTCAAAGGGCAGACGCGGCATCTTGACCACGCAGTAGTCGAGCATGGGCTCGAAGGACGCGTAGGTCTTCTTGGTCACCGCGTTCTTAATCTCATCCAGGGTGTAGCCGAGCGCAATCTTCGCCGCGACCTTTGCGATCGGATAGCCGGTCGCCTTCGAAGCGAGGGCCGAAGAACGGCTGACACGCGGATTCACCTCAATGACGCAGTACTCAAAGCTGTTCGGATTCAGCGCGTACTGCACGTTGCAGCCGCCGGTGATGCCGAGCTCGGTGATGATGTTGAGCGCGGAGCTGCGGAGCATCTGGTACTCCTTGTCGCCGAGGGTCTGGGAGGGCGCAACCACAATCGAGTCGCCCGTGTGCACGCCGACCGGATCTAAGTTCTCCATGTTGCAGACCGTGATTACGTTGCCCGCGCCGTCGCGCATGACCTCGTACTCAATCTCCTTCCAGCCCGCAATGCAGCGCTCCACAAGCACCTGTCCCACGCGGGAGAGGCGGAGACCGTTCTGCAGTATCTCAACGAGGGCACGGCGGTCTTCCGCAATGCCGCCGCCGCTGCCGCCGAGCGTGTATGCCGGGCGCAGCACGACCGGATAGCCGATTTCCTCCGCAAACGCGATGCCGTCCTCGACATTCTCGACGACCTTCGACGCTGCGACCGGCTCGCCGATCTTTTCCATGGTCTCCTTAAAGAGCTCTCTGTCCTCTGCCTTCTTGATGGTCAGCGCCGTGGTGCCGATCAGGCGGACATTGTGCTCCGCAAAAAAGCCTCTCTCCTCGAGCTCCATCGCGAGATTGAGGCCCGCCTGACCGCCGAGGGTCGGGAGCACCGAGTCCGGCTTTTCCTTCAGAATTAAGCGCTCCAATACCTCGACCGTCAGCGGCTCGATGTAGACATGGTCCGCAATGTCCTTGTCCGTCATGATGGTCGCCGGGTTCGAGTTTAAGAGCACAACCTCTATTCCCTCTTCGCGGAGCGCGCGGCAGGCCTGGGTGCCCGCATAGTCAAACTCCGCCGCCTGTCCGATGATGATGGGGCCGGAGCCGATCACCAATACTTTTTTGATTTCCGGATTCTTAGGCATGCTGCACCTCCATCATTTCAAGAAAGCGGTCAAAGAGATACGAGGTATCGTGGGGTCCCGGGCAAGCCTCGGGGTGGAACTGTACGGTCAGAATGTTCTTGCCGCAGTAGGCAAGTCCCTCGTTGGTGCCATCGTTGACGTTCACAAAGCGCGTCTCCGCGACCTTCGGGTCAAGGCTCTTGTCATCGACCGCATAACCGTGGTTCTGGGAGGAGATATACGCTCTTCCGCTGACCAGATCCCGCACCGGATGGTTGCCGCCGCGGTGACCGTACTTCATCTTATAGGTCTTAGCACCGGTCGCGAGCGCCATGAGCTGATGTCCGAGGCAGATTGCGAATATAGGCATATCCGTGTCGTATAATTTTTTGATTTCCCGAATCAGGCCCACATTTTCCGCGGGATCGCCGGGGCCGTTCGTCAGGAAAATGCCGTCAGGCTTTTCCGCGAGGATATCCTCGGCGCGCGCATCCTGCGGCCATACCGTGAGTTCCAGACCGCGCGCACTGAGTTCGCGGAGCATGTTGCGCTTAATGCCGCAATCGATGATAGCGACCTTTTTGCCCTTGCCCGGGATCACATACTTTTCCTTGCAGCTCACACGGGCCACGGCGCCGAGCACCTGATACTCCCTCATCCGCCGCAGAGCGTCTTCGCGGTCAAAATCCGGATTCGTGGTCAGAAAACCGTTCATGGTGCCGCGCTCCCGAAGGAGCTTGGTCAGTGCGCGGGTATCGATGCCCTCAATGCCGGGCACATCCTCCGCAATCAGGAACTGCTGCAGGGTCTCGCGACTCCGGAAGTTCGATGCGAGCTCCGCGAGCTCGCGGACAATGAGGGCATCCGGCCATGCGCGCCCCGACTCCATGTCCTCGCGACACACGCCGTAGTTTCCAATCAGCGGATACGTCATTACTACTGCCTGCCCCGCATAGCTCGGGTCCGTCAGCACTTCGAGATAGCCGGTCATGGAGGTGTTGAAGACAATTTCACTCACCACTTCCTTGACTGCACCTATGCTTCTCCCGGTAAACAGTGTGCCGTCTTCCAGTAAAAGATACGCTTTCATCTGCAATCCTTTCTATAGTTCTGAGCCCAATGCGCCATTTTCTTCCGACCTACTATAGCAAAAAAGGAGCCCGCTGTCACTCTGAGAAATAGCAACCGGAGAAGACTTCGACCGCCGGTCCCGTCATGCGGAAATGCCCGTTCGAAAGACGCTCGAGTTGTAAACTGCCGCCGAGCAGTTCCACCGTGACGCGCTCGGCTGCGAGGTCACGCTCCATCGCCGCGAAGGCGACCGCGGTTGCGCCCGTGCCGCAAGCCAAAGTCTCTCCGCTACCGCGCTCATACACCCGCATGTGCAGCTTTTCGGGACTCTCTACATAGAGGAATTCCGAATTCACGCCCTCCGGAAAGCGCGGGTGATGTTCATAGGCCGGGCCTATTTTCTCGAGATCCAGGCCTTTCAAGGCCTCCAAGCTGTCTACGAGGTACACTGCATGCGGATTTCCCACATTGACCGGCGTCATGCTTGTCTCCCGCCCGTCCACCGTAATCGGCTCGACAAGTTCGCCGTCGAGTTTCACTTCGCCCATATCGATGCTGACCTCACGTTCTAAAACCTCCGCCTCACGAAGTCCCGCACCGGTCTCGACCGCGAAGCGTCTTGTCTTCACCAGGCCGTGGTCAAAGGCATAGCGCGCCACACAGCGCACGCCGTTTCCGCACATCTTTCCCTCGGAGCCGTCCGCGTTAAACATGCGCATGCGGACCGGCGCGATTTCCGAGGGGCAAATCAGAATCAGACCGTCGCCGCCCACGCCGAAGTGGCGGTCGGCAATGCGTACCGCAAGCGCCTCCGGATTCTCGACCCGTTCCGAAAAGCAGTCGATATAGACATAGTCGTTGCCGAGCCCCTGCATCTTTGTGAATTTCATGTGAACACTTCCTCTCATATGGCTTTCTTCCGCCGTTTTCGCTACAATATAAACAATAAGAACCGACTACACCCAGCGCATTTTCAAAGCTTGCCCCACGCAAGCGGAAAGGACTGACAATGAAACGACATTTTCTGCTTCTTCCGATTACGCTGCTCTCCCTCTCGCTCGCTTCCTGCGGCATGCAAGAGAGTTCAAGCGACCGGGATTCCTCCTACGTCGCAAAGAGCGCTGCCCAAAACGAGACGATGGCTGTGTCCGAGGCCAAGTCCTATGATACTTACGACGGCAGCGCCGCCGGCAGCGACCTCATTACCCTCACGCGGGGCGCGAAAGAAGGACAAAAACTGGTCACAACCGTGAGTCTCGACATGGAAACGCGCGATCTGGACGCTTTCCTCAAAGAGCTGAACACTGCGACCACGGGAGCAGAGGGCTATTTCGAGAGTTCCTCGATGAGCGGCTCCTCCTACGATGCCATCGATAAGTCCCGCTCCGCGAGCTTTACGGCGCGCATCCCCGAAGATAAACTTGCGGCCTATTTGCAGCAACTCAAAGGTAGCGGCAACGTGCTCTCGGAGAACAGCTATGTGAAGGATGTGACGCTCGAGTATACGGATGTGGAGAGCCGCAAGCACGCGCTGACCGCCGAGCGGGATCGCCTCTATGAACTGCTTTCGCAGGCGGCATCGACCGAAGCCATACTCTCAATTCAGCAGCGCATCGGCGAAATCGACTCCCAGCTGGAATCCTACGAATCCCAGCTCCGCCACTTCGATAATTCGGTCAGCTATTCGACCGTGAACCTCTACGTCATGGAAGTGCGCGAGTTTCGCGCCGCGCAGAGCGACAGCTTTCTGCAGCGCGTCAAGACAGGCTTTAAGAACAGTGCCTACTTCGGCGTAGAACTTTGCACCACCGTTTTGGTTCTGCTGCTCGGCCTCTCCCCGATTTGGATTCCTGTCCTCATCCTGGTTCTTCTGCTGATTCACTTCGGAAAGAAGCGCCGCGAAAAAGAGGCCAAAGCTCGTGAAGAAGCGAAGGCCCGCCGCGAAGCGGCGCAGGCAGAAAAAGAAGCCGCCGCTGCCGCCGAAAACAATTCCGCTTCCTCCGAATCAAAGTAACCCCTGCTCCCGATAATATCCGGCAACATTCCGGAATCCTTGGAGCGCATTTTGGACCGTCGTCTCCGCGACACAGTACGCGAGACGCACATAGCCCGGGCACGCAAAGCTCGTGCAGGGCACGGTCAGAATGCGCTCCTCTTTTAATTTTGCCGCAAACGCCGCATCGTCTCCGTTCGGTGCCTTTAAGAGCAGATAAAATGCCCCCTCGGGCTTTACCAAGTGATAGCCCATGGCCGGAAGCTCCTTGAGCAATAAGGCACGGTTCCGCGCGTAGACCGAAAAATCCGAGTGGAATAAGTGTGCGCGCTTCAGTACGCGCTGCATGTAAGAAGGCGCGTTCACAAAGCCGGAAATGCGGTTCGCGATGACCGCCGCCCGGTAGATATCGCGGGACTCCGGGATGCTGTCCGGCAGAAGCAGCCAGCCGATGCGCTCGCCCGGCAGCGAAAGGGTCTTGGAATACGAGTAGACCACCGCCGCATGGGGCATAATCTTAGGCACCCACGGGACTTTGGCCCCGTCATAGACGAGTTCGCGATAGGGTTCGTCCGAGATTACGAGGATGCAGTTTCCGAATTCCCTCTCCTTTTCCGCGAGCACTGCCTGTATCCCGCGGAGCAGCTCCTCGGAGTAAATGACACCGCTCGGGTTATTCGGCGAGTTCAGGATGAGGGCCCGCGTCTTTTCACCGATTGCCGCGCGGAGTGCATCGAGATCCGGGAGAAACGTCTCGGGGTCGGTCGCAACCAACTTGAGCACGCCGCCGTAGTTCTCGACATAGTTCTTGTACTCCGAGAAATAGGGCTTAAAGCTCAGCACCTCATCTCCCGGGTTTAAGACAGTCTTTAATAGGATGTTCAAAGCTGCCGCCGCACCCGTTGTCATGATGAATTGGTCGGCCCTATAGCGTTCTTCCGCCTGCCAAGATACGGTCAGAGCGAGCTCCTTCCGAACATCGGGGAAACCTGCGTTATTCATGTAGCCGTGCACCATAACACTCGGCTCCTCGTCTATCACCTCGCGCATTGCCTGCTCGACACGTGGCGGCGCAGGCACATTCGGGTTCCCTAGGCTGAAGTCATAGACCTTGTCGCTGCCGTACTCCGCGCGAAGACGCTCTCCCTCCTCAAACATCGCCCGAATCACGGAATTCTGTCCGAGCATAGCCTGCATCTGCCTCGAAATCATCCCCATTGTCTTTTTCCTCCGACGAACCAAGCGATCAGTCCGGTCTCCAGGAAATACACCCAGGTCGCCGGATTTGAAAACCAGGTCGTGAAAAACGATAGCATGATATAAATCGAAAACTGCGCGTAGAACATACAGAAGACCGGACTGTGCTGTTCTCTGAGTTTCTTTTCTAAGCGCGCCGCGACAAATCCCAAGAGAGCGCAAAACGCAACCACCCCGAGTATGCCGAAGTCGTACCAGGCGTCATAAATCAGGGTGACGGTCGTGAGCTCGGTCTTGGTCACATAGAGCGGGAAGGCCGTGAGCTCCGGTCGAAGAAATTTGAGTCCGCTGAGCGCAATCAACGGAAACAGCATTTTAAGACCGAAGCTGTGTTGCGGGAGCTCGCGAATCAGACAGTTTACATTGTCATAGTTATTCGCAATGTAAATGTAGGGCTGACTCACAAAGATCGGAAAATGACGCTTCATCTCAAAGATGCCGTTTAAATAGGAGACACTGTGTCCCCGCGCCATGCTGAGGATGCCGTAGGCAGCGAGCAAAAGAGCGAAGCCGAGTACAGCGAGCGGGCCGGGGATGGGGTCCCGCCGGAGCGTGAGCCAGGTAAAGGCCGCCATCAGAACCGCGAGCAAGAGCTGAAAGCGGGACACACAGAGCACGGGAATCAAAAGAGAGAGAACCACCGCGCCTGCCACCGCGACCGTTTCCGCGCGCCCCCTGTGTCGCACTGCGGTCCGGTAAATCAAGGCGAGAGAAGGCACCAGCACACAGGAGACCGTGAGATAGTGAAGACCGCTCACATGAAAATAGGAGTAGGCGTGCGGCATGTGGCGCACCAGAAAGGGTACAAAGCCCAAGATACGCGCCTCGATTAAAAAGGCCGCAAACGAGGCGAGACTCAGGCCGATCAAGGCAAAGAAAAGGCGTTCTTCCCGTATCGCTGCGAGTCTGCCCTCCCGCTGTCTTCCGCCCCGCGAGCTTACTCCGCTCGCAAAGCGAAAGGCGAGACGAAAGGCCCCATAGGCGAGAAAGAAGGCCGCGAAGGTCTGCCACTCCCAAGGCCCCTGCAAGTGCGAGAGTTTTAAACAGGATACCCCCTCTCCGCCCACAAAGGAGAGCGAAAAGAGGGCCAAAAGATTTACCTTGCCGCCGTTTCTCCGTTTTTCCCTCCAAAAGAGAACAAGCGCTGCAAATAGCAGCGCTGTTCCGGAGAGCAAATAATATTGTGTTCTCGCAAAGAGCACCGCTGCCAGATAGCAGAGGAAGTATACAATCACGGCGTTTCCTCCGTGCTTCCGCTGCTGCTCTCACCTGTGCTGTGTTCCGCCGCGGTGGTCGCGGAAGCGCTGCTTCCGCTCTCCCCACTTCGACTCTCCGCACTGCTCTCGCTGCCCGAACTACTCTCGCTGCCCGCACTCTCACTGCTGCTCTCCGTGCTCTGCCGGGACTCTGTCTCACCTGAGCTCACGGTAATCGTCACTTCCGGAACAGCGGTTGCCGTAACCCCCTTCGGGAGTGTCACATGCAGCGGAATGAGATGCACGCCTTCGCCGAGAGAAGCGACTTCGACATAAGCGCCGAGAGAAGCCGTGTTCATATTCAAGAGATCGGTCGCGAGACCCTGAACCGAGACCGAGACCGTCTCGGGCGTCATGGAATAGCGATACTGCGACTTCGCGCCGCGAAGAGAAATACCGCTGTTCAGCCCCAGTGTGAAGTTACGATCCGTGGTCGCTGTGATTTTGACCGTCACGGTAACGGCGGTGCTGCCGGTGGCCGTGATGCCGCTCGGCAGATAGTTCGCCACGTCGATTTGGAAAACTTTGTCCTCTCGCGCACCCTCGATATTGAGCGCGGAGGCGGGAATGCTGAGTTCGGTGGTCTTATTGAGAAGCGTCGTGTCCGCCGAAGTCACCGGAATCGCGCGAACCGCACTCTCGATGCCGGTCATATTGAAGCCGGCTGCCGGTTCGCCGGAGGTCTGGAAGCTGAGCGTCAGGCTCTTGCCGCGCAGCATCGAGACTTCGTACTCCACTTCCTTCGGGTCCACGGTGAGACGCTCGTCGCTCAGTGAAATCTCATTGCCGTTTGCATCATAGTAGATGACGGGGGCCGTGCCGGAAAAACTTTCCGTCGCATCCGAGACCGGAATGCGGACACCGACCGAGGAAATACGCCCCACCTCGGACTCGGGACCGCTGACGCGCACCGAACGCGAACTGAGCGTAACGGCACCCACCTCATAACCGCTCTCCGGCTCCCCTTCTTCGTGGGTGTCGAGCGAGAATACCTTGTTCTGCACATTCTCCGTGTCCACGCGAATCACACCCGGGCGCGCCGTCGGCATACCGCCGATCAGATCGCGATTGCCGACCACTTCGACCATAACCGGGACAGCGCCCGTGATGTCGTAGAGATTCTCGAGATCCACAGTCGCGCGGAAATCTTCCGCCTGAATTTTATAGGCATCTCTGGTTCTGACCTGGTAGCTCACCGTGACGCTGTCGGAATTGGGCAGCGTGTAGGTTTTTCCGGCGCGCGTCAAAACGCTCTCGTTCAGAACCGTGAGCGGCACCGTCTTGGTCCGAACGACCTCGGGATTCGAGATGTTCACGAGCAGGATCCAAATGACAAAACCCACCAGGAGAGAAATCAGCTTAAAGCGCCAATTACTGAGTATTATCTTTTTCATGCTTCTCTTTTCCCTTCAGGAAGCTCCATCCGTTAAAGGCAAAGTGCTTGCTATCCGTCTCATACACAATCAGCGATAAGAGCAGTTCTCTCAGGTCCTCGGGCGTTTCCATGACCTCGAGTCTGCCCGCGCGCGCAACACTGACGCGTCCCGTCTCCTCGGAGACCACTATGGTCACCGCATCGGTTGCCTCGCTGACGCCGATGGCCGCGCGATGCCGTGTTCCGAGATCCTTCGAAATCCGCATGCTGTCGGAGAGCGGCAGATAACAGGTTGCCGACACAATGGTATTGCCGCGTATCACAACCGCGCCGTCGTGCAGAGGCGTATTGTGCTCAAAAATGTTGATGAGCAGCTGGTTTGAGACAATGCCGTCGATGTCGATGCCGGTGCGCACAATATCGTTCAGCGAAATCTTCTGTTCGATGACCATGAGCGCACCGGTCTTTACCTTACCCATTTCAAACGAAGCGCGAACCAACTCATTGACCGTGTGTTCGCTGAACGAAGAGGCGGATCCGCTCTCTCCCATCAGTCCGTTTAAGAAGGAGAGGATGTTCCGGTTTCCGAGCTGCTCGAGCGCCGAACGGAGCTCCGGCTGGAAGATGATAATCAGAGCTGTCACGGCTATGGTCGTGACCTGACCGAGCAGCCAGAGTATGGTGTCCAGATGAAAGAGGGTACAAAAGCCGACAAAGGCGACAATCAGCAGGAGTCCGCGCAGCAGTATCCACGCCTTTGTGTCCATGACCCAGGTCAAAAACGCATAGGTCATCCAGGATATAATGCAAATCTCAATGATGCCCGTGAGCGAGAGCCGCGGCAAAAACTCCATTCCCGCGCTCAAATTCTGAAAGAACAGCTGCATGGCCTACCTCTTCGTCTCGCCTTCATCCGCACTTCTTCGAGGGCGCTTCGGCGTGTTGATTGTCTGCGTTTTGGGCTCAGGCGCCGCGACCGTAATCTTCGGCACCGCCTTTACATAATAGTAGTAGTCATCGTCCTCAAACTGCGAGTACTCCGTCCGCGAATAGTCGACACTGAATACCAGAAAACGGTAGAGTTCGGCGAGCAGACCCGCGAGCACGAGGCCGAGGAGCAGCGGCACGATTTTGACGCCGACTCCGTACCAGAAATTCCCGAGGAAAAACACAAAGAGCATGGTGAGTATGCCCGCAAGTATGCCTGCGTCCCAGGCGTAATCCATCGACAGTCTGCGCACACACCAGACCACCAGCAACGAAAGCGAGAATGCCAAGAGGTAGAGGATCAGCGTCTTATCGAGCAGAACACCGTTCAGCATTTGCAGATACTTCTGCGCGACATCCACGGACTCGCCGTTGGTGAGCGGCGCCGCGTTGTTGTGTACGTAGTTGATGATGTAGTAGAGGATAATGCCGCCGGAGAGCGGAATCACCGAAAACACCGAACCGCCGAGTCCCACCAGGATGGGCAGGAGATACGGGAGTTTTAACTCAAAGAGTACCGGTGTCAGGATGAGGATGACGCTGTCCCGCGGGGAGAAACCGTAGTAGAGCAGCGCGAGTACCAGAAGAAAGGCGAAGGTAATCAGCGCAAACTCCGCAGAGACCGCAAAAATATGGAGCAGCACGGCGATGCCGAGCACCACACAGATGCCGCCCCAGGGCAAAAAGGCCGAGAGCAGCGAAATGAGAAGCACAGCGACAGGCGCACGGAGGCGCCGCTCGTAGCCCATGCCGTTGTTCAGCAGCACGAGCGCAAGCAGCGCCGTCGAAAAATGCAGGACGGGAACAATGATATTCCCGAAGCGCGCGTAACATGCACGCAGTTTCTCGCGAAACACAAACAAATTAAGCATTCGCGCCCTCCTCCTTTGCGAGCTCCTTGATTCTCTCCTCGGTGTCATAGCGCTTTTTGAGGCGATTTAAGCAGCGCAGATGTTCCTTTCGCCTTGCCGCCGACCTGTCGTAGCGCCGACGGAACACAATGTAGGTCAGAATTTCGAACAGCAAGAGACCCACCGCATACGCCACCACGCAGCGCAGCACAAAGCGAAACACAATCAGTACATTGACCGCATTTAAGATGTGTTCCAAATGATAAAGCAATACAATGCCGAGTATCAGCGCATAGCTCAGGGTAAAACTCAAAAAAGACTGCAAAAGGTGCATGCCGATATAGTCCCCCCGAAAGTATTCTTTCGCGGGACGCTCCCATTCGTCTGCACTCTTCTCGTATTTTGCGATTTCATGCATCAGACGTATCTTATCTTCACGCAGCATAAAAACCTCCGTTCACGGCTTTCAGTATAACACATCGGAACTCTCATTGTCACCGCTTGTATGCCGTGCTAAAATGACTGGAAGCACAGAGGCTTTCAGAGCAAAAAGAAACCATGACAGGAGGTCTATACATGGGAGAAGTATTTGTGAACCGCCACCCGCTGGTACAGCATAAGATTACCCGTCTCCGCGACAAGACGACCGGAACCAATGAATTTCGCAGTCTGGTCGAGGAGATCAGCATGCTGATGGGATATGAGGCGCTTGCGGATTTGGAGACCGAGGACATTGAGGTCGAGACACCGCTTGAACGCACCCCCTCGCCGGTCATTGCCGGCAGAAAGATGGCGGTCGTGCCGATACTTCGCGCGGGTCTCGGCATGGTAAACGGCATTCAGGCCCTGGTTCCGACCGCAAAAATCGGTCATATCGGTTTGTACCGCGATCCCGAGTCCCATGAGCCGGTCGAATACTACTGCAAGCTTCCCACCCCGATTGAAGAGCGCACCATAGTGGTCACCGACCCCATGCTCGCAACCGGCGGTTCCGCCTGTGACGCCATTCGTATGATTAAGCAGCACGGCGGCAAGAAGATTAAGTTCATGTGCATCATCGCTGCGCCGGAAGGCTTGGAGCGCCTCCGGAACGCGCACCCCGACATCCAGATTTATGTGGGGCACTTAGACCGCCAGTTGAACGAGCACGCCTACATACTCCCGGGTCTCGGCGACGCGGGCGACCGCATCTTCGGCACGAAGTAAATCAGGTGCACCAAACGAAAAAAGGCAGGGCGACTTCGCTCTGCCTTTTTTGTATTTCCATCCTTTGATTCGCCCTTTCCTTTTTACCGACTCTCTTTGTCCCATCGCTTTAGCTTTGCTTCGACGGCTTCGAGAAGCAAAAGAGATATACGCCGAAGCCGAGTTTAATTGCCGCATCCGCATAAGCGGTGTAAACCAGCGGAAGTTCCGGAAAGGCATAGCCGAGCACAACATTCACGGTGGAAACAAGACTCAGAACAAGCATCGATTTTCCGTGCACATAATAAAAGGGCAGGAAATGAAGCGCGGTGGCCAGAAAGGCGCCGAGCCAGATGCGTCTCCAGTTTTCGCTTGCGAAATACGGTCCGCCGAACAAAGACATCAGCACAAATAACAAGATGATTGCGTAAAATCCCGCTTTTCTTTGAAACGGACTCGAGGGCCCCTCGGAATAACGCCTCTGCAAACTTTGATTGGCATTGATCGAAAGAAACGCTGCGATATAGCCCAGGCTGAACACCGTCATATTAATGTTTTGTTTCCCGCCGATGAACGCGGCCGCAAAAATGACCAGGGACACTGCGATCAACCAAAGGCCGCAGGCTCTCTTATGATAAAACGCGAGTTTCTCGCCCTTCGGATGCAATAAAGACATAGCCTCTCCTCTCCGTTTCTTCTCAAATCCGTTCTGTTCAACTCTACAGCAACTGCTTTCCGCTTCTTCGGCAAAAAGCGAGACAGCTCTTGCTGTCTCGCTTTTCACTTATACCTCCGGGAACAGCGTGTCCGCGTAGCGCACGGTATCCATGGCTTCCTTCGCGTAGCAGTCCGCGCCGATATCGTCCGCGTATTCCTTGGTCATGACAGCGCCGCCGACCACGACCTTGGCATCCGGCTTTTTCTCGCGGAGCAGCTTGATGGTCGACTCCATGTTGACGACGGTTGTCGTCATCAGGGCGCTTAAGCCGACGAGCTTTACATCGTGTTGCAGCGCGGTCTCTACAATGGCCTCCGCCGGCACATCACGGCCCAAGTCATACACCTTATAGCCGTAGTTCTCCATGAGCACCTTCACAATGTTCTTGCCGATGTCGTGAATATCGCCCTTTACGGTCGCGAGTATCACGCTGCCGCGCTCCTTTCGCGCCGTGCCGCTCATGGACTTCTTGACCACTTCAAAGGCAGACTTTGCGGCCTCCGCCGCCATGAGAAGTTGCGGCAGGAAGAGCGTCCCCTTTTCAAAGCCCTTGCCCACCACATCGAGGGCGGGAATCAGCTCTCGGTTTACGATGTCGAGGGGAGCCTCTCCCTCTTCGATGCGGCGCGTGGTCTCCTCCGTCGCCTTCTCGCCGAGACCGAAGCGGATTGCGTCAATGAGGGGCGAGCCCTGCATGCCCTCGGGGAGTTCCGCACTGCCGATTTTTGCCTTCTCGCCGCCCTCTGCCGCGACAACGACCTTGCCCTTACCCGCAAACACATTGGCCTTACCCGCATACTCCGCGATATAGCCCTGGCACTGCCGGTCGAATCCGGAGAGCGCCAGGTAGGAGCGGTAGGCCGCCATCATCGCCTCGTTGTTCGGGTTGATGATGGCGCAGGAGAGCCCGCTCTTCATGGCGAGCGCAAAGAAGAAGCTGTTGATCAACTCGCGCTGCGGCAGTCCGAAGGAGATATTGCTGACACCGAGTATCGAGTGCCCGTGCAACTCGTCGCGGACACGGCGCAGCACTTCGAGGGTCACATTTGCCGAGTTGTCGTCGGTCGAGATGGTCATCGCGAGGCCGTCGATGATGATGTCCTCCGGCGGGATGCCGTACTCCGCCGCGCGCGCATAAATCTTCTTCGCGACGCGAATGCGGCCCTCCGCATCCTCGGGGATACCATTCTCATCGAGAGCCAGGCCCACGACCACGCCGCCGTACTTTGCGACCAGCGGGAGTACGGTCTCAAGGCTCTCCTCCTTGCCGTTCACGGAGTTGATCATGGCCTTGCCGTGGTAGAGGCGAAGACCGCGCTCCAGTGCCTCCAAATTCGTCGTGTCGAGCTGCAGCGGCAGCGCCGTGACACCCTGGAGTCTGGTCATCACCGTCTCCATCATCTCCGGCTCGTTGATCTCCGGAAGGCCCACGTTCACATCCAGCATGTCCGCGCCGGCCTCTTCCTGTTCTATGCCCTGCTCCAAGATGTACTCGATATCGCCCGTTCGGAGCGCCTCTTTAAAGCGCTTCTTGCCGGTCGGGTTGATGCGCTCGCCGATGATAACGGGGCGCTTGCCGAGCTCCACCGTCTGCGAGAACGAAGAGACCACGGCGCGGTGCTTATTTACCGGCGCTTCGAAGGGAAGCGCGCGCGTCGCTTCGATTTCGAGGCGTATGTGCTCCGGCGTGGTGCCGCAGCAGCCGCCGAGCACGTGGACACCGAGTTCCGCAATTTTCTTCATCTCCGCGGCGAATTCCTCTGCCCCGAGATCGTAGTAGGTCACGCCGTCCTTCGCATGCGGCAGCCCGGCATTCGGATTTACAATGATGGGGAGCGAGCAGACTTCGCGGAGCTGTTTTACGATCGGATAGAGCTGCAGCGGTCCGAGGCCGCAGTTCACACCGAGTGCATCGACCCGAAGGCCCTCGAGCATCGCCGTGACGCTCTCCACCGTGCCGCCGGTCAGCATCTTTCCCTTCTCGTCAAAGACCGTTGTGACAAAGACCGGAAGATCCGAGTTCTCCTTTGCCGCGAGCACCGCAGCCTTTGCCTCCATCGCATCGGACATGGTCTCGATCAGCACGAGATCCGCCCCCTCTTCCTTGCCCCAGCGCACCGCCTCCGCAAAAATCGCGACACAGTCCTCAAAGGCGAGATCGCCCATCGGCTTTAAGAGGCGTCCGGTGGGGCCCAAGTCCAGCGCGACAAAGCCGTCCGTTCGACCGCTTCGCTGAAGGCCCGTTCTAACATGGCGCACACCCGCGCGGACAATTTGCTCGAGCTCCGTCCTGTCCGGGTAGTGCAGGCGGTTTGCGCCGAAGGTATTGCTGTTCACAATGTCCGCGCCCGCACGGAAATATGACTCCGCAATCTCAATGATGTCCTCGGGGCGCTCCAGATTCCACCGCTCCGGCAGTTCTCCGCCCTTTAGGCCCTTTTCCTGTAAAAGGGAGCCGGTTCCGCCGTCACAGTAGAGCCACTCCTTGCCGAGACAGGCGCGTAAATCTCTCTTCTCCATCTCTTGTTCTCCCTCTCTTATCTCCGAAAACTACAGTCTCTTTTTCCGCAGCTCTCACAGCCCTGAATCAGACAGTGGGAGTCCTCGGTCGAAACCCCGATCAGCGCCGTGACCGACTTGGTCGGCATCATCAAAAGGCTCTCGGTCAGGGTAATACCCGTGTTCTTCTGCACATCGAGCACGCGAAACAGCTCGGGTTGAATGGCGAGCGGCAGGTCACCGTAGCCCGGCGAAAAGCGCGGGCGCAGGAACTTGCCCTCTGCCGCCGCCTCCTCCTTGAGCTTCCGGTTCAGCGCGTCGCAATAGCTCTCAATCAGCATGGCGCCGGCCGCCTGATAAATCACAGCCCGACTCATGCGGCCGATTGCCGAGGCGCGCGCCGCGAGCCTGTCCATCGCAAAGCCTATGGTAGCCGCCATGAGATAGGCCTCGTCGCAGCCGCGCATGTTTCGCGCGAGCGCCCGGCTCTCAAGCTCCATGTCGCCGATGCGGAAACGCTGTTCCCCGAGAAATTCAAGCGGAAAGCGCCGCGCGACCGAGCGCAGTTCGGCCTGCGCCACCAGATCCCCGACACAGCGCTCCACAACTTCCTTCACCTCGCCCTCCGGCTGCTCCTTCCGATAGCCGAGGTAACGGTAGACCTCGCTGTAGTCGAGTTCCAACTCACGCGCTTCCATCAGTCGACAATCTCCGAGAGCTGGTTTAGGATGCGCTCCGCAATCTGCGGGCGGTTCATCGTGTATACATGGATGTGGGTCACGCCGTTTGCGATAAGGTCCACAATCTGCTCGGCCGCGTAGATCACACCTGCCTGCTCCATCGCACCCTGTCGCTCGCCGAAACGGTCCACAATCGCGCGGAAGCGCTGCGGCACCGCCGTGCCGGACATTGCGACCGAGCGCTTTAACTGCTCTGCCCGGGTGATCGGCATGATGCCCGCGATGATCGGAACCGAGATGCCCTTCTCCCTCGCGCGGTAGAGGAAGTTATAAAAAATATTGTTGTCAAAGAAAAGCTGGGTGGTCAGGAAGTCGAGACCCGCATCCACCTTCTCCTTTAAGAACTGAATATCGTCCTCTTTGTGCTCGCACTCCACATGTCCCTCCGGATAGCAGGCACCGCCGAGGCAGAAGAAATCGCCGTCCCTCTCTTTGATATCGCGAATCAACTGTACCGCATAGCGGTAGTCTTCCGAGCGCGTGCCGTCCTGCGGTAAGTCGCCGCGGAGCGCAAGGACGTTCTCGATGCCCTTCTCCTTGTAAAGAGAAAGCATTTTGGTCACATGCTCCCGCGAGGAGGAGACGCAGGTCAGGTGCGCAAGGGTCGGAACGCCGTAGCCGTTCTGAATCTCCGCCGCAATCTCCGCCGTAAAGTCTCCCGTGCCGCCGCCCGCGCCGTAAGTCACGGACATGAAGTCCGGATGCAATGCCGCAATCTTCTTTGCATTCGCCGCAGTCGCCTCGTATTTCTCGGAGGTCTTCGGCGGAAATACTTCGAGTGAGAGTGTAACCGGTTTTTCTTTCAATAACTGACTGATTTTCATAAAAAAAGCCCCTCCCTGTGATTGCTTCATTTTAGCACAGGGAGGGGCCGCTGACCTATGAGATTATACTATCGCAGTCCATTCATTCAATTAATAATGGTGTTTGATCGGATTCTCGTAGCGCGAGTGCACCGGACGGTTTTCCTTGAGACTCTCCTTCAGTTCCAGAATGCGCTGGTTTCTGCTCCCGCGGAAGCGGAGTTTCACATCCTTTTCCGCGAGTATGAACTTGCCGTCCACCAGGATGTCCGCGAGTTCCAGAATGCGCCTGGTCGCCTCGGTGTGACAGCGGCGATTCTCCGTGTCCAGAAGTTCCTCGAAGGTATAGCCCGAGTAGATCCAAACGGTCGCATGCGGCACTTCTTGCTTGACCCGCTCCAGAAACGGCAGGAGGACGCGCTGGTTCTGCGCCTCCATGGGCTCGCCGCCGAGCAGCGAGAGCCCGTCGATGTAGGAGGGGCGAAGATGCTCTATGATATCGTCCTCGACCTCTCGCGTGAAGGGATCGCCGAAGTTAAAATCCCAGGTCTCCTCGTTAAAACAACCCGGACAGTGGTGCGTGCACCCGCTCACAAAGAGCGAGATGCGCGCGCCTATGCCATTTGCCGTATCCGCATAAAACACCTGTCCGTAATTCATTCTTCCTCCCGGACTTTTCAGTCCTCGACGCTCTTACAACCTGCCTCCCGCTTTGCGGTCGAGACATGCAGGACGCGGTCGCGAATCTCCTGTGTTCTTCCCTGGTTCCAGAACTGCGTGCCGATGTAGCCGCAGGTTCTCCGCGCGACAAAGAGCTTCTCCTGATCGTGGTTGCCGCAGTTCGGGCACTCCCAAATCAGCTTGCCGTTCTCGTTCTCGCGAATCTTAATCTCACCGTCATAACCGCAGACCTGGCAGTAATCGCTCTTCGTGTTGAGCTCCGCGTACATGATGTGATCGTAAATATAGCGCATCATCGAGAGCACCGCCGGGATATTGTTCTGCAGATTCGGCACCTCGACATAGCTGATGGCACCGCCCGGGGAGAGCTTCTGGAAGTCCGCCTCAAACGAGAGCTTCTGGAAGGCATCGACCTTCTCGCTCACGTGGACGTGGTAGCTGTTGGTGATGTAGTTCTTGTCCGTGACACCCGGAATGATGCCGAAGCGCTTCTGCAGGCTCTTTGCGAACTTGTAGGTCGTGGACTCCATCGGCGTTCCGTAAATCGAATAGCTGATGCGCTCCGCCTCACGCCACTCCGCGCACTTGTCGTTCAGCTTCTGCATGACCTTGATTGCGAACGGCCGGCCGATTTCCGCGTCGGTGTGGCTCTTGCCCGTCATCCGCATGCACATCTCGTAGAGGCCCGCGTAGCCGAGCGAAATGGTCGAGTAATTGTCAAACAGGAGCTTGTCAATGGTCTCGCCCTTATTTAAGCGCGCCAGTGCGCCGTGCTGCCAGAGTATGGGTGCAACGTCGGAGACGGTGCCGAGCAGTCTCTCGTGACGGCAGCGGAGCGCGCGGTGGCAGAGCTCCAGTCTCTCCTCAAGTATCTCCCAGAACTTGTCCATATCGCCGTAAGAGGAGCAGGCAACATCGACGAGGTTGATGGTCACAACGCCCTGGTTGAAGCGGCCGTAGTACTTGTGCGCGCCGTTCTCACCGAGGCCCTCGAGATCCGGGGTCAGGAAGGAGCGGCAACCCATGCACGGGTACACATCGCCGTTCTTGTACTCCTTCATCTTCTTCGCCGAGATGTAGTCCGGCACGAGGCGCTTCGCGGTGCACTCCGCCGCGAGCTCGGTGAGCTCCCAGTACGGTGCGTCCTCGCTGATATTGTCCTCGTCCAGAACGTAGATCAGCTTCGGGAAGGCCGGGGTAATCCAGACGCCCTTCTCGTTCTTGACGCCGCGCATTCTCTGCAGCAGCACTTCGCGGATGATGCTCGCGAGATCGTCTCTTAAGCGTCCCTCCGGAACCTCATCGAGGTACATGAACATCGTGACAAACGGCGCCTGACCGTTACAGGTCATGAGCGTAATCAGCTGGTACTGAATGGTCTGGATACCGCTGCGAATCTCCTCTTTCAGTCTGCGCTCGGTGATGCGGTCCACGATTTCATCGTCCACGGACTCACCGCAGAGCTCTCTCTCCTCCAGGACCGCCTTGCGAATCTTCTGACGGCTCACGTCGACAAAGGGCGCGAGGTGCGAGAGCGTAAAGGACTGACCGCCGTACTGGTTCGAAGCGACCTGTGCGACAATCTGGGTCGTGACATTGCAGGCCGTAAAGAAGCTGTGCGGCTTCTCGATCATGGTCTCGCTGATCACGGTGCCGTTCTGCAGCATGTCCTCCAGGTTGATGAGATCGCAGTTGTGCTCGCGCTGCGCATAGTAATCGGAATCGTGGAAGTGAATCAAGCCCTCCTCGTGCGCCTTCACAATCTCCTCGGGCAGCAGAATGCGGCGCGTCAGATCCTTCGAGACTTCACCCGCCATGTAGTCGCGCTGGGTCGAGTTGATGACCGGGTTCTTGTTCGAGTTCTCCTGCTTCACTTCCTCGTTCGCCTGGTCGATCAGGGAGAGTATGCCCTCGTCTGTCGTATTCGCATGACGCGCAAGGCTTCTCTTGTAGCGGTAACGAATGTACTTCTGCGCAACCTCAAAGCCGCGCATCTCCATGATGCCGGTTTCGACCATCTCCTGAATGTCCTCGACGTTGACGGCGCGCTTGATGTTCGCAACCTCTGCGGCAATCTTATCCGCAATCGCCTGAATCTGGTAGGTGTTCATCTGGTGAATTCTGTCCACCTCGCGGTTTGCCGCCTCAATCGCATTCACGATTTTCTCGATGTCAAACTCCACTTCCTGGCCGTTGCGCTTAATGACATTGGTTCTGACCTTGGTTTCCATCCCGTTCCCCTCTTTCGCGGTTCATCTCCACTAGATGTGGAGTATCAATAAAATAGAAGCCCCATAATTAGGGCTCCTATAGTGTACCGCTCTTGACTGGAATTGAAAACATGGCAAAGCGCCGAAACAGAGCGAGAAAAGTCCAGTAAGTGCGTTTGCATCCTCGTCAGAGTTCACAAGATTCAAAAAGCAATGGGCAAATTTCACAAGTTTTGTGTTTGCTTTTCGTCACGCCACCACATCTAGTGTTTCACGGGCACATCCTGTGGTTCATGTCGCGGCGAGCGGCAGTTCAAACCAGAACACCACGCCGTTCTCGACGTTTCGCACACCGCAGGGCATATTGTGCTGGGTCATGATCGCACGCACAATCGAGAGACCGATCCCGCTCCCGCCGTACTTCCGTGTGTGCGCCTTGTCCACCTTGTAGAACTTCTCAAACACCCGCTCCAAATCGGCCTCGGGAATCGGCTTTCCGCTGTTAAAGACCTCGCAGTGCGCCCGATCGCCGTCGACACGGAGGCGCAAGCTGACCTCACCGCCCTCGCTCACATGATGATACGCATTGCTCACATAGTTCATGAGTACTTCGTCGATGCGAAAGGCATCCGCGCGCACCAGGAGAGCTTCCTTCGGCGCGAGCAGCGAACTCTTCGCCCCGCTCTCCTCGGCGAGCACCTGCGTTTTCCGGAGCACGCTCTCGGCGCTCTCCCGGAGGTCAAACACCTCGAGATTCAGGTCCGGGTGCTCGGATTCCAGCTGCGAGAGCGTGAGTAACTGGCGCACCAGCTTGTTCATGCGTTCCGCCTCGTCGAGTATCACACCGAGATACTGTTCCCGCATCTCTTTCTCCTCGCAGAGCCCGTCCGCAAGTCCCTCCGCATAGCCCTGTATCAGGGCAATCGGGGTTTTCAGCTCATGCGAGACATTCGCGATAAACTCCCGCCGCATCTCATCGATTTCTTCCTTGCGCGCAAGGTCGTCGCGCAGCTTTCGGTTCGCTTCCTTTAAGTCCAGTATGGCCCGCTCCAGCTGTCCCGCCATGCTGTTCATGTTTTTGCCGAGCACGCCGATTTCATCCTCGTTCTGTCCGCGGTAGCGCTCCGAAAAATCCATGTGTCCCAGTTTTTCGGAGAGGGCCGCGAGCGATCGTATGGGACCCGTAATGCGGGAGGTCATGCCCCAGACCAAAAAGACGCCGAACAAGAGGGTCAGCGCACCCACATAGAAGAGAAAGCGGTTTGCGAGCCGCACACTCTCCTTGAGATTCGCAACCGGCGTGGTCATGAGCAGCAGGGTCTGGTTGTCCGAGAGATAGGCGAAACAGTCTATGTTCGCACTCTGGCTGCCCTCGTCGTAAGCCTGCACAATGGTGTAGTTCTCGCTTCGCTTCAGCACCACAGTCTTGCTGTCTTCTCCCTGTTGGAAGAGATAGCGCTGCACCCGCTTGTAGAGTCGGCTCTTCCCGTTCTCGCTGCTCTGTAAGAGCTTTGAATTCGCCGAGTCCACGATTGCCACCATGATGTTATAGTGACTGCTGTAGGAGCGGAGTAAGTCCTCTACATCCGTTGACGCTGCGCCCTTCGCCATGGCGAGCGCATCGAGTTCTCGGTAGGCGTACTCCAAATCTCTTACCTTCTGCCTGCGGTAAAAGCGCTCCAGGCCGAAGCTGTTCATTAGGAGCAGGCCCGCCATGAGCAGCGCGAGCACCAGAAAAATCAGCGCCGTAAAGCGCAGGCGTATCGAGTGTTTCACGCCTCCTCCGGCTCGAATTTATAGCCCATGCCCCAGATGGTGCGGATATACGCGCCCTTCTCTCCCATCTTGGCCCTGAGTTTCTTCACATGCGTGTCGATGGTGCGCGCATCGCCGAAGTAGTCGTAATTCCAGACATGGTTCAGAATCTTTTCCCGCGAGAGTGCGATCCCCTTATTTTCGAGGAAGTAGCGGAGCAATTCGAATTCCTTAAAGCTTAAGTCTATGTTCTTTCCGTCCACGCTGACTTCATGGGCGCGCTCATCGAGCCGTATGCCGGCGGTCTCCAGCACGATGCCCTCCGGATTCGCCGCAGTGCGCTTTAAAACAGCCTCGACGCGCGCCATGAGCACCTTCGGGCTGAAGGGCTTTGCGATGTATTCGTCCGCGCCGAGCGAAAAGCCGCGAAGCTCATCCCTCTCCTCGCTGCGCGCGGTCAGCATGAGCACCGGCACCTCCGAAATGCGGCGCAGTTCCTTCAAGGTCTCGAAGCCGTCCAGTTCCGGCATCATGACATCCAAGAGCACGAGGGCAATGTCAGGCTCCCGCTCGAAGACCGAAAGCGCCTCCGCGCCGTTCTCCGCCTCCAGAACCTGATAGCCCTTGACCCGCAGATAATCGCGGACGAGGGCGCGCATGCGCGCCTCATCGTCCGCAATCAAAATCTTAATCGTTTCGTTGTTCACGCCTGATTCTCCCGGAAGCAGAGAGAGAGCTCCTCCAGCTGCTTCTCCTCAACAATATCCGGTGCGTTCATCATGAGATCCGAGGCGTCCTTGACCTTCGGGAAGGCAATGACGTCGCGTATCGTGTCCGCCCCCGCCATGAGCATCGCCAGGCGGTCAAGGCCGTAGGCGAGACCCGCGTGCGGCGGCACGCCGTAGCGGAAGGCATCGAGCAGGAAGCCGAAGCGCTCCTCCGCGACCTCTCTCGTGAGACCCAGAACCTCGAACATCTTCTCCTGCACATCCGAGCGGTGAATACGAACCGAGCCGCCGCCGATCTCATTGCCGTTTAAGACTATGTCATAGGCCTCGGCGCGAACCGCACCCGGATCGCTGTCAATCTTATCCCAATCCTCTTCCATGGGCATCGTGAAGGGGTGGTGCATCGCCTTGAAGCGCGCCTCTTCCTCCGACCACTCAAGAAGCGGGAATTCCGTAATCCAGACAAAGCGGAACTCGTTCTTGTCGAGAAGTTCAAGCTGACGCGCAAGTTCCACGCGGAGCGCGCCGAGCACGTCGAAGACTGTCTTGTTCTTATCCGCCGCAAAGAGCAGGAGGTCGCCGTTCTTGCCGCCCATGGCCGCAACGAGCGCCTGCATCTCCTCGTCCTTCATGAACTTCGCAAACGAGGACTTAAGGCTTCCGTCCTCCTGAATCGCGACATAGGCGAGACCCTTCGCGCCGTAGCCCTTGGCAAATTCGACGAGCGCGTCAATCTTCTTTCGCGGCATATGGCCCTGGCCTTCCACGCGTATGCCGCGCACGCTGCCGCCCGCCGCGAGTGCGCCCGCAAAGACCGCAAACTCGCAGTCCTTGACGACCGCCGAGACATCCGTGAGTTCCATGCCGAAGCGGAGATCCGGCTTGTCGGAGCCGTAGCGCTCCATTGCCTCTCTCCAGGTCATGCGCTGAATGGGAAGCTGCACCTCGACACCGAGCACTTCTTTAAACAAACTGTGCAGGAGCTTCTCATTGACCGCGAGCACATCGTCCGCATTCACAAAGGAGAGCTCCATATCGACCTGGGTGAACTCCGGCTGACGGTCCGCGCGCAGGTCCTCATCGCGGTAGCAGCGCGCCAGCTGGAAGTAGCGGTCGTAGCCGGAGCACATGAGCAGCTGCTTTAAGAGCTGGGGCGACTGCGGCAGCGCATACATGCTGCCCGGGTGGACACGGCTCGGCACCAGATAGTCGCGCGCGCCCTCGGGCGTCGACTTGATCAGGGTCGGCGTCTCAATCTCAAGGAAGCCCTCGCCCGTCATGAAGCGGCGAATCTCCGCCGCAATCTTGGAGCGCAGCATGATTCTCGCCTGCAAATCCGGACGGCGAAGATCGAGGAAGCGGTACTTTAAGCGAAGCTCCTCGCGCGTCTTCGTATTCTCCTCGATCGGGAAGGGCGGGGTCTCGGACTCCGAGAGTATGCGGAGTGTCTTTGCCCGCACCTCGAGCTCACCGGTCGGGAGCTTCGGGTTCGGGTCCGAACGGCGCTCAAGCCGTCCCTCGACCGCAATGCAGTACTCGCTCTTTAAGCTCTGCGCCTTGCGGAACACCTCTTCTCCGCAGTCCTCCTCCTCAAAAATGAGCTGGAGCAGGCCGCTGCGGTCGCGAAGATCGGTGAAAACGACGCCGCCCTTATTGCGGCTGCGCTGCACCCATCCCATGACCGTGACTTCACTGCCGAGCTCCGCTCCAACCACTTCGCCGCAGCGATGTGTTCTCTTCAAGCCTCTCATTGACTCCGACATACTGTATCTCCCCTCTTATGCCTCAAAATAATCCCGGAAATCCGTATAGCCCTGCTGCGAGAGCTGGTCTCGCTGGAACTTCTTGTTCTTTGCCATCTTGGTGACCAGCACATCCTTGCCGGCCTCACGCTCGCGCTCCGCTTCGAGCAGCGCCTCGCCGCGGCGCGCTGCACTGAGCTTCTTATCGAGCAGAATCGCGACCTTCTCCTTCTGCGAGGGAATCACGTACTGCTGATCCATGAGGATTGCGATGATGCGCTCAAAACCGATCGAGAAACCGCAGGCCGGAACATCCGTGCCCGTGAACTTGCCGACCATCTTGTCGTAGCGTCCGCCGCCCGCAACCGAACCGCCGAAGCCTTCCATCGAAACCTCGAAGATGGAGCCCGTATAGTAGCCCATGCCGCGAACCAAGGTCGGGTCAAACTGCACCTTGACCGCGCCGCCGCTCACGCTCTTAACGGCTTCCATGATCTCCGCAAGTCCCTCTGCGGTGCCCGCTTCGAGGAAGTCGCCGAGGGTCTCGCCGAGTCCGCGCACCGCCGCCGCATCGTTCCCGAGGTTCGCAAGGAGCCCCAGGTACTTTTCCGCGGAAGCCTCGCTCGCGCCGTTCTCGATGAGCTCCGCGCGGACACCTTCCGTGCCTATCTTATCCATCTTGTCGAGCGTAATCAGAACGCTGTCTTCCTGTCCCGCCGGGAAGCCCGCAAAAGCCACCATGGCGCGCAGTATCTTTCTGTCGTTCACGCGGACCAGGAAGTCGTTGGTCGGAACCAGCTTCTTTAAGGTCTTCGCGATTGCGAGGATCAGCTCGATTTCGGCGAGATTGCTCTCCTCACCCAGGATATCGATGTCGCACTGGGTGAACTGGCGATATCTGCCCTTCTGCGGGCGGTCCGCTCTCCAGACCGAGCCGCACTGCAGCGCCTTAAAGGGGCTCGGCAGCTTTGCCGCATTGTTCGCATAATAACGGGTCAGCGGAAGCGTCAGATCGTAGCGAAGACCGCTGTCGCAGAGATCTTCCTCGCCCGCCGCCTCCGAGAGGCGGAGCTTCTCGCCGCGCTTTAAAATTTTGAAAATCAGCTTCTCGTTGTCGCCGCCCTGCTTGCTCGTCAAATTCTCAATGTGCTCCACACAGGGGGTCTCCATGGGGGTGAAACCAAAGCTGCGGTAGGTCTCCTTAATGACACCGATCAAATAATCCCGCAAGGTCATCTCGTCCGGCAGAATGTCCTTCATTCCTGTGACCGGCTGCTTCTTTAAACTCATCGCCTTACCCTCCTTCTCTCCGATTGGCGCTTCTCCCTATCGTCTCTATCTCTTTATCTTAGCACATCTCCGCCGAGGGCACGCTCCTTTTTTGCGAGCATCTCCTTAAGACGTTCCACATAGAGTCCGGGATCCTTGACATTCTCAAGGCGATCGTACTGCCCGGCGCCGCGCATCACCCGCGTCGTTGTGCCCGCGCCGCAGCCTATAATGGTCTCGAGTTCTTCCATGATGAGAATGTTGTAGAGCCCTTCCTTGCCCCTTTTGCACCAGCCCACATTCTCTAAGTTGCCCGCCATATTTTTCTGGCGGTAGAGGTAGTAGGGCGAGAGCCCCATCTCTTCGCAATAGGAAGAGGCGAGCTCCACCATGCGGTTCGCGTCGCCGTAGCTCACATCCGCATAGTCCTCGCGCTTCGTGTTGAGGCGCGCCGCCCGCTTCAAAGCGAGACTGTGTATGGTCACATCGTCCGGCGAAAGCGCGCGTATGCCCTCCATGGTGCGCCGCACATCCGCCTCGCTCTCGTTCGGTAGCCCCATGATGAGGTCGGTGTTGATGTTGTCAAAGCCGAGCTCTCGCGCGAGCCGAAAGCTCTCAACGAACTGTTCCACCGTGTGAAAGCGCCCGATTAGGTCGAGGGTCCCCTGTTTTAGGGTCTGGGGATTGATGCTGATGCGGTCTGCGCCCTGTTCCTTTAGGACAATCAGCTTCTCGCGGCTTATGCTGTCCGGGCGTCCGGCCTCGACCGTAAACTCCCGAAGCGCCGAGAGATCAAAGAGTCCTCTCACAAAGCCGAGCAGCTCTTCGAGTTCCGCTGCGCTTAAACTGGTCGGCGTCCCGCCGCCCACATAGATAGCGTCGAGGCGCTTTTCCGCCATCAAGTTCGCGACCAGCCGTATTTCTTCTTTCAAGGCCGCGAGATAAGCCGTGCTCTTCTTACTTCCGATCGGATAGGAGGGGAAGGAGCAGTAGAGGCAGGTCGTCGGACAGAAGGGAATGCCGATGTAGAGACTGTAGCCCGTCGAAAAGTCGAGCCCGCGAATCGCGCGGAGCTCATTTTCGGCGGTCCTCACACAGAGCTCGTTCCGCGCGTCACTCAAAAAGAAATCGCGTTTGAATTCGGCCCGGATTTCATCCGCCGACTTCCCCGCTTGCAGTCCCGTGAGCGCAAGCTTTGCGGGACGTATGCCCGTCAGCGTGCCCCAGGGAAGTTCTTTCCCCGTGAGCGCGGAGAGCGCGCGGTAGAGCGCACGCTTCAATTCGTTCTTGCTCTCGATGCGCTCTTCCATCCAAGCGCTCTCAAAGCGAAACGCCTCTCCCTCTGCCGTCCGCAGTTCGGCTCGATAGCTGCCGAGCCGCGGCGCGGCGCCTTCCTCCGCGCAGGCCTCCATGATACAAGAAATCATGGCGTCTTGTTCCGGTACATGACTGAAGCTCTGTCCCGGAAAAAACGCCATGAAAAGTTCCCGGACATCCTGTTCAAAGGGGACGTCCTGTAATTGTAAGGATATCATCTGTTTTACCCTGTCTCAGTAATAGAAAATCGGGTTACTCTTCCGCTCTTCGCCTATGCTGGTCTCGCCCATATGTCCCGGGAGCACCAGCGTATCCTCCGGGAGCGCAAAGAGCCTGTCCAGTGATTTCTTTAAGCTCGGCAGGTCTCCGCCCGGCAAATCCACCCGGCCGAAGGAACCCTGAAAGAGCGTGTCGCCAGAGAAGAGAACTTGCTCCGCCGGGAAATAGTAACAGCAGGAGCCGCGCGTATGTCCCGGTGTGAAAATAACCTGCATCTCGGTGCCGAGTATCTCTACCTTCTCGCCGTCCGTGAACAGGCGGTCCGCTTTTAAGCGGAGTCCGCTCCGCATGAAACGCGCGTCGCCGTTTAAGTCGGGGTCGTTTAAGGTCTCTGCCTCGGGGGAAGCCGCGCAGAGCGGCACATGAAAGGCCTCACGCAGCGCATCGGCCGCGAGCACGTGGTCAAAGTGACCGTGCGTCAGAAGAAGGGCCTTCAGCGTAAGCTCCCGCTCGCGTATCACCTTCTCGATCTGCGGCGCGGAATCGGCCGGATCGATCAAGAGGGCCTCCTTGCTCTCTTTGTTCCAAACCAGGTAACAGTTGGTCTCCACCATACCCAGTGTCATGCAAAGAACGGAAAGTTTGCTCTCGTCCATGGCTCAGCTCCTCTCAATGTCAATGACGCCATCGCACTGCCGAAGTTTATCCTGCAGAGAACGAATCTCCTCCGCGGAGCCGATCTCGAAGGTCACGTCCATCGTCGCGATGTCCTGCTTCGAGGTTCTCGTGTTGAAAGCCTTCACATCCAGCCCGCGCTCCGTAAAGACGCGGCTTATGTCAACCAAGAGGCCGGTGCGATTGTGCGCCACCACGCGCAAGGTCGCAATATAGTGATTCTCCTCTCCCTCCGGCACCTGCCATTCGGCCGTGATGAGACGAGCCCTCTCGATTTCGGGCAGGGACAGAATGTTGATGCAGTCCGTGCGGTGTATGGTAATGCCGCGGCCGCGCGTCACGAAGCCTACAATTTCATCGCCCGGAACCGGCGCGCAGCAACGAGAAAAGTGAACTGCGAGGTCGTGGATGCCTTTCACGACGATGCCGTTTCCGGATCTGCGGAGCGTCGCAATCTGGCTCTCCTTGTTGTTCTCCTCGAGGTTTGCGAGCACGGTCTCATCCGAAATCTGCTTGGCGAGCGCCCGTTTCCGCTCCTCGATCATGCGGTTTACGACCTGGCCCTCTTTGATGCCGCCGTGGCCCACGGTCGCAAGCACCGCGTCCCAGTCATGCATGGAATAGCGGCGCAGCACCTTTTCCTGGTACTCCGGGCGGTTTAACTCGCTCCAATCCTGTCCGCGGCTTTTCGCATAGGCGGCGAGCAATTCCTTGCCCCGCACAATGTTCTCTTCTTTGAGCTCGGTCTTAAACCACTGATTGATTTTATTTCGCGCCTGAGAGCTCTTTGCCTGCTTGAGCCAGTCGCGGCTCGGTCCGCGCGAGTTCTGCGAAGTCAGAATTTCGACGCGGTCTCCGTTTTGTATCACGTAGTTTAACGGCACCATGCGCGCATTGACACGTGCGCCCACCATGCAGTTTCCGACCGCGGAGTGAATGGAATAGGCAAAGTCGATCGGCGTGGAACCCGCCGGCAGGGTTTTGACATCGCCGTTCGGCGTAAAGGCATAAACCATGTCCGTAAACGGGTTCAGCTCGTTTCGTACACCCGAGAGAAACTCCTTGCTGTCCGGCATCTCCCGCTGCCACTCGAGAATCTGGCGGAGCCAGCGCATCTTCTCCGCCTCGCCGCCTGTCACCGTGGGATTCTCGCCCTTTGCCTTCTCCTTGTACTTCCAGTGCGCGGCGATACCGTATTCTGCGACCTTGTCCATCTCATAGGTGCGAATCTGCACTTCAAACAAGGTGCCGCCGCGGTCTATGAGGGTCGTGTGCAGGGACTGGTAGCGGTTCGGCTTGGGACGCGCGATATAGTCCTTAAAGCGCTCCGAGAGCGGTGTAAAACTCACATGCAGGGCGCCGAGCGCGGCATAGCAGTCCTTTAAATCCTGCACAAGCACGCGCACCGCGAAGATATCGTAAATCTCGTCAAAGCTCTTGTTCTGACTCACCATCTTCTTGTAAATCGAGAAGATGTGCTTTCGCCGTCCGATCACACTGCTCGGGATCTGCTCGCGGTTCATGAGGTGCTGTACTTTTTCAACCAGACTCTCGATGACGCGCTCCTTGCTTTGACTCATCTCCGCGATTTTTTCTTCAATCTCGTGATACGCCTTCGGCTCCAGATAACGGAGCGCCAAATCATCGAGCTCTACCTTAACACGGCTGATACCGAGGCGGTCTGCGAGCGGCGCATAGATTTCCAAGGTTTCCTTCGCCTTTTCGCGCTGCTTCTCCGGCTTCATGTGCTGCAGGGTGCGCATGTTGTGGAGGCGGTCCGCAAGCTTAATCAGAATGACGCGGATGTCCTGTGACATCGCAAGAAACATTCTGCGAAGGTTTTCGGCCTGAATATCAAGTCTGTCCTTGGTCCAGGTGAGGTTTGTGAGCTTGGTAACGCCGTCCACCAAGAGGGCCACATCGTCCCCGAAGACGCGCGCAATCTGCTCCTTCGTGAGTATCGTGTCCTCGACGACATCGTGCAAAAGCCCCGCGATGATGCTCTCTTTGTCGAGCTCCAAATCCGCGAGAATAATCGCGACGCAGAGCGGGTGGATGATGTAGGGCTCGCCGGACTTCCGCTTCTGATCCATATGTGCGTTCTTCGCGGTCATATAGGCGCGGTGAATGAGCGCAGTGTCATCGGAAGGATGATAGCGCTCAATGGCTGCGATCAGCTCCTCATAGAGTACATCCGGGTCTGTAAATTCTGCCGGCTTCTCCAATTCTCTCTGGTTCTCTTCCATACTGTCCGGTCCCCCTTTCTCAGCTTCGCCCGTGATCGGACAAGCGCTGAATTTGCCCGCCTTGAGCGGACTTTTGACTGCTTCTTATTTTATATAATAATCTTAGATTATACGGTCTTTAAATGCGGAATGCAAGCGCGGCGGCGATGAGGCCGGCCGCCTCGCAGTTCGTTAAGAGAAAGCCCGCAAGGTCTCCCGTCATGCCGCCGAAGGAGAGAGCTGCGCGAGCGCCGCTATATACCGCCGAGAGCAGCACGGCAGCGAAAATGCAAGCGCCCGTAAACAGAGAACCCGTGCCGAAAAGAGCCGCCGCGGCAAGTATCAAATAGAGGCTCGATAGGAGCTGCCCCGTTCGCCTGGCGCGCGACAAGGTAAAGTCGTACACCGTTCCGGCCCCCCGCGCGTTCGGGAGCAGATAGATGGAGAGCGCACTGAGCGCGCGGCTCATGAGGAAGATCGGCAAAAGTTGGGGCAGATATTCGGGAAGCCGTCCTGTCTCAAAGAGGGTAAGCCAGGCCGCAAAGCCGCCGAGCAACATGAGTCCGCCCTGTAAGACCGCCGCGGAACCCGCATGCACATCTTTTAAAATGGCGAGTTTCTCTTCTTTTCCCTTCCAGGAACCCAGTGCATCCGCCGTGTCCAAAAAGCCGTCAAAGTGAATGCCGCCGGTAAAGAGGAGGGGCAAGGCCGTGAGACAAAGGGCCTCGAGCGGCGCAGCTACCGAAATGCGCAGCATGAAAATCGCCGCCGCGTAGATGAGTCCCGCCTCAATGACGCCGAGCAGCGGAAATAACAGGAGTACGGCTGCCTTGCTCTCCTCATCCCAGCGCACATTCGGCACCGGAAGCCGCGAATACATGGCTGCGGCAATACAAAAAGCGCGGAGATACTTCATACATCCTCCTTCCGTTTGATACAGCGCAGGATTCCGAGCTCCGCGAGATACACGGCTTCCGCGCTCGCGGCGAGCGCATTCTGAAGCGCGGAAAAGATGCGCACATAGCGCTCGGTGTCGGGATCCGCATATCGCGGCTCCTCCGCGAGCAGGGCGCCGACCAAGATAAGTTGCCCGCACTTCGCCTCGAGGGAAAGCAGGCTCTCGTTGAGTGCCCGCAGTACATCCGCTTCGGAGAGCGCGGCCGCCTCCGGCGAAAAGAGTTCGTTCCCGACTAAATTTCCGAGATCCTCCAAGAGAACCACAGCGCCCGCGGGCAGCGTGAGTTCGTGCACCGCGCGCGGACGTTCTATGGTTCGGAAGCCCTTCTCGGCGCGCTGCGCGCGGTGCTTTTCAATCCGCGCTTCCGCTTCCCGCCCGCCGCGCTCCATGGTCGCGAGGTAAATGAGCGGAGTTCCCGCCGCCTTAGCCGCGCGCACGGCCGCTGCTTCCGCCGCCTCCGATTTACCGCTCGCGCTGCCGCCCGCATAGAGCACTAGCATCTTGCCGCCTCGCGGGCCCGCTGAAAGGCGCGGCAGGCCGCCGCAAAGCGCGCAGCGGCCCACTGCCCTGCCTCGTTTGCGAGATAAATATGCGGGTAGCCCGCAAAGAGGGTCGCGCTCCCCTGCACGCAGTCCCAGGACTTACTGCCGTTTGCCTTGGTCGCAAGGCAGCTCTCGCCGTTCTCGCTCGCATCCCAGTAGTGAAATTCGTGCCCGCGAAGGCTCTCTCCCGCTTTTAGAAGCAGCGTATCTTCCTTCGCTTTGATTTCAATATAACCGAAGCGCTGCAGTTTCTCGGTGCGGAAGGCCCGTCCGGGAAGGGCGCCGACCATCTCATGCGTGAGCCCGTTCACATCCTCGAGGCTCTCCAGCAGGAACATAAAGCCGCCGCACTCCGCAACGGTCGGAAGCCCGCCCTGCACCGCGTCCCGTATGTCCTCGAGAAGAGAAGTTTGGTTTTCAAGCGCCTCCGCGTAAAGTTCCGGGTAGCCGCCGGGAAGCCAGAGCCCGGATAAGCCCGCCGGAAGCGCCCGCTCTCTTAAGGGACTGAAAAAGACAGGTTCGCAGCCGAGCTCCCGCAGAACGCGAAGATTTTCTTCGTAGAAGAAAGAGAAAGCCTCGTCCCGCGCTATGCCGACACGGAAGGGCGTTTCCGCCGCTCCGCCGCCGAAAAAAAAGTCATCCGGCAAGGCCTCTTTAAGGGCCGCCGCCATTCGCCGCGCAAAGCCCAGTATCTCCTCCGCTTCGAGCGGCACAACAAGCCCCAGGTGACGACTCTTTAAGGTCTGCGCGCCGAGCGCCGGGATGCGCCCGAGTACCGGAATGCCGGCAAGTTCGCGCGGCAGCTCTGTCCCGGGTTCTGCCACTCCCTTGCCGCCTTCGTTTAAGACGAGGCCCCGAATGCGCGCGCGGTCCTCTGCCGTAAGCGCCGATAGTTTTTCCGCCGCCTCTTCTTCCGAACCTCTTGCCACCAGGAGAAGTATCGGCAGAGAGAGGGTTCGCGCAACTTGGAGCGCAGAAGCCCTGTCCCCCTGCCCCGCAATGCCGTCCGTGAGCCCCATCGCGGCCTCGACGAGGAGAATATCCGCCTCGCCTTGATAGCGCGAAAAGGTCTCGATAAGCTCGCTCTCACACAGAAAATAGGGATCTAAATTGATGCAGCGCCTGCCGGTAATGGGAGCGTAGAACTGAGGGTCAATGTAGTCCGGCCCCGTCTTATAGACCTGTACGCTCTTTCCGGCCTGCCGAAAGAGAGCCGCGAGTCCCATGCTGACACTCGTTTTTCCCGCACCTGATGAGAGCGCCGCCACCATCAGTTTTTGCATGCCGCACCTCCTTCAATCAAAAAGAGCATGGTCGGGTTCTGTCCGAACAAGAGATGATAGCGCCCCAGCTTCTTGGTCTCGGCCGCGCTGAGTTGCAGGCACTCGACATGGCAGCCCGCGCGCTCATACGCTGCGCAAAGCGCCGAGAGCTCTGCGATGGTCTCAAGACTCACGGCGGTCGCGACCACGCGCGCCGCGTGATTCTTCCCAAAAACAGCCGTAAAGATTGCCGCCATCTCCCCGGTGCTGCCACCCACAAAGACGCAGTCCGGCTTCGGAAGGTCCGCGAGAACTTCCGGCGCACGGCCGAAGTACTGCTTTACCTGCGAGAGCGCAAAGCGCCTTATATTCTGTCCCGTAAGCGCAAAGGCCTCCTCATCGCACTCCACGGCTAAGACCTCCCCGCGGGGTGCCGCCATGGCGAGCTCGGCGGTCATGCCGCCCGTGCCGCTCCCGATATCCCAGCAAACCGCATCCTCCCGTACGCCGAGCAGACTGATTGCCGCCGCGCGTATCTGCCGCTTGGTGAGCGGCGTCTTCTCGCGGAGAAAGCACGCATCCGGAATGCCGGGGCTCAAGGGACGCGCCGCGGATGCATCCGGCAGCGCTAGGTAGAGGCAAAGCAGCACATGCGGCGGGAGCGCCGCAAATTCCTCCGTGAGTGCCTCTTCCGCAAAGTCCTTCGCAGTCGCCGAAAAGATGCGCTCATCCGGGAGGGCTAAATTTGCGCCGAACGAAAAGCACGCATCCCCCGCACCGAAGCGGCCAAGCGCCGCCGCGAGTTCCCGGAGTTCGTCAAGCTGCGAAGCCCCCTCCAGAATCACGAAGGCCCTTCTTTGCTTTAATATAACCGGGAGCAAGGCCTGCTTTCGCCCGTGGAGGCGCAGACTCGGAAGCCCCTCGGTCGAGAAGCCGAGCTTTGCCGCAAAAAAGGCGAGCGAAGAAATACCGGGGTAGATCACGGGCTTCGGCAGTGCCTCCCGCGCGGCAAGGGCTTTCGTAAGCTGACGGGTCAGCGAAAAGAAACTTGTGTCCCCGCTGGTCAGCACCGCAATGCGCTTTGCCTGACTCTGCTCCGCAAGCGCGGCAATCTCGGACGGCCGGTAGCTATCCGCGCAGGCAGGTGCCTGCCGACCGGCTGCCCGAAAGAGTGCAAGCGCAAAGTCCTTCATGCGGCTTGCCCCGATTAAGAGCTCGGCGTTTACTATGACTTCCCGCGCCTCCGCGGTTAAAAGCCCCGCTCGCCCCGGCCCTATGCCGACGATGGCGATTTCTTTTTTCGTCTCTCCTCCGCCAAAGCGCTGCCGAAGCAGTGCCTTTGCTTCCTCCATGGAATAACCGCCCTCTTCCGCAGGCCGCCGTATCGCGAGAAAAGCGACACCGAGCCGCTCGCAGGCCAGCAGTTTTTCAAGATAACTGCCGGGCTGCCCCGACTTCTTGCTGACTAAGTAGCGCGCGTCAAAGCGCTGTAAGAGCGCCTCATTCAGCGCGGTCGAGAAGGGCCCCTGCATCGCCACAATATTGGCGAGCGGAAGCCTCGCCTCGACAGCCTTTTGAAGCGCCTCTTCGCCCGGCAAAATGCGAACCGCGAGCCGCTCCCGCGGGAGCGCATCATAGACCGAGAGCTCCTTGCTGCCGGTCGAAAGAAAGACCGTTCCCTCCGTTCCCGCTAAGTATGCCGCCGCCTCGCGCTGACTTGCAAAGACCGAAAAGAGTCCCCGCGCAATCAGTCTCGCCTCGGCTAGCCGCACTTCCTCGCTCTCCTCGGCCGCCGCGCGCAGCACACGGCAGTAGAAAACCCCCGCCTCTTTCGCTGCCTCCCGAATGTTTCCGGATACCTCGGTCGCAAAGGGGTGGGTTGCATCGACAACCACGGAAAACGCGCCCGATTCCAAGAGCTCCCGCATTTCCGGTTCATTGAGTCTGCCGGACTCGGCCGGAAGCGCCTCCTCTCGCAGTAAGGCCTCCCCGTATTCGGTCGCGACATGGCTCAGCACCGGAATATCGCTCTCCCGAAGCCAGGCTGCCAGTTCCCGCCCCTCGGTGGTTCCGCCGAACAACAGGACTTTTTGCTCACTCATTTTTCTCCCCCTCCTATGCTGCGGCGCATCAAATCCCGCGCGTTTCGACTCTCCGCGAGTACGCCGTCCTCCAGGGTATATACCAAAATACCGATTTCCGTCTCCCCCCGCACGCGGCTCTCTGCCGCGCGCTCCATTGCGCTAAGCAGGCTCTCGGAAGTCGCCTTGAGATAGCCCGCCTCTTTTAAGAGCCGCACAGCCTCTGTCGTGAGCCCGGCCTTTAAGACCGCCGTAACGAGCTCACGCGGCGCGCCCACCTGAAAGGCGTGGATTGCGAGTAGTTCCAGGCGGCAGTCCGCCTCGCGGGAGTGTGTATTCATAATACCGCCCGCTAGCTTTACAAACTTCCCGAGATGTCCCGCGAGCAGCACGCCCTTCGCCCCGTACTGTACCGCGGCATCCAGGGTTTCACCGACAAAATTACTCATGACCACGGGATCCGCCGCACCGAGTCCAAAGTGATCTTCCAGGAAATGAAGCCCGTAACTCCCGGGCACGGCGAGCAGGCAGTCCCGCTCCGTCAAATGGAATTTGACATCCGTCACGATGGTCTCGATGAGGGCGCGCCGACTCATGGGGCGCACGATGCCCTCGGTCCCGAGTATCGAGAGCCCGCCTTCTATGCCGAGCTTCGGGTTAAAGGTCTTTTGGGCCTTCTCCTCTCCCTCCGGGCAGGAGAGGGTCACAACGACGCGCTCTTCGGGGGCAAGCGGCGCGGAAGCGCTCTCTCGGTATGCGGCCCGCACCGCCTCCGCAATCATATTCCGCGGCACGCGGTTAATGGCCGCTTCACCGACCGGCTGTTCGAGCCCCGGCTTGGTCACCCGGCCCACGCCCGGGCCGCCGCAGAGTACCACCGGAAGCGCCGAAGCATCCGCCGCCGAAACTTTCTCCGTTCCCGCCTGCGCCGCAGTGCTTTCGCTTCTCTCGCTGTTTCCTGTGCCTCTGCTCCTCTCCGTGCGGACGCTCGCGTAAAAGAGAAGCCCATCCGTCACATCGGGATCATCGCCCGCGTCCTTTCGCACCGCCGCAAGCGCGGTTCTCACACCGTTTTCGTCACGCAGCTCCGCGCATTCGATCGGAATCGGGAGCAGGGCGCCGACCGGCGTGCGAAGCAAAACCGCCTCGCAGCGCTCGCCCGAAAAAAGCAGGGTCGCCGCAGCGGAAGCCGCAGCCGCGGCCGCGCTCCCGGTCGTAAAACCCGCGCGAAGACGCTTTCCGTCCTCAAAGGCCGCATAGGGTGCAAGCGCTTTTTCAAGTGCCTCGCTTCTCAAAACTCCACCCCTTCCCGCGCGGGAAGCCCCTCGTCAAAGGGGTGCTTCCGCTTGATTAGTTCCGAGACATAGTCGGCGCGATTCAGAAGTTCCTCCGGCGCATCCCGCCCGGTCAGCACGAGCTCCAGGCCCTCGGGCCTATGGTCCAAGAAGTTAAGGAAGGCCTCCTGCGGAATAAGCCCCAGACGATAGGCCGCTATGCTCTCATCGAGAATCAGGAGCGCCGGCTTTTCCCGCCGGACCGCCTCCAAGATTTCCGTGAAATAGCGCCGCACGGCTGCCTTTTCTTTTTCTCGCTCCGCCTCGCTGAGGGTCCAAAAAAAGCCGAAGTGCTCCTCCATGCGGAGGCAGTGCAGTTCGGGCAATGTTCGGAGGGCGGCAAGCTCGCCCGAACTCCCGTCCTTTAAGAACTGGGCGAGCAGCACGCGCTTTCCGTGTCCCGCCATGCGAAGCGCAAGCCCCATGGCAGCGCTTGTCTTTCCCTTGCCGTCCCCCGTATAGATGTGTATACAAGCTTTCATATCTTTTCTCTTTTCTTAAGACCTTTTCTTTCAGCCCCTTCTTAACGGACTTTCCGCTTCAGAAAAAGCGCTGCCCCAAGCGGACAGCGCTCTTCTTTTACTTTCCCTCGTAGCTCACCAGCGAGAAGACCGGATAGCCTTCCAGCTTATCTCTGCCGTGCAGTCCCTTTAACTCAATCACAACCAAAACCTTTTCGACCACGCCGCCGAGCTTTTCGATTAAGCGTATCATGGCCTCCGTCGTGCCGCCGGTCGCGATCAAGTCGTCGACAATCACGACGCGCTGTCCCGGTTTGATCGCATCCTTATGGATCTCGATGGTCGCATGGCCGTACTCCAGCTCATAGGTCTCGGAAATGGTCTCCGCCGGGAGCTTGCCCGCCTTCCGAATCGGAACAAAGGGCTTATACTCCGCATAGGCGAGCGGAACACCGAAAATAAAACCGCGGGATTCCGGACCCACGACGACATCGTAATCGACACCCTTCAGTGCCTCGCGAAGACCGTCGACCGCAAGGTGCAGCCCCTCCGCGTCCTGCAAAATCGTCGTGATATCCCGAAACATGACGCCGGGCTCCGGAAAATCCGGAATGGTGCGCACATAATCCGCCACTGTCTTCATTGCTTTTCCTCCAACGCGAAAAAATTCAGCCTTACTATAACAGTTCAGCGCTCAAATTTCCATGCTTTCAACACAAGTTGCAAGCTTGTTCTGCCGAGATATTCGTTCAGTTCCGGAAAATAGAGGACAGCGAAATACTTGCTTTCCGCCATCTCCGCAAGGAAGGCGTCGCCGTCGGTGAAGGCAATTGCCTCTCTCACCGTTCCGGCTTCGTCCCGGAGACTTAATTTCACGACATTCCGGTTCTTTCCGAGCACCCTGGCGCTCCGTATCTCCACATGCCTCTGCCCGAAGCAGGGGCGCACATTGCCCTGTCCGAAGGGCTCCATGCGCGAGAGCTCCGCAATCAAATCCTCGTTCGCATAGGCAAAGGGAAGCGCAATGTCAATCCACTGGGTCTCTATGAGCTGCGCTTCGCTGAGTTCGGCGTTTCGATTGAGTTGCTCCCGGAAGCTCGTCAATTCGGTCTCCGGAAGCGTGAGCCCCGCCGCCATGGGGTGCCCGCCGAATTTGCTGAGGAGGGGAGAGACTTCCTCGAGCGCATGAAACATGTGATAGCCCTCAATGCTTCGCCCCGAGCCCTTTAAAAATCCGGCTTCCTGACTGTCCGTCAGCACAAAGCTCGGGCGGTAGTACTTCTCCTTGAGCCGCCCCGCAATGATGCCGGCCACCGACTCGTGACAATCCTTTAGATAGACCACCAATACTTTCGGGAGTTCGGGCAGCGCATCGATCTCCTCCGAGGCCGCGCGTATGCCGTTCTCCGTCATCTGCTTTCTCTGATCGTTCAGCGCCTTCAGGCGCTCCGCAGCCTCTTCGGCCCGCGTTTCATCTTCTTCCAAAAGCATCGAGAGTCCGAGCTTTGCGCTCTCCAGACGGCCGCCCGCGTTTAAGCAAGGGCCTATCACAAAGCCGATGTGATAGGTAGAAAGCGCCGCCGGGTTTAACTCGCAGCGCGCAATCAGCTTTTGAAGCCCCGAATTCTCGCAGCTGCCGATTGCTTTCAGCCCTTCTCGCACGATGATGCGGTTCTCCTTTCGGAGCGGCATCACATCGCCGACCGTCGCAATCGCCGCAAAGGGCAACAGCACCCTTGCATCCTCTTTGGGCTTTCCGAAGTGCAGGTAGAGCTCTTCAATCAGCTTCCAGGCGACCACCGCGCCGCAGATCGAAGAAAAGGGATACTGCGCCCCCTCGCGCTTCGGGTCTATGACCGCGTGGGCGGGCGGCAGTAACTCCTCACCGTCTTCGCCGTGCGCCACCTCGTGGTGATCTGTCACGATGACCGTGAGCCCCTGCTCCACGGCGGCCGCAACTTCGTTCCGCGCCGCAATGCCGTTGTCGCAAGTCACGATGGTATCCACACCCTCGGCTGCCGCGCGCTCCACCAGGCGCAGGTTTAGGCCGTAGCCGTCCGCAATGCGGTCCGGAATATCATAGTCCGCATTTGCGCCGAGCGCCCGCATGCCCTGCAATAGAATGTAGGTCGAGCAAACACCGTCGATGTCGTAGTCTCCGATGATGCGTATTGACTTTCGCGCCCGTATTTTTTCCGCCAGAATTTCGACACTCCGCGCCATGTCGGGCAGCAGATCTCCGCTCGGAATCGCATCAAGACTCCCGTTCAAATACGTATCCATCTCATCCTCGGCGATATCGCGGTTAATCAAAATACGCGCGAGCATGGGCGACACGGAAAAGCGGGCCGAAATCGCCCCGAAATCGGCCCGCTTGCTGTAAACCATCCACTTGGTATCTCGCATGATCCTCCTCAATAGAGCTGCGTGAAACTCTTGTAGTGATCGTCGGTGTAAAAAATCAGCCCGTCGTTTGAGTAGACCAAGCGCTTTGCATTGCGCCGCCCGCCCTGATAGTCGATGTCACACTCGTAATAGCGCCGTCCCGCCTTCTCGGGGAGCTGTCCCTCGTAATTGCCGAAGCGGGAACCGCCGACACTCATGCCGGGAAAGGCCTCACCGAAATCACCTTCTCCGAAGCGGAAGCCCTGTTCTTCTGCGTCCTTCTTCGAAATAAAGTTTTTCGGGAGCTTTCCGTAGGTGTGGAGGTAGAGCGCAACCTCATCGCGGGAGGTGTAGCTGCCGTCCTCGCGGATACCGGCTCCTGCCTCGGTACCACGCTCCGACGCACGCGTCGCGGTAGCACTCTTCTTTGCGGCGCGCGTCTCCTCGGCGGCTGTGCTCGCAAGTGCTTCGCTCGTCTCTGCTTCGGTCAGAGTCTCGGAGGCACTTGTCGCTGCTTTGTCACTCTGCCGCTTGTCGGACTGTTTGGATTTCTTGGATTTTTTGGACTTCTTCTGTTTCTTCTTCGACTTCGCGGTGCCGCTCTCCGAACTTTCCCTCTGCGTGCTCTCCGCTTCCGTTGCAAGGGCCGTCTGCTCGGATTGGCTTTCCGCCCGGCTCTCTGCACCGCTTCCCTGCGCCGCACAGCCAACCAGCAGGAAGAGAACGGGAAGCAGTACCAGTAGGCGCCGAAGCCCCCGCATCAGCTTCTCTCTCATTGTTCGGTCAGATAGCGCACCGCGCTCTCCACGGCATTCGCGCCGTCCGCCACCGCGGTGATGACCTGGCGCAGCTGCTTCTTCCGCACATCGCCCGCCGCATAGACGCCGGGCACATTGGTCTCGCAGCTCTCGTCGCCGAGCACATAGCCCCTCTCATCCGTCGCAAGGAAGGGGAAATTTTTCGATTCGGGGACGATGCCGACCGCGATAAAGAGACCGTCGATTGCGAGTTCACTCTCCGCGCCGCTCTTTTTGTTCTTCACGAGGATGGACTTTAACTGCCCCTCACCGCGTATTTCTTCGACCGTCGAATCGAGCACCAACTCGATGTTCTCTGTTGCTCTGACCTTATCTTCCAGAATTTTCGCACCGCGAAAGCTGTCCCGACGGTGAATCAGGTATACTTTCTGACAGAGTCTCGCAAGATAAAGCGCATCGCCGAGCGCCACATCGCCGCCGCCGACCACGGCCGTCACCTTATTCCGGTAAAAATTGCCATCGCAGGTTGCGCAGTAGGAGACGCCGCTGCCGGTCAGCTCTTTCTCGCCCGGAACGCCGAGCAGGGAGTGCTCCGCGCCGCTTGCAATCACAAGGGTCTTTGCGGTATAGCTCTCTTCGCTGCCGACCACGGTCTTGGTGCCGTCCTCGTTGATGCGGACCTCCGATACTTCATCCGTCACAAAGGGTGCGCCGAGCTTCTCCGCATGCTCGCGGAACTTTTGCCCGAGCTCAAAACCGCCGATGCCCGGGAGCCCGGGATAGTTATCGACCTCGGTCGTATTGAGAATCTGACCGCCGCTGATCATCTGCTTTTCGATGACAATTAAATCCAACTTGGCTCTCTGGCCGTAAACCGCCGCGGCAAGACCGGCCGGTCCCGAACCTATAATAATCATGTCATAAATACGACTCATACTGCCTCACTTTCTTAAGAAAAGCGCGCCCGTTTGCGCGCTTATAGTCTAGCACAGTGCTAGGAATTGGCGCAAGTCCCCGCGACGTGCTACACTGGTAACGAAACCAAACAAAAAAGAGTTCACCCCCCAAGACAGGAGTTCACCCCATGACGGAACCGTATTCCCCGATTGAAGAAGCAACAAGAAAAACCCGCCCGCTTGCTCTGGTGACCGGCGCTTCCCGCGGCATAGGCCGTGCAATCGCCGTTGCCCTCGCGGAAGCGGGCTATGACTTATTTCTGATTGCCAGAAAGGAAGCGGAAAAACTGAAGGACACCGCAGAGCGCTGCCGCAGCCTCGGTGCCGTTGTCGAGCTCCGCTGCGCGGACATCAGCTGCAGCAAAGCCTGCGAGGACATCTTTGCGGCTCCGGACGACCTCCTCGGCCGTCTAAAACTCCTCGTCGCAAACGCCGGCATCTCAAAGCTCGGCCTGCTTCAGGATATGACGCCCGACGACTGGGATGCCATGCTGCGCACCGATTTAAGTTCCTGCTTCTATCTGTCGCGGCTTGCCATTCCGCGTATGCTGCACGCCGGCGGCGGCAAACTAATCTTCATCTCTTCGGTCTGGGGCAGCCGCGGTGCCTCCTGTGAGGTCGCCTATTCGGCGGCCAAGGGCGGCGTCAATGCCTTCACGAAGGCGCTCGCCAAGGAGCTGGCCCCCTCCAACATCCAGGTCAATGCGATAGCCCCCGGCGCAATCGATACCGACATGAACGCCTGGCTTACGGAAGAGGAGCGCGCCGTGCTCGAAGAAGAAATTCCGGCGGGACGCATGGGGCTTCCGGAAGAAGTCGCCGCGCTTGTCTGCCAAATTGCCGCAGCCCCCGCATATCTCACCGGCAACATTCTGACCCTCTCGGGCGGCTGGGAAATTTAAACCGCCTCAGAGATCGTAAAAATCGAAGAGTGAGAGCTGTTGCCCGCCGCGTCTGTCTTGAAACGCATGGCGGAACGCAAACAAATCCTCCGGATCCGTCACGAGACCGCAGGCCGCCGTACTCGTCTCGAAAAATTCCGCGAGCGCCTCTGCATTCGGCGAGAGAAAACTTGCGTTCTTGCCTGCTTTCCCGGGCGGCAAGAGCGCTTCGTAAGCTTCCGGCAGCTCCGGCGACAGTTCCCGGAGACAGGAGAAAAAGTAGGCCGAAGCACCGGCGCGGAGTGTTACCCCAAAGCCGTTCAGAAGGACGCCGTAGACCTTAGCGTCCACACAATCCGCGAGTAGCGCCTGCAGGTTTTCAAGGCTGTCCGTCAAATACGGCAACACCGGTCCCAGTGTAACGACAGTCGGAATCCCGGCATCACGGAGCGCCTTCAGCAGCTGCCGCCGCTCTGCGACCGTGCTCTCCGCGGGTTCAAGCCGTGCGGAAAGAGCCTCATCCGCCGTGGTCAGCATGACCTCGACCACGCAGCGCGTTTTTCTCTGGATGCTCTTAAGCACATCCAGATCTCGAAGCAAGCGTATCGACTTGGTTCTAAGTGAGACGCCGAACTCGAAGCGGTCTATCACTTCGAGGGAACGGCGCATAAGGAGCAATTCCTCTTCTTCTTTCGGGTAGGGCTCGCTCGCGGAACCCACCATAATCATACAGCGGCTCTGTTTTCGCCGAAGCGTCACCTCAAGGAGATCGGGGGCATTGATTTTTGCCTCAAGCTCCCCGTCCGACTCCCGAAAGCGGCTCGATGCAAGCTTTGCATCGCAGGACAGGATACTGCACACGCCGCCTCGGTAAATGTTCAGACCATTTTGCGTCGACAATATGGTTTTTGCCACGCGCTCGTGCATCGTTTCTCTCCTCCCCCGGCAGCAGCAATCTCACGATACGCCGCCCGCGTATGTGTTCCGACCGAAAATATTCCATGGTCTCGACAAAATCTTCTTTGCCGTCCGCCGCGTTAAAAAAGCGATAGCGGGCGGGCGCTTCGGCATCGACCAGTACAAAGGCAATGTAGTGCGGCTCTCTGCCCTCCATATAGCGGAGTATCCCCCGCGGTGCGCTGTGCTCTTTCACCACCCGAATCAAAGTTTCTCCACTCCCGTAAATGCGCGCCACGGGAATATTCCGCTCCGCATAGTAGCGCACCATGGTCGGGAACGGCGTCCCCTGGGTCCCGTCATAGGGGAGCATCTTACGCATCACCTCGTAGACCGCCTCCGCCGCAATGCTCTGTCCGATCGCATGCTCGACATTGTAAATCGCTACCCAGCCGCAACCGTTAAACGAAGTCGGATAGCGACCGTAGGGAAAATTTTTGAGATAATCCTGATCCTTTAAATAACCGTCTTCCGTCAGTGCCCGCGGATCGATTTCCATGACCTTCTCCCCCCTCTCTCATGTTGCAAACGCGGAGTCCTCCGAACGAGAACTCCGCGTTATGATTAGCGCTATCTTTTATCATAGCATATCTTCACTTTTGCGACAATCCAGCCCGCCAATCATCAGAGCGAGGTCAGGAAAGTTGCCAGACCCAAAACAACACCGACCGAATTCGGAATCATCAAAATCACATCTCGCTTCGGCTCTTTGGTAAACCCGTAGAGCACCCAGATTAAGCATGAAACCGCCGCAAAGAGCGGCTGATACGGCTGTCCCTTGACGCCGTGCAAATTCGCAAGGATTTGCGGAATATAGGCGACGAAAACAAACACACCGAGAAACGCTCCTACACTGCCGATTGCCGTATTAATTTTCTGCTTAATGCTCAAAATATAAACCTCTCTTTCATAACCGTATTTTTTTGCGACTGATGTCAGTTATAGCACGCTGATATAGTTTTTGCAAGCAATGCACCGTCAGCCCGTAAGCAGTCCCACCAAAATGCCGCCGAGCGTCAGCATAAGCGCACCTATGCTCCGGGTCACAATTTGCGCAAAGGGCAGGAGCGCCATGCGGTCCGCCGCCGAGAGCACGGCCACGTTGCCGGAGCCTCCCATATTGGTCGTACACATGCCCGCCGCAATCGAAGCCTCGAGCGGATAAAAGCCCATAAGCCTGCTGCCCACAAAGCCCGCGGTCAGAGTAATTGCGAGTACGCCGAGCACAACGGTCAGGAGATACGGAAGCGTCAGCACAGCCGCGAGTCGGTTTAAATTGAGAAGCACAATGCCGATTCCCGTGAGGGCTGCCGCCGTAAAGGCGCGTATCACAAACTGCCCCCAGACCGCTGCTGCCTCTTCCATCTCCGTCGGCAGGACAGAAAAGCCCTTTGCCGCCATAATGCAGAGTATCATGCCGGCATAGGCGGGGAGAGCCGGGACAAAGCCGTGCAACAGCGCTCCGCCCATGTAGAAGGCGAGCGAAAGCAGAAGCCCCGCGAGCAGCTTGGAAAAGTCGATGCGCGGTGTTTCCAAGCTTTTTTCGGCCGTCTCGCCGCGAAGCAGCTGCCCGCCGCCGCTGATTTTCGGAAAACTTCGAGACAGCTGCACCGAGAGCGCCCCGAAGAGGATGGACACAATATTCCCGAGCACCGTAGCCGGCGCAATTCGCGTTAAAATCTCGCCCGCCGGAATTCCGGTCGCCTCGGCATAAATCCCGGAGAGCGGCACCGCGCCCGCGGTCATGCCGCCGGAAGTCATGGGAATCGCGATATAGAGCAGGCTCTCAGCGGGGCAGAAGCCCTGCAAAAGCCCGAGCAGCACAACCACCGCCGTGCCCGCCGCGACGCCCGCAAACGCGGTCGGCAGAATGCGGAGCGAGGCGCGAAACAAAAGCCGCCGGTCGATTTGAAAGAGACTGCCCGTAATCAGCGCCGCAATGTAAAAAATCAAGAAGCCCTCTTGCTGAACAAAGCGATCGAGTAAGCCCATACTGCCCGCGGGAAAGAGCCCGAGCGCAGAAAGCGCCGCACCGCCGAGCACGCAGACCACGGAGCCGCCGAAATAAGTCCTCACAATCGGCACGTTCTTTCCGAGTTCGTTTAAGCCCTCACCGAGCACCAAGAGTAAAAACAGGCCGCCCGGCATACCCGCCGGAATCACACCGCGCCACAGCGCGAGAAAGAGCAGCCCGAGCAAGGCTAGGTAAAGCGGCAGCGGAAGTCCCGCGACCCGTTTCATCTCTCTCTTCATTCCTCCCCTCCCCTCTCCGCGCGCAGTCCCTCCGCAGCTGCCCGTATCGCAAAAAATTCGCGAAACGTTTTTTCTTCCCCTTCGATTCCCCGCCTTATTTTTTCAAGTCTCCGTTTTCCTACCCTGCGGTCCAGAATCGCGAAAATGCGGACCAGCATATTTTCGCTTGATAGGCTCTCTTCTATGCTCTGATTGTCAAAGATTGAAAACGCCTCGTAAAAGCTCCGCTGATCAAAGACCCCGAGCTGCACCGCGGTGTCGTCCGTAAAAGCCATCTCCTCTTTCATCCGCCTCTCGTAGCGCGCATCCCGCGGAAAGAGCTCGGCTTTCAGCCAGTTGTTGTAATAGCAGCCCGCAATGATCTCCTTACCGTCAAAACGTATCGCCGCGCGTCCCTCGTGATCGGGACTCTTACTGTAACTCGTCGCATAATATTGAATATGCCCGCGGAGAGACGCCGCCAAATATTCGTTTTCCAGTTTGCTCCGCATGCCGCTCCAGCTCACAGTCATTCCTCCCGTTTTATACTGCTCTCATTCTTCCTTCTCATGCTTTCTTCTCATCCTATTTTACCCCGCAATTCCCTGTTAAGAAAGCGCCTTCGATGGCATAATAGAGTTTAAACGATAACGATTGATTCCCGAAATTCACTTTGCTTTTAGGAGGCCCCATGCGTTACCCCCATTTTTTACCCGAAAACGGAAGCATCGGCTTTATTGCCCCTTCCTTCGGCGCTGCCACGGAACCCTACCGCTCCGCCTTTCTGAATGCCCGCGCTAAATTCGAAGCCATGGGCTACCGCTGCGTGACCGGCCCGAATGCCTTTGTGCAAGAGGGCGTCGGCATCAGCAATACGCCGGAAGCCTGCGCTTCGGAGGTCAATGACTTTTTTACGCGGAACGATACGGACATTCTGATTTCCCTCGGCGGCGGTGAGCTCATGTGCACCATTCTGGATGCGGTCGATTTTCCCGCCATCGCGACCGCTCCCCCAAAGTGGTTCATGGGCTACTCGGACAATACGAATCTGAACTTCCTCTTGCCGACCCTCTGCGACACGGCAGCGATCTACGCCCCGAACGCGCCCGCCTTCGGCATGGAGCCCTGGCACCCGGCGCTTTTCGATGCCTTCGATTTACTCTGCGGCAAGCGCTCGGAATTTGAAAACTATGACCGCTGGCAGTACACCGCCCTCCGCGATGAAGAACACCCGCTGCTCCCCTATCACTTAGACCGCGAAACCAAGCTGCGCTGCTTTCAGCCGGACGCCGCGGGCGAAATGCGGGAGACCGCCGCTCCCCTCACGCTCCGCGGGCGCTTGCTTGGCGGCTGCCTCGATATCCTAGGCGGGCTCGCGGGAACCTCCTTTGACCGCGTGGAAGAATTTTTAGAGCGCTATCCGGATGAGCCCATACTCTGGTTCTTTGAGTCCTGCGACCTCAATGTCTTCGATATGGAGCGCGTCCTCTGGCGGCTCGCGCACTGCGGCTGGTTCTCCCGCGTCGGCGGCTTCCTGATCGGGCGCCCCTTGCACTTTGACGAGCCGCTCTTCGGTCTTGACCAGTACGCCGCTGTCCTTCATCGTCTTAAGCAGTACCGCATCCCCATCATCATGGATGCAGACTTCGGCCACCTGCCGCCCGCCCTTCCGCTTATCAACGGGGCAGTCGCGACCGTAGAACGGACCGGGAACCGCTTACAGCTCCGCTACGAGTTTCGCTGAAATCCGCACAAACATGCATTAATATGCATGTACAATTGTATGACAATCAACAAAATTCCCCTGCCTCCGTTTACAGCTCATTTCCGCTGTGATACAGTCCTTTCAAACAGAATGACGACAGCAACAGCTGTGAATCAAAGGAGGAGCTCATGGAAGAAAAGCGTGAAACAATCAGTATCGCAGAACTTTTCGGTGAAAATGTATTCAGCGATCGCGTGATGCGGGAACGCCTTCCGAACGCTGTCTATCGGCGCGTCAAAAAGAGCATGACCGAAGGCTATGAACTGGAACGCGACACCGCGGATGCGGTTGCTCAAGCCATGAAAGCCTGGGCTGTCGAAAACGGGGCGACCCACTACACGCATTGGTTCCAGCCGCTCTCCGGCGTCGCCGCCGAGAAACACGACAGCTTTCTCTCCGGGGTAGATTCCGAGGGCCGCGCTCTGCTCGAATTCTCCGGAAAGAATTTGGTGCGCAGCGAAACCGATGCCTCCTCCTTCCCGTCCGGCGGCCTCCGCGCAACCTTTGAGGCACGCGGCTACACCGTTTGGGACTGCACCAGCCCCGCCTTTCTCCGAAAAGAAGGAGATTGTGTGACCCTCTGTATCCCGACCGCATTTTGCGCCTACGCGGGCGAGGCGCTCGATCAGAAGACGCCTCTGCTCCGCTCCATGGAAGCCTTAAACCGCGAGGCCATGCGCATTTTAAAACTCTTCGGCGTGAACGATGCTCGCTGGGTCAAACCCTCGGTCGGTGCCGAACAGGAATATTTCATTATAGACCGCGAGAAGTATTTAAAGCGCAAGGACTTAATCTACACCGGTCGCACCCTCTTCGGCAGCATGCCCGCAAAGGGGCAGGAGCTCGATGACCACTACTTCGGCGTACTGCGCCGCCGCATCGCCGCCTTTATGCGCGATGTGGACCTGGAACTCTGGAAGCTCGGGGTCAGCGCAAAGACCGAACACAACGAGGTTGCGCCCGGGCAACATGAGCTGGCTCCCATCTTTGAAGAGGCGAATCTCGCCGTGGATCACAATCAGCTGACCATGGAAATACTCCAGAAGCAGGCGGGGCGCCACGGACTCGAATGTCTCCTGCACGAGAAGCCCTTTGCCGGCGTCAACGGCTCCGGCAAGCACAACAACTGGTCCGTCGCGACCGATACCGGTTTAAATCTCCTGAATCCCGGCAAGCGCCCGCACGAGAATCAACTCTTTCTTCTGACTCTTGCCTGCGTACTTGCGGCCGTGGACACCCACGCGGATTTGCTGCGGCTCTCTGCGGCGAATGTCGGCAATGACCACCGCCTCGGCGCAGACGAGGCGCCGCCCGCCATCATCTCCTGTTTTCTCGGCACCCAGCTCGAGGACATTGTCGCGCAGATCATTGAGACCGGCAGCGCGAGCAGCTCGATTTCCGGAAAGAGCCTGGAGACCCATGTAAACACGCTCCCGAATCTCTATGCCGATGTGACCGACCGAAATCGCACCTCGCCCTTCGCCTTCACCGGCAATAAATTTGAGTTCCGCATGGTCGGCTCCGGCGACAGCATTGCAAGCGCCAACATTGTCCTGAATACGATACTTGCAGAACAGTTCCGCCTCGCGGCCGATCGGCTTGAGACAGCCGCTTCGGTCAAAGATGCCGCGCAGGACCTGATACGCGAGCTCCTTACTGCGCATCAGCGCATTGTCTTCAACGGAAACGGCTACTCCGAGGAATGGGTACAGGAAGCTGCGCGACGCGGTCTCCCGAACTTAAAATCCTCAATCGACGCAATTCCCGCCTTCACGAGCAAGAAGGCCGTGGAACTCTTTTCGGCCTTCGGCATTTATTCCGAGACCGAGTTAAAGAGCCGCAGCATTGTCGCCTATGAAAACTATGCAAAGCGCATTAACATCGAAGCGCGCGCCATGATTAATATCTCCGGAAAACAGCTGATTCCGGCGGCGATTCACTATGTGACCCGGCTTGCAAGTTCCGTTAACCAGGTGAAGAGCGCCTGTCCCGCAGCCGATGTGAGCACGCAGGAAGATTTGCTGCTCCGCGCGAGTGAGCTTCTCAGCGATATGAAGCGAAGCCGCGAGAAATTGCTGAGCGATACCGACCTCGCCGCTTCGATTCAGGATCCGGCGGCGCGTGCCGCGGCCTATCACACCCAAATTGTCGCGGACATGCGGGTGCTTCGCGAGAGCGCCGATGCGCTGGAGACCGTGGTCGACAAGGACCTCTGGCCGCTCCCGAGTTACGGAGATCTCCTGTTTGAAGTCAGCGAACCGTAAACAAGCAGCTACAAAAAGAGAGGCACATGCAAATTTGCATGTGCCTCTCTTTTTATTGGTTTCGGTTGCCCGCTACTTCTTACTGCAGTGCCTGCTTCAGAACCTCAAGGTTCTTCTGCATCACGCCTAGGTAGGTCTCGCCGTCCGCAATGTTCTTCTCGGTCACGGACTGCATGGAGTCGAGAACCAGAATCTTCTGATTCTTCTCCTGCGTGTTCTGCTGAATCGTGTTTGCAATCTTCTGATCGGAGTTCTCAATCACAAGGATGTTGTTCAGCTTCTTCTCATCCACCTTCTCCGCAAGGAAGCGTACGGTCTCAAAGCTTGCCTCGGTATCCGCGGAGCAGCCCACAAACGCCGCGCTGTAGTCAAGGCCGTAGTCGTCCACAAGATAGCGGAACGGGAAGCGATCGCCGAAGAGCAGGTACTTATTCGCAGCGTTCTTTACGACATCCGCATACTGCGTGTCGAGCTCGGAGAGCTGCTTATTGTAAGCCTCTGCGTTCTTCTTGTAGTTCTCTGCGTTTGCCGCATCCAGCGCGGAGAGATCCTCCGCAATCTTGTTCACATAGAGCTCTGCGTTCTTCAGGGAGAGCCATACGTGCTCGTCGTACTCGGTCTCCTCGTGGTGATCGTGGCCTGCGAGCTCATCGTTCACTTCCTCTGCCGTCATCGCAGCCGGATAGAAGGTCGGCCAGTAGCTCTCGGGATCCTTGATTGCGTCGAAGCTCTCGTTGCTAAAGCGGATGTGGAAATGTTCCGGCTCCGCCGGCTCGATCATGTGGTCGTTGATTTCAACGTAAATCGGCGCGCCGGAATTCTTATCCTCGGCCTCAAAGCGATACATCGCAGCCTTGGTGCCCGTGGACCAGTTCTGGATGTAGGTGCCGAGGTACTTATACGCGGACTTCACTTCCTTGCCGCTCTCATCCGTAAAGCTGATCGTATCGCCGTCGATGTTAATCTTCGCGATATCGGTCTCATAGCCCTTCAGGTAGTAAGCCTTGTACTCTTCCGCCGTCATCTTGCCGGTCTTCTCGGCCTTCTCCTTAAATGCCTCGTCGAGCACGCCGCTCTTTGCGAGCGGGTAAGCGGACTGCCACTCGCCCTTCCAGTCACTTAAACTTCTGTCCTTAACCTCGCTGTCCTCGAAGGTCGAAACCTCCTTGCCGTGGCTGTGCTCGTGCTCATGCTCGCTCTCCTGCATGCCCTCCTTCATCTCCTCTTCCTTGGCCTTGTCGCCGAGGACTTCCATGAGGTTGATGACCTTCATGTTCTTGTTCTTCGCCTCTTTGAGCGCATCGTCAACCCAGCCGTCGGACTCGCCGCCAACATAGATGAATAGATCCGCCTCGCTGATCTTCGCGATATCTTCTGCGCTCGGCTGGAAGCTGTGCAGGTCCACGCCGCTCTTTAAGAGCAGGGTGAGCTCCGCATTCTCCGCCTTGTCACCGAGCACTGCCTTTGCCCAGTCGTACTCCGGGAAAATGGTTGTGACAACCTTAAGCTTCTGACCGCTTGCGGCCGTACTCTCTGTCTTCGCCTCGCTACTTCCCGCAGCACTGCTCTCTGCCTTCTTGCTTCCGCCGCAGCCGGCCAATAATGCTGCCGAAAGCGCGGAGACCAAAAGAAACTGTCCGAACTTTTTCATATGCCTCCTCTGTTATCCCCTCATTGATATTTGCAAGCTTTTTCCATTTGCAAGGTGATTGCAATTCTACTCGGAAATGAAGGCAATGTCAAGGCATTCTGTTAGTATTACATAACTTTTTCGCCGCGTTTTATATACTTTGCGATTTGTTTGCTGCGGATGCATTTTTCGGTAACACAAAAGACCGGGAAATCATGCTTCCCGGTCTTTCTTCATTCTTCTCACTTAGCGCTATTTCGATTGCGCCTATCGCTTATACCGTCGGGATGATAATCTCCACGCGGCGGTTCTGCTGTCTGCCCTCCACGGTCTCGTTGGTCGCGACCGGACGGCTCTCGCCGTAGCCCTGGGTCGTAATCTCCGCGCTCACGCCCTGCGCCTTCAAATACGCCTTGACCGAATTCGCGCGGTTCTCCGAAAGCGTTTGGTTGTAGTCATCGTCCGCATTGGAATCCGTGTGACCGTCAATCTCAAAGGCCGTAATCCCTGCCTCCGTGAGGAGCTTTGCAAGCTGATTGAGGGTCTCCTGCGCCTCCGGGCGAATGTCATACTTGTCCACATCGAAGAGCACGCCGGAATCCAGGGTGATCAAGAGACTGTTTGCCTCAAGACTCGGGACGGCCGGAACAGAGCCGAGCCGCGGGAGGCGCGGCAATGTGCCGAGCGGCGCCGCATCCACGGTCACGCTCTTTGTTCCCTTGGTGACCGTCGCCTTGCCCTTGCCATCGTTCTTGATGGTAAGCATATTCGCGTAATCGTGATAGCTGCCCGAGCCGTCCTTGTTCTGTGTAATCTGCACCTTACCCGCGCGGTAGCTCATCTCCTCATCGTCCGCGGTGACGGTGACTCCGTTCTGCGTGTTTGTGTACAGTCCCTCGCCGTCGTCATCCACCATCAGTGAGATGCCGTAACGTCCGTCCCTGTAAATTCCGGAGCCGTCATCATCCACCTGGAGGGAGATGCCCTGCTTACTGTCAATGTACTGACCCGAGCCGTCTTCGTCGCGCTGAATCGTGATGCCGCGCTCCTTGTCAATGTACTGGCCCTCACCGTTTCCGTCGGTCTGCACCGTCAAATTTCCGTCCTTATACTGCCCGTCACCGTTGCTGCCGAGCTGCATGACCGTGGAACCGCGCTGAATCTGATCGTTCTCCACCTTGACCGCCGTGACCGTAATGCCGGGAACCGAGCTCAGCGCCTTGGTCTTATCGAGCGTAATCTTAGCGGCCGGATTCTCCGCAATGCCGAGTTCCGGCAAAACAACCGCCGGAATCTCCGGAATCTGTCCGAGCTCATAGCCCGGCACCTTCATGTCCGCATCGTCCGCCTGTGCCGCCTTGGTCTCGGCCGCAGTCGAAGCCGCGCTTGTCTCGACAGTCGCCGTAGAGCTCTCGGCCGCCGTGCTCGCCGCACTGCTCTCTGCCTTTTTTCCGGATGCGCAGCCTGTGGCCGCAACGCTGAGTGCCAAAACCGCCGCGCAGAGCATTGTTTTCTTCATCTGTGATCCTCTCGAAATTTTGTCATGTTTCCCCATCATAACAGAGCCGCATTCTGCTGTCTATTCGCACATAGATCGCAAATCTGTCGATTTTCTTAGGGTTTCGCAAGTTTTTGCGCCACAACGTAACCGTATTCAGAGAAACCGGCCGCAACGAATCACAGGGGCATAGCCGCACGCGCGCGCGTGTCCTCGCTCTCGTCGTAGGCATCGTAGGGCGCCGCGGGATTGTAAAAGCGCCTGCCCGAAGTCTTGCAGCAGAGATCGCAGTGCGCAAACACAAAGTCCAAATCCGCCGAATAGCCCGTGTGTCCGGTGACCACGAGCGGCTGCAAATTCCGCGCGCGGAGTTTTTCCTCAAATTCCGCGAGGGCGCGAACCGCGAGGCGATTATCCTCCGCAAGAGAGGCAATGAAGCTGTAGCCGCCGTCCGCGCCGAGCCATATCGCATCCCCGGTCAAGAGATAGCGTCCGTCCAACAAGTAGACCATATGGCCCCAAGTGTGACCCGGCACCAGAAAACACTCGATTTGAATGTCGCCGATTGTGAACACCTGCCCGTCCCGAAGCAGAACCTTTTCGTTCGGAATCCGAACGCGGGGCAAGCTTCCCAGACGGTAGAGCACACGGCGCTTCCGTTCGCCGGTAAGATAGCGATTTTCAATCTCGCCGAGATACACGGTCGCATCGCGGAACAGACCGCCGCCGTCCGCCTCGACCGCGCCTATGTGGTCGGTGTCAAGGTGGGTGAGCAGCACATTTGAAATTTGCGCCGGTTTTAGGCCGAGCCAGCCCATTTTTTCTTCAAGCCGCTCGTAATGATAGCCCGCATCGATCATAAGCACCGTGTCGCCCTTTCGGTAGAAAAACACGTTGGCGACCCACTCCCGCACACAGGCCAGGTGCTCATCGATCCACCCCGTATTCAAAGGGTTAAAAATCCCCTTGCCCCGATACATCCAACTCATAAACTTGTGCTGAAACGCCGTAGACTTCTCTGACATATCATCACTCCTTTACCACTCTTGCGGAACACATACCGCCGCTCGTTCATTCGAATTCCAAGGACCTTATCGCATCTCTATACGCAGCGTTCTCTTATCTGCTTACGCTTTCAAACGCCGGCGCATATCCTTCCGTTCGCTTTCCGTTTTCGATATTCCGTCACGAAAGCCTCCTACTCCCCGGTTCCCGGCGTCCGCTCATAGGAACTTCTTTAGGAGTTTCAGCTTTCCTTCGCCAAAAGGCGCGTAGCGAAACGGAAAATCCGGAAAGCCGGTGTTTTTCACGACCGCCTTTTTATGGCTGAAGGTCTCAAAGCCGTATCTTCCGTGATACGCGCCCATGCCGCTGTTCCCCACGCCGCCAAAGGGCAGGCGGTGGTTCCCGATTTGCAGCAAGACATCGTTCACGCAGCCGCCGCCGAAGGAGAGCCTGGATATGAGCGCCTCCGCCTTCCGCTTATCCCGCGTAAAGACATAGCAGGCGAGCGGCTTTTCCCGCGCCTTGATTTCTTGAATCGCCGTCTCAAGTTCATCGTAGACGATGATGGGCAGCAAGGGGCCAAAGATTTCTTCCTGCATACAAGGGTGGTCAAACGCCGCCTCCGGAAAGAGGGTCGGTGCAATTTTTGCCGCGCGCTCGTTCATTGCCCCGCCGATTACCTCTTTCTCTGCGGCAATCAGGCCTGCCAGACGCGCATAGTGCCTGCGGTTGATGATTTTCGGGTAGCTCTCCTGCCGCTCTGCCTTGGGATAGCGCCGCGAAATTTCCGCCCCTAAGGCTTGTACCAGCGCAGCCTTAACACGGCGCTGTACGAGCACATAGTCGACCGCAATGCAGGTCTGACCGGCGTTTAAGAATTTTCCCCAGGCAATGCGCCGCGCCGCGAGCTTTATGTCCGCGCTCTCATCGACAATGCAGGGACTCTTGCCGCCGAGCTCCAAAGTGACAGGCGTCAGATGTTCGCTCGCAGCTCGCATAATAATCTTTCCGACTCGCGGACTTCCGGTAAAGAAGATATAGTCGTAGCGCTGACAAAGTAATTCCGCATGGTCCGTGTCCGGTGCCGCCGCGTACACATACGATGCGGGAAATACCGCCTGCAGGAGTTTTCGTATGAGCGCCGATGTGTGCACGCTCTCCGCCGAGCACTTTACAACGGCGCAGTTTCCCGCGGCAATTGCCGCTATGAGGGGCGCAATACTCAAGTAAAAGGGATAGTTCCAAGGAGCTAGTATCAGCACCACGCCGTAGGGCTCCCGGTACACATAGTTCTTTGCCGGAAAGCTTGCGAGACTGCCCCGCACTCGTTCTGTTCTCGCCCAGATTCTCAGATTTTGACGCGCTTCCCGGAGCTCCCCGTAGACCAAGGCGAGCTCCGTCATATAGGCCTCCGCCCGCGATTTCGAGAGATCCAGTCGGAGCGCCGCAAGGATGGCATTCTCCTGTTCGCGAATCTGCGTTTCCAAGCGTTCCAGCATCGCAAGCCGAAACGCAAGGGGTTTTGTTCTGTCCCCGTCAAAATATACCCGCTGGGCGGCAATCCGTTTTGCCAAGCTTCCCATGCGCCGCCTCCTTTCTTCCTCCGAACGATTTCGTATCGTTATCACCTTATTCCCAATCGCGTTCTTGCATTGCTTACGCTTATTCTGAAAGCGTGTTTTTCCTACGATTTTAGCTTCCCCCGCATTGCCTGCTCGGGAGTCGTAGTAGAAGACGTGTTATCTACGACTATTATACGCCTTCCAAAAGGCGATGACACGGCCAACGCCAAAATCCAAGCGCCTTTTTTATGCCGCATAGGGCTGAAACCCGATTGCCGCCCTCTTCGCCTCTGCCGATACTTCCGGTGCGGAAAAATCCTCCGGGCGCAGCACAAAGTCATGTGTCACTTCCGTCTCAGTGCCTTTGTCCTCGCCGTAGACACGCAGCGCATAGGAGAGCAGCGCATTCTCGACCAGGTTTCTGCAGAAACGGCCGTTTCCGAAGCCGGACTGCCGCTCTTCCGGAGCAGCAAGCCTCTTGATTGTTTCTTCCGCCTCGGGCGCAAGCGTAAAGCCGCGGCGCTCTGCCTCCAGGGCGGTAATCTTTAGCATTTCCTCGAGCGAATAATCGCAAAAACTGATTTTAAACGGAACACGGGAACGGAGTCCCGGATTTCTCGCAAAGAAATCCTCCATCTGCTTCGGGTAGCCCGCGAAAATCACGACCGTATCCTCCCGGTTGTTCTCCATCTCCTGGACTATCGTATTGATGGCCTCATCGCCGTAACCACCCTCCCAGTGCTCGACCAGAGAGTAAGCCTCGTCAATGAAGAGAACCTTGCCCTTGGCACTTCGAAACACTTCCCGGACGCGCTCCGCGGTCTGTCCCACATAGCCTGCCACCAGAGAAGCACGCCCCACTTCAACAATCTCGGCGCTCTCGAGAATACCGACCTGATTCAGAATCCCGGCGAGAATGCGCGCCACCGTAGTCTTTGCCGTGCCGGGATTCCCGCTGAACTCCATATTGAGCGCCACGCTGAGATTTCCCTTTCCCTGCGCCTTCATTTCTTTCTGCATTTTGGCAAACGCCGCAATTTTTTTAACCTGCATTTTTACCTCGTTTAAACCGATCAGCGTCTCCAGTTCCGCAAAGTAATCCTTCTCGGGGAGCTGACTGATTGCGGGAATGTTCCGGATTTCTTCCAGCTTATACTGAATTTCCCGCACGCTTTTTAATCCCATATTCCGGATACGCCTAAGCTCATCCTCGCTGAGTCGCTTCAACTGCTCCACCGTAAGAATGCCGGCATGTTTCAGGCAGTTATAGCTGCGAACGCTGAGTTCCAAATCTTCAATGAGGATGGGATTTCTGCAGTTCTCAGGCTCTTTCCATTCTTCCGGAACTTCCTCCGCATTGCTTTTCTCCTGCTGCCGCTCAAGCGCGAAGAGCAGTAACAGAAAGCGAATCATGCCCACAGAGAGATAGGATTCGCTGACACAGGGCTTCTTCGTTTCTGTCTCCGCTTCCTCAGAAAGCGCTTGCATCTCCGTTCCCGGGAAGGTGAGCGCAAGCTGCGCGCGAAGACGCAGGCTCATAGCGTTCGGAAGACTCAGTAAAATGCGACCGCGCGTATGCGCGGAGTTCTCACTTCCCGCCGAACTTGCCGCTACCATGCGAAGCCGTCCGCCTTCTTGCAAGAGGAGCTCATAAAACTGCAGAACCAGATCCAAACGATAGCGCTCTTCCGCATCCCTCCGGTAGTAACTTTCAACCGTAAAAGAATTTGATTCCGCGGTAGCTACAGCTTCTCCGCTCGCGGTTTCGGCAAGGGCATATACCTTGTGCCCTTCCGCGAAGAGACTATCAAGCGCCCTTGTCTCTGTCGGCTCCTCCGCCGCGCAGTTCTCAAAAATCCAGCTGTAGTCCTCATCGCTCACCGTCGCATCCGGCGCAGAGAAGAGAAAGAACTCTTGCTTTGCACCGCGCTCCGGTAGTAACTCTACCCCGAGAAAGCCCCCCGCGGGAAGCAATTCCGAAGCCTGTAAGAAACGCTCTGCAGTGACCCCCGACGCCTGATGAAAAGCATACTTCCCATCTGTCGGCAACCGCAACGAAAACACCGAAACCTTTTCCTGACGCCCGAATGCCTTGTCATTCTGATTCTTCATCTTTCTTGCCTCACTTTCCTGTATGCAAACCTTTCTTGTCTGCTTGCTGTCTCTTTGCCTTAACCTTTGCCGTTGTTTTTACGTTGTATTTTTTGTTTCTTGGTCGCAGTCAGTCAGGATACGCGCCTTGGCACGCTCTCTGCGCTTGCAGATCCCGGCGTGCTTCCCCGAGCGCTTGCTCCGAACAGCTGCGGATTCACTTGTCAAGGTGCCACAGGATTTGAGGCAAAACAAAAAACCGAAGCCTCAACAGAGTAAAAATAGGTACACGAATCCTGTGTTTATTAACCTATTCACTCTGTCGAGACCTCGGTCTCAACGTTTTGAATTATGGCCTTATTTTACGCGCTAAGACAGGCGTTGTCAAGGGTATCTTGCAACTCGCAGCCGTAAACCTGTCACCGAAGTTCTTCTACGCCGGGATACTCGCTAAACGCATATTGCATCCCCGTGCTTTCCCCTTGTCCGCTCAGATACTTGTCTACATTCGCCGCGTTGATGTCCACAAAGTTCGGATAATAGCAGGGTGCCGAATAATATTTCTTTGCCCCCACGCGCCAACGCTCCAAAGATTTCTTCTGCTCTGCCGTAACACCGCTCTCTTCTTTGTAGCGTCCTACATACGGCCATCCGATTTGTCCCTCTTCAGGCTCGGAAATCGTCTGATTATTGCTCTGTACTATAGCACTCGTGTAGGCTTTGCCACGCCTGCGACCGATAATCACGGTCTGATTCGCAGGAATAAATACATCCCAAATTTGGAGATTGCTCGGTGGATCATATTCATTAGAATCCAAAGCGTACATCTGTAAACTATCCGTAAAGTAGAAGAGTCTGTCGATGCTGTCGTCATAGCCTGCATCCAAGTCCGTCAATAACTCCCACACCCCGTCGCCGTTGATATCCACAACCGCGAACTGTCCGCCGGGCAGCTTTCTGCCGTTCCAACTCCGGTCGAGGAGTATGCTTCGGTAGGCTTCGACCGCCTTCTCGTTTTGGCTCTTCTCGATCTTCTTGCCGTTTTCATCCAACTGATAGCCGTCCGGGGTCGTTGTCGAGACCAGCATAACGCCGTCCGCGCCGACATAGTAATCTCCTTCCACCCAACGATTCACCGCCATGCTGCCGTCTTCGAGGAAGTAATAGTACTTTCCGTCCAGATTGCGCCAGCCGTTTGCAATGACACCGTTCTCATCGAGGTAGTAGAAGTTGTCGCCGAGTTCCAGCCAACCCGTCATCATCTTGCCGTTCTCGGCAAAGTGATACCAGTTGCCGTCAATCTGCCGCCAGCCGACCACCGGCACCCCGGTATCGTCGTTGTAGTACCAGCCGTTGTCCTTTTGGTACCAGCTGTTCATATGATACTTTTCCGGGTCGAGTTGAATCACGTAGCTAAGCTCCACCGGCTCACCGGCCTCCCCCTTTTGATTGACCGCATAGCACTGCAGGCGATAGGTTCCGTTTCTGCGGAAGCGCAGCGGCTTCTCATAATCCTGCTCTTCCGCGCTCTCGCTCTCGGGCGCTTCCAAAAGGGTATAGCGTATCGAAACGCCCTTACTCGTTAACTCCAGATCCACCGGATCCTCATAACTGCCGGATTCGAGCGATGCTTTGACCGTGGGATTGTAGCGCTCCAGTGCCTCTTGAATCAGCGCTGCATCTTTCGAAGTTTTGCCGGACATCGCCTCAGCGGCGGTCTTTAGAAGCGTGACCGCATCCGCGTGTCGATTGTTTCTCTCATAAATCTCCGCGAGTGAAAGATACGCCTCTGCGCGCTTCGGCTTCATTCGGATAGCCTTCTCGTAGATTGGGATTGCTTCTTCCGTGTCTCCGAGCTGCCACTCCCGTTCGGCCGCCTGCACCGTCCGCGTATAGCGCGTGCTCTCATAGCCCACAAAGACCGCAATGCCGAGAACCAGGCCCGCGGCGAGAACCACAGTGGCAAGCTTTTGCTTTTTCATCTTTCATCCCCCTTTCAATGATGTTTCAGCCACTCAGTAGCTCAGATACTGCGCCAGCGCATAGCCCCGTCTGCCGTTATAAATGACCTCATAGAAACCGTTTTCCGCCGTGCCGACATAGCTCACCGAGGCGCCGAGCGGAATGTGCGCGAGGTCTGCGCCGCTCGTACTCGGAATGCTGCGCAGCGTAATGTACTCGCGGCAGTTCACGCAGTACATGGTACGGTAGCCGCCGCTCGTATTGCTCGATACCGTGCTGCCCGCCGGTCTTTCGAGGCGCTCCGACTCACTCGGCCGATACGACACGAGATAGGAAGCCAGAGAATAACCGGTCACGCCGTTGTAGATGACCTGATAGAAACCGTTTTCCGCACTTCCGAGTACCGTGACCGGTGCCCCGAAGGGAATCTGCCGCAGGGCCCGCGCCTGCGTGGACGGAGATTCACGGAGCGAAATCGACTCCGCACAGTTTGAGACAAACATGGTCTGAGAATAGTTCGCCGCGGTCGTCACAGGAGCAGTCGTCACCGGGGCAGAGCTTGCGACCACAGCTGCCGTTGTCGCGGGCTCGGTCGCCGCAACGCTTGCCTGCGCCGTGAGCGCGGCCTCCGCCTCCGTCACCGCGGAAGCCAGATTCGCAACATCCGCCGCGACCGAAGCGGTATAGTTTCCGTCCCGCTCGCCGCTTGCCTCGCTCTCTGCCGCACGGTTCTCTTCGCGCGTTTCCTCCCGACTCTCCTCGCGCTCCGCAAGCGTTTCGGTCCGCACCGCCGGTCTCCGCGTCGCAATGAGCGCCCCTGCGACAATACCTCCGGACACAATGAGTGCGGATGCCAGTATTACCAAATACTTTTTGCCCGTTCCGGCTGCCATTTTTCATTCCCCCCGAATCAAAAATTTACCGCACGCGCCGCAACTGCCCCTCTTTTAGGAGCTTCAAAGTCATAGGCACCACGTTTCGGTTCTCGCGCCAAATCGCATCCATCTGTGCGGGATCCACCGGATTGCCGCCGTGCCCCGCCTCTATCGTGAGACTCGGGATGCCCATCTTTGAAATGGCCCAGTCCTTATACCCCGCCGTATCGAGCGCCTGAAAGTTGCCGTCCAAGCGATAGCCCGTGAGCTCCGAAACGCGGTTCGCGAGCAGCAAGCTCATGTCTTTCAGTTCCCCCTCCTGGCCGAAGTTCCAGTAAATCACCTCGCCCTGCGTGTGATAGCTGAGCGTCGCATCGAATTGAAACTGCCGCGTCAAATCCGCGAGCGCCTTCGACTCAAGTTCGCACTCCGGCGCCGTGCCCTTATAGTGATCCGCCGAGGCATGCCCCAGATGATCGTTATAGGATTCCCAGAGCGCATCGAAGTTTCGGTTTAAGTCAACGCCGTTTGCATTGGATTTCCACTGCCTTAAATAAGCTTCCGTGAGCGCTTTTCCGTCCTTAGAGGCAATTTGCCGCACCGTCTCCCGAACCGCCTCCGTGCGCAGTCCCTCAATCCCCAGTTGGCTTATGCCGATGCCGTCCGGATTTGCCATCGGAATAAAGTGGATTTCCGTGTTCGAGAGCAGCTCCCGGACAGCCATGTTCTCATAGCTTCCGTTAGCGCTTTGGTCGCTTAGGAGCTGCACCAGCTGCCGCATGACAAGCTGCGCCGTGATGTACTCCCGCGCATGAATCCCGCCGAAGACCAATAGATGCCGCTCTGCCGCCGGGTTGCCCACACGAAAGTCATAGAGCCTGTTTCCGTCCACGGTCTGCCCGATTTCATCCACGCGGAGCGCGGCACCCGCGTTCTTTTGCAGCACAACCATGTCCCGCTGAAACTCTCCGTAGGTATAGAGGCTGCTCTGAAAGCAGAGATAGTCTCCGCTCTGAATGATGCCGAGCGTTGCTTCCGCCGTGCCCGCCGCGGTCGATGCAGGCATAGCGGGTTCTGTCGCCGCTTCCGCGCTGTCCGAAGCCGCTGCCTTTGCCGTGGCAGCGCTTTCGCTCTCGTTGGTCTTTGACTCCGCTGAAGTTTTTGCAGCCGCGCTGCTCTTCACGACCTTAGTCTTTGCCGCGGCATTCGCCTTACTCTCGCCCGCGCCGCAGGCCGCCATGCCGAGTACGCCAAGCGCGCAAAGCAGTAGCCAGAGTTTTCGTCTCATTTCCCCCTTACCTCCTGTCTGTTTTATTCCTCCTCGTCATCGCTTCCGTTCGACTGAATGCTGTCCGGACGCAGCCAGTCGCTGTCCGGCCGCGTGAGAAGACGGCTGTTATTGTAGGCAAGATCCAGCGGCAGCACCGTCTGCCCCTGATACGCGCCGGATTGCAAAGGCTCGACCACCAGCGCAAGATCCACCTGTCCCTCCTCCGAGAGGCAGAGCGGCAGCAAGAGCGAGCAGAGATTTCTGGTCGGGAAATACACCGGGATTGCCGTTTTATAATTCCACTCAACCCGCTTTAAGGTTAAATGAATGGCCGCCTCCAGCCGGTTTTTCAAATTGTTCAGCACAACGGGCGTATTCCGGATGCGCTCACCGAGCTGCTCAAAATAGCGCTTTCTCTCGCTGTCCTTTGCGTGCTTCGGATACACCTCTTCCAATTTGATACCGTCGATATCAAGCATATTCGGCGGGCAATTCTCCTGCAAAAAACGGAGCGGAAAACGCCCGATGCGCTCCACAATGATGTGCGTGTAATCGCAGAGCAGCTGGGTCGAAGTGTCGTAGACCATGTTCCGAAACTGATTTTCAAAATAGTCGGCGCGCTTCGGCAGCGGATAAAAAAGTCTTGCCAAGGTTTTTCCGGACTGCTCTCCCGCGACCACAAAGTCGAGGAGATACCAGTAGGGCTGCGGCGACATGGTGTTCTTCTTAAAGAGCGCGTAGATATACTCGTACTTTTGATCGACCAGGCCGGTATTGAAGGCCGCATACTCCTCGCCGGCATGTCCCGCATCCGCAACATCGCCGTATAAAATTTTGTCTTCGAACACAAGACGCTTAAAGGTGTAGGCAAGATAATTCTTTAAAATAGGGTTATTCTCGGCATCGGCCGCATTCGCCGCGCCGTAATACCACTTTTCCGCCAGCGCCTTTTCCGCAAGTTCTTTGATTTTCAGGTTCGGGATTCTGGCCCAGTAAAAGAGCCAGGAATCCTTATTCGGGAACTTACTCTCAAGCGTTCTGTGCTCGGGCAGGTTTGGCCTCGGCGCATACGGCTTTGCGGCGCTCTTCTCTGCCTTGCCATCTACCTCTCTTCTCTCGTCCTCCCGAAGTCGCGCATAGGCCACCCAAGCCTTACCGCTCGCTGTGGGCTCGTGCTTTAGCTCGAGAAGTTCCGGGAACTGCTCGAGGAAGGGCAGTATCTTCTGAAAGCCGAGCAGTTTCACATCAATCCCGTTTCCCTTGAGTGCCTCACCGATTCCGGCTAAGTTAACCCAGCCCGCTTCATTCGAAGCAGCACTCTGAACCGCCTCGCAAACCTTCGGGCCGAGCACTGTTTTCTCTTCCGCAGAGAGTTCCGGGTGCAATGCTTCTTCGCTTCCCGAAGATGCCTTCGTTGTCTGGGTGCCCGCAGGCGGCACGGACGGTTCAGTGACCGTTTGCTCTGCATCTGCACGCGCCGTATGCTCTGACGGCACATCTCCTGCGTGCCCCGACGGAAGAGCTGACTCCGCAGCGCGGAGCCGCGCATAGGCAACCCAGGCCTTGCCGCTCGGCGAGGGCTCGTACTTTAGCTCGAGAAGTTCCGGGAACTGCTCAAGGAAGGGCCTCATCTTCGGGAAACCGAGTTGCTTCGCATCCGCCCCGTTTTCTTTGAGCAGGGCACCGAGACTCGCGAGGTTCACCCAGCCCTCTTCATTGGAAACCGCACTTCGAAAAGCAGCTTGAATCTTCGGTGCAAGCGCTGCCTTTTCTGCCGCGGAAAGTTCCGGCTGTTCGGTGTCTTCCGGCGAGACAGGCCGTAACGGCTGTTCGGGAGCTTCCGCTTTCTGCCCCACTGTCGCTTCTGAGGTATCAAAGTCCTTCAGCTGCACATAGGATTTTGCGGGAAGCCCACCGCCCGCAGGCGCTCCGTCCACCAGATTTAAAACTGCCCGGAATTCATTCAAAAAATCCCGAAGGCTCGCAAAACCGAAGTCCGCATAGCGAAGCCCCTCTGCCATAAAGAGCGGTTCAAGGGTTGCAACATCCACCATATTGTCGGGTGATGCCTGCCGCCCCCGTATGATATGCCAAACCTGCGGCGTCAATTTTTCTCTTTCTTCCGGATGCATACTGTTTATTCCGCCTTCCTAATAGAAAGCAGCGCGCTCCACGGTGCGTTTTACTTCTTTCACAACACAATTTCCCGCACAATGCCCTGCTTCTTTTCATAAAATATTCATAAATTACCATACTTCCACGGCTGTTTTTCGTCAAGTTGCAAATGTAAAAAGAGCCCGAAACCATGAGGTTTCGAGCTCCAACTTTCACAATTAACGGGCCAAGCGCCGCACAAAGATGCCGCCATCAAAGAAGATATCCTTGCCTTCCGCGTCTTGGTAAAAGGATACCTTCTCTGTTCCGCGGAGTTCAAAGCCGAGCGAGCGCAGCAAACGCAGCGAGGGCGTATTCCGGAGCGCCGTCCCCGCCTCAACGAACGGAACACCCCGGTTCCGCAGGAACCCTAACACAGCCCCCAAGCTCTCCCTCGCATAGCCCTTTCCGTGGAAATCCGAATGAAAGCAATAGCCGAGTTCATAGCCCTCTCCGCATGAATTTAAAGAAAAATAACCTATCACCCTGTTATTCAGGCAAATCGCAAGAAAAATGTGGGCGTCACTCTCCGCAAGCAAATCTAAGCCTGCAACTCGGGTTTGAACAGAGTCATCATCCAAATCGTTCGGCCAGTCATATTGGGCGTACACGGATTTTGCCGCACTGACCCAAATTGCCTGAATATCCTTCCAATCTTCCGCTCTGATCCGCCTAAGGAAAAGGCGCTCGGTCTCTATCGTCTGTATCATGAAAAGAACCTCTCTCATCTGTTATTACAGCAGCGTTATCCGACCACCAGCTTGTTAGTCTTCCTGAGATACTTTGCAGGGATGGGACAATCCAGCTTCCATGTAATATTCATCGGCTTGCTGCCCTCGTGCTTTACATAGTTCGCAATTCCGAGATAGGTATAGGCCGCAGCCGTATTGCTGATGCGGTCCGACTTAAATTCGCGGACAAAGAGTAGAATACGGCTGCCGCGCTCCTTGTGGTGGATGTAACGCTGCCCGGTCGCGGACTGCTCCCCCGTGGTGCTCTGACTCTGCCAGTGGAACAGCGTCTCATTGATCGAGTAATCGTTGTACATGGTGGTCGGCGAATAGTCCTTGTCGGACTTATTCAGGGTCACAAAGAAAACATCCAGTTTTTGCTCCGGAAGCCATTTGACACCCTCGCGGACGGTTGCGGGCTTTAAAAAGTCCATCGCTGCCAGAATCTGGTCCCTACTGTAGCTGCAATGCAAGTCAAGCGGGCAGTCAAAGCTGAGATTTACCGGCTCATCGATAAAATCAATGCGGTCATACTGATAGCGAAGGAGTTTCTGCAATTCTCGCACCATAAGCGGACTTTCCGCAAGCGCTGTGAGCTTTTCTGCCAATGCTTCCCGGCTTTCCTCATCGAAGGCCTTGCCCCAAATGGTCATATAGAACATACGAAACATCCGCCGTTCGAGCGCAGAGAATTCCTCGATTTGGAGTGTCGACAAGTTTTCGAGTAGTTTCAGGATGAACTGAATCCAACGTCTGGAATCCACGACCGCGAACTTTGCCATCGCTTTGGTCAAAACTTCCTCCAAGGGCTCCGTGAATTCGTCCCTTACACCGGCACGCACGGACAGCCGCGAGAAAGAAGTAAACTTATAAAGACTTCGCGGATCCAGGTGGTAATACCTAAGGAAATTTGCAAGCGTCAGCGCCAAACCGCTGTCCTCTTCAAAGGAGGCAATCCGCGCAACCAAGCCTGCTGTGTTTCCATAGGACGCACGAATATTCTCTAGGATATACTTCGCTGCCTGCCGCTCCAGTTGGATATAGCAGCCCTTCGGCGCTGAGACAAATCCGTTTTTAATCTCCCGCGCTACGCTCTGACCGCTGTTCGAGAGCAGGGCGGCAAACTTATCCTCGAAATTATACTTTTTGTTTGCCTGTCCGATAAAGTCGAGAACCGTCAGGCACTCTTTTCCCTCTACGAGCCGGAGACCGCGTCCCAGCTGCTGTAAAAAGATAGTCAACGACTCCGTTGGCCGGAGGAACATGACCGTGTTGATTTCGGGAATATCTACACCCTCGTTGTAGATGTCAACGACAAATAAGAAACGAAGCTCCCCGGAAACCAGGGCACTTCCGGCGCTGCGGCGCTCCTCCTCCGGCGACTTTCCCGTCAATGCCAAGGAAGGAATGCCGTGTTCATTGAAGAAGCGACTCATAAATTCCGCATGTTCCACCGTCACGCAGAAACCGAGTCCCTTTACGTCGTTAATGTCTGTCACATAGTTCAGCATGGAGGACAGAATTAAGTTGGCGCGCTGCTTTGCCACATAACCACTCATACTGTAGATATTTGAGAGTGCGGTCTTATCATAGCCGCCCGCAGCCCACTTTAAACCATCCAGGTCAACGCTGTCGGTCACACCGAAATACTGGAAGGGGCAGAGAAGTTTGCGGTCAATGGCCTCCGGAAGCCGTATCTCTGCGGCAATGCGATTGCTCAGATAGGCGAGAATGTTCTTCCCGTCCATGCGCTCCGGTGTCGCCGTGAGTCCGAGCAAGATTTTCGGTTTGTAGTACGCGAGTAAACTCTGGTAACTCTTTGCAGCTGCGTGGTGGAACTCATCCACTACGATGTAATCGTAAAAGTCTTCCGAAGTCTTATCCGTAAATGCCTGACTGCTAAAGGTCTGTATAGAGAGAAAAAGGTGGTCGATGCTCTCCGGCTTATGATTCCCAACAAACAACTCGCCAAAGTTCGCATCCTTCAACACCGCGCGGAAGGTATAGAGACTCTGCTTTAAAATTTCCTCCCGATGTGCGACGAACAAAAGTCGGCAGGGTTTCCCGGGATTCTGCTTCCGAAAACGTCGGTAATCAAGCGCAGAAATCACGGTCTTACCCGTACCAGTTGCCGCCACAACCAGATTGCGGGTATAACCTCGGATGCTCCGCTCGGCCTCCAGCTTATCCAGAATCTCCTGCTGATAAGAATAGGGCTGAATGTCCATCGTGTAGACTTCGGTCGGCTGTTCTCCACTGTACTTCTCAGCCTGCAAGGCGCGGCTTAAACGCTCTTTCTGTCCCTCATCGTAGTATTCAAATTCCTTATCATTCCAGTAGAACTCAAACGTAGCTGCGACTTTTGCTATGGTCTCCGGTAAATCCTGCTTGGTAATCTTGGTATTCCACTCAAGCCCACTCGTCAAAGCCGCGTTCGATATATTCGAAGAGCCCACATAAGCCGTGGTAAAACCGCTGTCGCGATAAAAGATGTATGCCTTCGCATGAAGTCGCGTAATCTTTGTGTTGTAGCTGACTTTAATCTGTGTGTTGCTGAGCTTCCTTAGCTCCTCAATGGCCTTGACATCTGTGGCACCCATATAGGAGGTCGTGATAAAGCGCAGTTCCCCGCCATTTTCGGTGAAGTGCTTCAGCTCGTCCATCATGAGCCGCAAGCCGCTCCATTTGATAAACGAGACCAAGATGTCAATGCGATTGCTGGATACAATCTCCTTTTTGAGCTCGCTGTACATCTGTGGCTCATGTACAGCTCCGGTGAAGAGACTTGATTGCGCAATCGAGGTCTCCGGTCTCACGAGCTGTGCCTTTTCATCCAGTGCGAGGATGCTGTTCTTCCGGTCAAAGAGTGCCAGTAATTGCTCCGCACGCTCCGCTACGGAGAGTGCGGCAAAGTCAGCCTCCTTGGTTCTTTCCAAAATGGCATCAATCAAGTGATTTGCAAGTGCAACCTGCTCCTGTAAATCAGCCCCCTGATCCTTCAGATTCTCCATGCCGCGCTCCACAACCGTGGCGACATACTTAGCAAGAATTTTAGAGGCCTCTGCGGTATCGATTGGTTCCGTCAAGCTGTACTTATCACTCTTCTCTAGTTCACGCTCCAAGCCCTTGCTGATTAGTTGTTCATAGATTCCATCATACAGCACGTTTTACCCCCGGTATGAATCACTGGTTCATTATTTTCCTATTGTGTCAACAGCCAAATTTCTATGTGACTATCTGATCACTTTACAGGTTAAATTATGGACCTGATTCATTCAAATCTCAAGATCAAGTACGGGACCATATTCAAATATAATCTGTTAAAAAAGACCGGCTCTATTCTCCTATCTTCTTAAATAACCGCGCGCTCCAGAACTGCATCCCCAGTTCATCCAAGTAAAAATGTAAAATCGCCTTGCTGTTCTTACTCGCAGTACTGAGCACGATAAATTGCACGTCCTTTTTGATTGTTTCTTCCGCAAAGCGAAACAGCGCTTCGCCGATTCCCTGCGAGCGCTTTTCCGGAACAACATACAACTCCTCAACTTCAAAGTACAGGGTTCCCTCCGGCATGATAGATTTCATGTTCTTCGCAGGCTCAATCTTGCCGAGCAGGTACGCTTCAATTCCGTCTTCATCCTCCGCGAGGAAAATCCGCTTCCCCTCGATGTCCGCTTCCGTATTCGGATAATAGCCGTAACAGTTCTGTTCCGCCGCCCACTGCGCGGACAGCTGTATCAGTTTTTCCAGTATCTCAGAGGATTGCTCTGCCTCATATTGTTTCATGTTCATCCTTCCGTACTTACATCAACAACGCACTGCAGAAAAAGCGCACTGCAACATATTTCTTTCAATTTACCTTAGTTCCCGTACCGGCTTCCGTCAAGTCAGAAAGCAAGAGATACTTGTATACCTGCTGCAATCCGAAAAACAAAAGGCAGCCCTTTATCGGGCTGCCCTGCTACCCCCCGGATTATTTCCGGCGCAGAATATATAAATCCATGAATTTTAAATCTTCGCCCACGGGGAGCGGCGCAAGCTGTGCCTGCAAATAGCTCTCTTTATCGCGCACCGAGGCACTGAAAATATAATTGTAGCCGAGATCAAAGAGATATGCGGGGCAGAGCTCATTGCTCGGACCGTAAATGCCGCGAATCTCTGCCTTCTCACAGCAGGCCAGGATATCCCGGTAACTGTCATTGACGATCGTGCATCCTGTCATAATAACCATGTCCAGAGTCTTTAGCACCTCCGCATAGTCGATTGCGCTCTTCCCGAGATGCCAGTGAATCCCCTCCGGATAGATTTTCATGCCCTCTCTCCCGATGCGGTAATTCAAAAGTCCTTTCTCCGGTCGCAAATCAAAGGCATGAAACTCCTTGCATTTTCCGAGGAAAAACTGATTGTAAAGTCCATAGCCTATAATACCGACTTTCTTGCCTGAAACATCATAGGGAAACTGCAATCCCGGCTCACGCACAATTCCCTGCTCTAAGAGACGCTCTGCGGTGTTGAAGGGCTTACTCATCAAATTCAACAGTGCGACAAGCGGCTCTCGAAGCGTCTCATCATCCGCCGCAAAAAGGTTCTCAATCACCTGATTAACCGGCTTTCCGAGCTCTTTTGACAATACTGCCTGATACGCCTCCGGGCTCTTCTCCTTACCCACACGTAAGCACTGCGAGACCCGGCCTCTCGTATCTGCGCACATGAACCAGCGGTACTCAAGGATAAACTCATCCAAAACCGGCATTTCTTCCCGCTCGGTTTCGTATAGCTTTCCGAGCCGTTCATATATCTCTTTTAAATCTTGCATCGTATCACTCCCTTCATAAGAACATTTGCCGCTAACGACACTGCACTGTTTTCCGGCGGAAAAATCAAACCGTAATTTCAAGGCTTGTCCTTTGCAACGTTTGAGCAGCGAGTTAAGTAACGCTAATAAGAGTTTATCGCATTGCGTTGCATCTTTCCACCGGAAAATCAGTGCGCATAGATAATTGTTGCCGCATCAAAAAGACAGCCTCTCACCTTCGTAAGAGGCTGTCTCGAATGCAACGTAATCCCTTTTCCGGGTGCTTAGGCCTGCACTTTCCTTTCGGGCCACGCCTTCCTGAGCGCAATATAAGAGATCAAAAAGTTCGCAAACCAGCCGGCCGGAACCGCGAGCCAGACAAAAGCGATGCCATAGCGCGGCGCAAAGAGCAGCGCAACCGCGAGGCGAATCGCGAGATTCACGAGATTCGCGATGAGGAACGGACACATCTTGCCGAGTCCGCGAAGCACGCCGTCCGTCGCCATTTTAATTCCCATGAAGAGGAAGAAATAGCCGAGCCATTTCATGTATTCTCCGGACACCCGATACGCGAATTCCGTTCCGTCCTTTCCGAGAAACAGCGCGGAAATGCGTGTATGCAAGCTTTCAATGATCAGAAACGCAAGTAAAGCAAAACATGCATCCAACAGCAGTGCGGCACGATACCCTTTCCGAATCCGCTCCGTCTTCTTGGCACCGAGGTTCTGGGAGACAAAGGGAGAAACCGCATTGCCGATGGAAACAAAAATCAGCGAAAAGACATTCTCGACCCGCATGGTAGCCGCATACCCTGCGAGTGCCTGGGTTCCGAAGGGATTCACAACCGCCTGAACAATCATCATCCCGACGGAGACGGTGGACTGCTGGAGTACAGACGGGACCGCAATCCGCAGCATGGACTGTAATTCCTGCCTGTCAAAGCGACGAAAACTTCCCTGATATCGCTTCATCCGGCTCAAAAAAAGAAGGAGCGATAACACTGCGGAAATGCCCTGTGCAATCAATGTCGCAAGCGCTGCGCCGAACACGCCGAGTCCCAGTCCCGCCACCATCCGGTAATCCAACCCTATATTGAAAGCCGAGGAAAAAATCAAAAGTCCCAGCGGAATCTTGGATTCGCCTATGGACGTGAACATGCTCGAGAGAATATTGTACATGAACAAAAACGGAAAACCGACAAAATAGACACGAAGATACAACACCGCCGTGTCCAGGATGTCATCCGGCGTCTGTAAGACGCGCAGCATCCGCCGCGAAAAGCAAAAGCCGATGATGCCGAGGCATATGCTGAGCAGCAAAAAACTGATAAGCGAAGTCGACACGATGGTCTTCATCTTGTCGTATTCTTTGGCCCCGAAATAGCGACTCACCAGCACGCCGGCACCGACACCTGCGCCGAGGGCCACACAGATGAAGACATTCGTGAGCGCCGCACAGGCACCGACCGCAGCGAGGGCAGACGATCCCACAAATTGACCGACTATAATGGAATCGGCCATGTTATAGACCTGCTGAAAGAAGCTGCCGAGAATCAGCGGCATCGCAAAAACTGTCAGCGCCTTGAGCGGCGCATCTGTGATCAAATATTCATCTTTTGACATTCAGTCATCCCCGCAGTCTGTGCATCATCCTTCCTTTCGTCACATTCTTCTTAAATTATAACATAAAAAAGAGACCCTCCCCTACCTCTCGCCACCCTGCGAACGTGTAGATCGGAAAGTCTCTTAGCTCTGATTTGCTGCGGCGGTGAAGCGTATCTTTCCGCGCTGCGCTATGTTTTTTGATGTATCACACGGCGTATCGCCTGCTTCGTCATTCCATGCCCTATGAAGACCGCGACAGCATTTTGATCTGTCTCTTCCGCGGACTCGGTATCTTCGAGACGCACGCTGTAGCGTCCGTCCGCCACGTCAAAGCGAAGCGTACAAGCCCCGGCCGGAATCAACCCTTTGGCACGAATGATATTTCCGTAGTGCCCGCGTATCAGCGCTTCCAGAAACAGTAGAAACGGTTCCGGGGTGTCTACATAGGCTTTCTCCATCGAAAACGTATCCGGTAATTGCGTTTCCGCTTGCGGCGTCGAGCTCCCGGTCTCCGATTTCGGCTCGCTTACATCGGCCGCGCCGGTCAAAAGTTTCTCCCACCACGCTTCTTCCGCGTCCTTATAATGCGTCGGACATATCTCGGCACTCGGATTAATCTTCCGCAATTCGCCGATTAAATGCCGCACTTCTTCCGCGGATGCCTGTTCCATCTTGGTAATTGCAAGATACGAGGCATTGCGAATCTGATCCAGGTAGAGTTCCGTATATTCGGCGCGATAGCGCTGAAAACTGAGGCCGTCCACCAGAGTCAGCGGCTTTAAGATCTGAATGCACTCATAAGTGATGCGATTCAGGCTCTCTATGACATTGGACAGCATGCCCACGCCGTGTAGTGGTCAACCCTTTTTGTAACACCACTTCTTAATGCTACACTCCGATCTCTTTTCAAACGGAGTCAGATATCCGTTATTCAAGAAAACGATATGTCACTAATCGATTTCCTTCGCGAAGAATGCCGCTGCTTTTTTTAAAAAGCTGTTCTCCTTTTCCAATTCGGCTTTTTCACGCCGGAGACGACGACGTTCTTCCATCATCTCCAACTGAGACTTCTCCTCATCATTGTTCTGGCATTCTTCGCGATACGAGCGTACCCGGTTGGAAACAGTGGCTCCGGATATGCCGTACTCAGCCACAAGGCTGGCAATCGTGCGCCCATCCTGAATGTGCGCACGAACAACTTTTCGTCTGATATTCGAGTCATGCGCTTTTCTTCTCTGCTGACATTATAATCTATCAGGCAGAGGTGTTACAAATTCACTGTACCACTACAGTATCAAAGTCCTTGTGCTGCGATGCAGAGTATGCCAAAGATGGGACAGTGCGAGAAGTCTCTGTTTCCCGCTGTGAAGACTGCTCGGACTGTCCTTATCGTTCTGTCTGCTGCAAGACAAAAGATGAGAACAGGAGAAAAGAGATCTACGTCTGCTGGGAATTTCAGAAGATGCGTCAACAGTCTTACCAGAATATTACCACCGAAGAGGGAAAGCTGCTTCGTTGCAACCGTTCCATTCAGGCGGAAGGAACTTTCGGACAGCTCAAGCACAACCGCAGCTTCAAACGCTTCCTGACTGGTGGAAACATTAAAGTTCTGGCAGAGCTACTCTTTCTGGGGCTTTCTCAGAACATTGCTCATTTCATTTCCAAGTACAACAGAGGTTTACAGAAACAGCATCTCCTCCAGCCAAAGGCCTACTTGAAATTTTGATTTTCTGAAAATCGAAAAAACAGACTCTTCCAATGACACCAAAAAGTCGGAAGGGTCTGCTTCTGCTACCTGAGTTTTCAACATTTTGCTCGTTTGACGCTGGTTTTCTACGTCTTTGCGCCGAGAGTGCAAGAAAAAGGGCTGTTGCACTGGCTTTTATCCTTGTGCAACAGCCCCTTCATACATTCATTATAGCTTTTATCATCCATTTTATTTGCCCCAAGCAGCCGCTGCATTCGACCTTACAAGCAGTTCTTCCACAGGCAGACCAATCGGACAAATATCATGACAAGATAACGACTTCCCGCATCCCTCAAAATATTTCTTCTTATATTCAGCAGAAATCTCATTCAAATGAGTGCTTTCCTGTTCTTCATTCAGAATCCGAAATGCGTTGACTGCAGCAACAGCGCCTGCGAAAGTCCCATTTGCAGAGAAGTTAGGACACACTTCAAGGCAGCAGCCACACATCAGACAGCGTGCCGACTGGTATCTCGGTTCATGTGTCCACGAACTCATATAAGCTTCACTTTCAAGCCAAAGGTTCAGTTTTTTCAAATTTTCAAACAGATTTGACCGGTCAACGATCAAATCTCTTACAAGCGGAAATTTGCTTAAAGGTTCCAAGGTAATTGTAGAACCTTTTAACGTATGTAGAAATGTAGAGCATGCCAGCCTCGGACGTTCGTTAATCAGCATGGCGCAAGCCCCACATTTTCGCACCATACAGCTACATTCCCAGCTGATGGGAGTAACTATATTCCCTGAATTATCTTTCAAAGGGGTTCTACTGTTCAATTCCTTTAGAACATTGGCAACAGAGCTGTTTTTGCTTCCGTCAACCTCAAATTCCTGCCAATAACTGTCTGATTTCTGACTCTCCTGCCGCCTGATTCTTATTTTATATACCAAGTGAATCACCGCCTTTCTGGAACAGGTACAAAGGAAATCTGTATCTGCTTTCCATCAAATCTGGCTACCGTTGTTTTAAGGTAATCATCGTCATTGCTCTTAGGATAATCCTCCCGCCAGTGTGCACCACGGCTTTCTTTTCTTGCAAGAGCACTCTTTAGAACTGCCACGCCAAGCAATGGAAGATTTCCTGTCAGCGCTTGTACCGTTTGAATCCCATTTAACAACGTATTCTCATTTCTGACAACGCCCATAGTCTCCTGCATCACTTTGTTTAATTGCTTTATTTCTGAAATTTGAGACGCTGGTGGAAAATCTATCTGTGTCGCACAAGATAGATCTACTACATCTGCCTGTTCGCATGCTGATTTTGCCGCAACACGTCCTCCGTATAACGCTCCTAACAGAGAATTTCCGCCAAGACGGTTGGCACCATGATATTGGGCACAGCATTCTCCGGCAGCGTAAAGATTCTGAATCGGCGTTCTGTGCTGCTCATCCACCAGAATGCCTCCCATAAAATAGTGAATTCCCGGTAAAACAGACACCGGTTCCTTTCGTATATCTTTATGCAGATAGGTCATACAATCGTCTGCCAGGCCAGATAGCTTATTTGAAATAATCTCGTCCGATATTTCCGTCATGTCAAGAAATACCTCTGATTCATGGCTGACCTTCCATATCTCTCTGGCGGTAATATCTCGTGGCATCAGATTTCCAAGCTCCGGGTATTTTTCCTCCATGAAATACCATTGTTTTCCATCTTTCATGGCAAACAACCTGCCACCTTCCCCTCTGGCCGCCTCGCTGATGAGCATGCGTTTTCCACCACATTTCACAGTTGTCGGATGATACTGGATCATCTCGCCATTTGCCAGAGAAACACCAAGCCGGAACAATTCTGCGGTGACTTCTCCTGTATTGCTCAGCGAACCCGTTGTATTTCCAAACAATCCGTGCATACCACCGGTGGCAACAATAACCGCATCCCCCGGTAATTCCACAGTCTCCTGACTGTATTCATCCCTGATTACGCAGCCACAACAAATATTGTCACACAGACGAAGTGTTAGGAAAGAATGATGGCTGAACCGTTCTACCATACCAGATGCTTCTTTCCTGCGAACAGCGTCTATCATAGCTGTCATAATCTGCTTCCCGGTATCGCTCTGCGCAAAAGCAGTCCTTTTCTTTTTCTGCCCGCCAAAATTCCGCAGATCCACATCATCATAGCCGCTCATGTTAAATTGAACTCCAAGTTTTAACAGCCAGTGCACCAGCTCCGGTGCTGCCTGTGTCATTCCCCAAACTGCATTTGGGTCTGCCAGACCGCAAGCCGCCTTGATTGTATCTGTGAAATGTTCTTCGGGACTGTCGTTTTCATCTTTTGTATTCAAAGCTGCGTTGATACCGCCCTCCGCCATAACAGACTGCGCCCGCTCTGATGGAAAGGAGGAAACCAGTTTTACATTGCATCCATTTTCCGCTGCCTGCAAAGCCGCTGAAAGTCCTGCCAGTCCAGCACCTATAATAATAATTGTCTTACTCATAGATATTGCCACCCAATATAATAGAAAATAACTGAGCCCGCTATAAACAGAAGGAGTACCGAAAGAATCAAATAAATATCACCCCTTCGTTCTTTATAACTGATGATTCCCAGCGATACGAGCAATGGGCGGATATTGATAAAAACATGAATAAAGATTGCCGCCACGAACAAAAGCTGAGTTACCATCTTTACCGTTGTAAAAGGGAACAAAATATATGTCCCATTCTGCACCTTTCCAAACAAGCCAATATGGAAGAACAGCAGGATCAGTATTGCCATCCCACTGGCTCGTCTCGCCCAGAATATGGCGTTCTGTTTCAGATACATTTTTCCGGATTGTTTCGCTGCCCGTAAACTCTGAACTGTCAGGACGGTACCCATCACCGTATGCACAACAAGAATACCAACACCAATCCATGCAAGAATTTTCCCTGCACTACTTCCAACTCCGTTCAGCATAAAGCTGCCCATGATTCCATGAATCATAAAAATGAGAAGCATTAAAACAGACAAAATCGTATTCCATTTTCTCATAAATTCCCGCTCACCTCATTTCTTCGCTGTCCATGATCATATAGTCCATCTGTGTTAGCGTTGTAACGTCAATAAAATCATCCGATGCCAGGAATACATCATACTTTCCACTTACCACTCTTGATAGCATCATTGTGTTACTGTACTCTTTCAGATCTACGGAGAAACCGGCCTGTTTCAACCTGTCACAGAGTTTCTTAGCATAACTGACAAGCGGATAATCCGTCTCAGATACATATAACCGAAAACTAATGTCCGTTTTCATGAGATCTGTTTCATTTGTTTCCGAATCGTCCAGTGCCAATTCTTTTAATTTATTCCGGGTATTCTCGTTGTCGAGACCATCTGACACCATATTAATGCCGAGAACATAAGAGCCTTCCAACTGTGCGGAGGCTTGAGCCGCCTTTTTTGACTTCGGTGTTACTCCTGTGACTGCATCAATCATAGAAAGCGGTGAATGTAAAATGGCACCAAACCCTACAAGAAAAACAATCGTAACAACTAACAGAATCAGTTTTCGTTTCACATTTCCACCTCATTTCCTATTTTTTCAAAATTCTCATTGCGTTCAAAACAGCAATTATGGTAACGCCTACATCACCAAATACAGCTTCCCACATTCCCGCAATACCGAGAGCGCCAAGAATCAGGAACACACTCTTAATTCCAAGAGCAATCACTATATTCTGCATGACAATCTGTTTTGTCGCTTTTGCTACTTCAATCGCGTCCACCAGCTTAGACGGTTCATCTGTCATCAGAACTACATCTGCTGCTTCAATGGCCGCATCCGAACCAAGCCCACCCATTGCAATACCAACATCTGCACGTGCAAGGACAGGAGCGTCATTGATACCATCACCAACAAAAGCCAATTTGCTTCCCGGTCTCTTTTTACTATCTAAAAGCTCAACCTTTTCCACTTTTTGGTCAGGAAGCAGCTGTGCATAATATTCATCCAACTGCAATTCTTCTGCAACGGACTTCCCAATTTTTTCATCATCACCGGTAAGCATGACTGTTTTTTCCACGCCGATATGTTTCAGGTCAGAAATTGCTTTTTTACTGTCCGGCTTCACTTCATCTGTTATCAAAATACATCCTGCATATTGACCATCTACAGCCAAATAAACTTTTGTACCTGCGTTTTCACAGGTTGTGTACTCTATACATTTTGTATCCATAAGTTTCGTATTGCCAGCAGAAACTTTCTTTTCCCTTGCTATTACACTGATTCCATATCCTGAAATTTCCTTATAATCAGAAATCACTGACTGATCAATTTCTTTTCCATAAGCAGCAAGAATGGATTTTGCAATAGGATGGTTAGAAAAACTCTCTGCCTCTGCCGCATACTCCAGAACCTGTTCTTTTGAAAATCCATTTGCAGGCAAAATATCCGTCACATTGAAAACACCTTTTGTAAGTGTTCCGGTTTTATCGAACACAATAACGCTGACATTATTAAGCGCCTCTAAATAATTACTTCCTTTTACAAGAACACCTCGTTTAGATGCCGCACCAATGCCTCCAAAGAAAGTCAACGGGATTGAAATGACCAATGCACATGGGCAAGATACCACAAGGAAAACAAATCCTCTGCGAATCCATTCTGTCCAACCTCCACCAAGAAGGATCGGTGGCAGAATTGCCAGAATAGCTGCTAAGATTACAACAACAGGAGTGTAATAACGTGCAAATGTAGTAATGAAATTTTCTGTTGGTGCTTTTCTACTGGACGCATTCTCCACAAGATCAATAATCTTTGAAGCAGTAGATTCACCAAATGCTTTCGTTGTCTTAATCGTTAAAACACCCGTCTGATTCATACAACCGGAAAGTGCTTCGTCTCCTTTATGAACGCTTCTCGGAACCGATTCTCCAGTTAAAGCCCTCGTATCCAGCATAGAATCTCCATCCAATACCACACCGTCTAATGGGATTTTTTCACCAGGCTTTACAATAATAATCTCACCAATGGCAACACTTTCAGGAGATATGGTAATCAATTCTCCGTTCCTTCTGACTGTAGCACAATCCGGACGTATATCCATTAAATCTGATATAGATTTTCTGGAACGCTTAACAGCCAATGACTGGAAAAATTCACCAACTTGATAGAACAGCATAACAGCAACTGCTTCCGGATATTCACCAATGACAAAAGCACCAATCGTAGAAACGCTCATTAGAAAATGTTCATCAAACACACGTCCCTTTGAAATATTCCTCACAGCCTGCCATACAACATCTCCACCAAGAATAACATAAGAAACAATGAGAAAAGCTAACTCGATAGGCAGTGGCACTTTCGCAAAAACAGTCAATGCCATACCAATAGCATAGATTGCTGCGCCAATCGCTAAACGAATCGTCAACTTCTTGTCCTCATTGTTATAGGATTCATTGGCCTCCTGCTTTTTTTCCGGTATATAAGATTCCTGTACAATTTCAGAAACTTCCACATCGGGCTCATGACTATGAACAATCGTTTCAATCTGACTGGCTATCGTATCTACGGCTTTCTGAGTAACATTGATTGTAAGCGTCTGCTTCATCAAATTTACAACTGAGGATTGTACTCCATCCAATTCTCCGACTTCTTTTTCAATTTTTGCGGAGCAGTTCGGACAGTCCAAGCCCTTTAACAAATAACTCTTTGTAACGGGGATAATTGTTTCTTCCTGAACCTCCACACCCGGCTCATGGCTGTGGACAATCGTTTCAATCTGACTGGCTATTGTATTTGCGGCAGCTGAAGCAACATTGATTGTCAGCGTCTGCTTCATCAAATTTACAACTGAGGATTGTACTCCATCCAATTCTCCGACTTCTTTTTCAATTTTTGCGGAACAATTTGGACAGTCCAACCCTTTTAATAGAAATATGCGTTTCATGATAATCTCCTTATAATTTGTTTAGTTGTTCAATCACTCAACTATAATATTAAAAAATATTATCTCTGCCAAAGATGCTCAAATCCCTTGTCAATAATCTCTTTCACATGATCATCTGCCAGCGAGTAGTAAACTATCTGTGCTTCTTTACGGAATTTTACCAGATTCGCTAGGCGTAATGCCTTTAACTGATGCGAAATTGCAGATTTTGTTACCCCCAGTAGCACTGCAAGATCACATACACACATCTCACTCTGTTCTAGAGCGTGTAAGATTTGTACTCTAGTTCCATCTCCAAATAGCTTAAACAAAGAAGCCAACTGGATATAATCATCTTTTGGCTGCATCTTGGATTTCACATCATTCACAATATCCTCATGAATTACATCGCAATTACAAATATAAGACGTTTTTAACATATATTTTTCTCCCGTAATAATAGTTGAGCAATTGCTCAACTATTATTATACTTATTTTAAAATTTATGTCAATAAGCTGATGTTAGTTCCCCATAAATTTTACAATTGAAATCAGCTCTTTATTTTTTTCTTAGTCTTTTTTCTTAGTCTTTTTTCTTAGTCTTTTCTCCCAGTATACTGTTTTTGCTTTCTTGTCACACTTCCATCTGCATGACGTTCCACATTACCATAATCGGGAAGCATCATTCTTCTTGCCGCCATATCATTACCTCCAATCCTGTTGTTGCTTTCATTATTGCGGATTCATCGTCCATACTCAACGATGTCGATTTTCACCGCCGAAAGCTTCGAGGTTCGCAATATGTCGTAGCACGTTCCATCGGTTTTGCACGGTGCGTACATTTTGCAATGTACTCCTGAATCCCCACTTCTTTGAAATAAACGCAGCCGTTTTCCACATACTGAACATAGGAGATCAAACCGTCTGTTCTTGCAGCATCCAGTGTTTTTACGCTGATTCCCAGTATGCTGGCTGCCTCTTTCCTTGTAATCAGTTTATCCATCGCCTTCTTCGCCATCCTTTCGGCATTTGCCCTGTCTTTTTATCTCTGCTTGTTCCGGAATGTAATATCCAAGCTGAATCCTTACAGCTTCATACAGTTTGCTGACGGTAGGGAAACAGTAAGGTATTCCGGTTCTGTCAAGAGAAGATCATTCTGAATTTCTTTCTGAACCAACTCCGAATAATGATTGTGTTCAAACAAAACATCCAAAAGAATTGTAGTGGTACAGTGAATTTGTAATACCTCTGCCTGATAGGATTATAATGTCAGCAGAGGAGAAAAGCACATGACTTGAATAACAGACGAAACCAGACGAAAAGTTGTCCGTGCACACATTCAGGACGGGCGCACGATTGCCAGCCTTGTAGCTGAGTACGGCATATCCGGAGCCACTGTTTCCAACTGGGTACGCTCGTATCGCTAAGAATGCCAAAACATGGATGAGGAGAAGTAAACGCTTATTACAACTACCTCAGAAATGCGAAAGCGAGTCAGCACGCTCAGAAAGCTCATTGTTGTCAACGGATTCAAGCACTTTATCATGATTCTCCTGGTGTCATGGGACACCGTGAGCAAAACAACAGTTCACAAATACATGAATCGTGAACTGCAACTGTACTCGATTTGTCGCCGAAAGAGACCCGCATACCATCGGGGATTAGCTCATAAAATTTTCCCGAATCTATGAAAGCGGAATTTTTCTCCTGAGTGGCCGAATCGTGTTTGGTGTACCGACTTCACATATATGACACTGACAAATGGAACCATGCGCTATCATTGTTCCATTATTGATTTATACGACAGAAGCGTTGTTGCCGGTGAAAACAGCTCTTTTATCACAAGTTCCCTGGCCGTGCGGACGTTTGAAAAAGCGTTGTCAAGTGCAAAGGCTACCTCACAGAACCTGATTTTGCACTCGGATCAAGGAAGTCAGTTTACTTCCGCAGAGTTTGTACAACATTGCCGGGAACTCAGAATTTCTCAAAGCATGAGCCGTGCGGGCTGTCCGTATGACAATGCGCCGATGGAACGCGATTACAATACCTTAAAGACCGAGTTGATTTATCAGCATAATTTTGAAACTGCAGCAGAACCGGATTATGCCGTTTCAGAGTTTGCTTACGATTGGTACAATCAGATACGCCCGCACTCATATAACGGATATCTGACTCCGTTTGAAAAGAGATCGGAGTGTAGCATTAAGCAGTAGTGTTACAAAAAGGGTTGACCACTACACTTCACCAAAAGTGCCCGACACAAACATGCCAGGCACAGTTATTCTTGTTACAGAGTTCTTTACCGAAGAGTAGCGTCGGAAATTCAAAAACTAACAATCATCTGCAAATCCGCAAGCGTGAGTTTTATGTCACATTCTTTCCTCGTTTCCGGACGTCGTTGATTTCCCAAAATAACCCTGTACCGATTACATTTTATCTTCACACGGTAATATCCGGCTCTTCTCCTATCTTCTTAAATAACCTCGCACTCCGGAGCTGTATCCCCAGTTCATCCAAGTGAAAATGTAAAATCGCCTTGCTGTCTTACTCGCAGTACTGAGCACGATAAATTGCACATCCTTCTTGATTGTTTCTTCTGCAAAGCGAAACAGCGCTTCGCCGATTCCCTGCGAGCGCTTTTCCAGAACAACATACAACTCCTCAACTTCAAAGTACAGGGTTCCCTCCGGCATGATAGATTTCATGTTCTTCGCGGTCTCAATCTTGCCGAGCAGGTACGCTTCAATTCCGTCTTCATCCTCCGCGAGGAAAATCCGCTTTCCCTCGATGTCCGCTTCCGTATTCGGATAATAGCCGTAGCAACTCTGTTCCGCCGCCCACTGCGCGGACAGCTGTATCAGTTTTTCCAGTATCTCCGGGGATTGCTCTGCCTCATATTGTTTCATATTCATCCTTTCAGACAACTGTCACATGTTTGTCAAAAGCAAATCTTTCAATCCATAGGCAAGGTTTGTCCATGCGTTTCCAACTATACTCATTCTTCCGTACTTACGGAAACAACACAGGGGGCAAAGGGTGCACTTCTCCGTATTTCTTTTCGATTCACCTTACTTCCTGCATAGACTTCCGTCAAGTTAGAACACGGAAGATGCCGGTATGCCCGTAGCATTTAAAAAAAAGGAAAAGGCAGCCCTTAATAGGACTGCCCTGCTCCCCCGGATTATTTCCGGCGCAGAATATATAAATCCATGAATTTTAAATCCTCCCCCACGGGTAGCGGCGCAAGCTGCGCCTGCAAATAGCTCTCTTTATCTCGTACCGAGGCACTGAAAATAAAATTGTAGCCGCGATTAAAGAGATATGCAGGGCAAAGCTCGTTGCTCGGGCCGTAAATACCGCGTACCTCTGCCTTCTCACAGCAGGCCAGGATATCCCGGTAACTGTCATTGACGATCGTGCATCCCGTCATAATAACCATATCCAGAGTCTTTAGCACCTCCGCATAGTCGATGGCACTCTTCCCGAGGTGCCAGTGAATTCCCTCCGGATAGACTTTCATGCCCTCTCTCCCGATGCGGTAATTCAAAAGTCCCTTCTCCGGTCGTAAATCAAAGGCATGAAACTCCTCGCATTTTCCGAGGAAAAACTGATTGTAAAGTCCATAGCCTATAATGCCGACTTTCTTGCCCGAAACATCATAGGGAAACTGCAATCCCGGCTCGCGCACAATTCCCTGCTCTGAGAGTCGCTCTGCGGTGTTGAAGGGCTTACTCATCAAATTCAACAGTGCGACAAGCGGCTCTCGAAGCGTTTCGTCTCCCGATTCCAAAAACGTTTTAATTACCAGATCAACCGGCATTCCGAGCTCTTTTGACAATACAGCCTGATACGCCTCCGGGCTCTTCTCCTTCCCCACACGTAAGCACTGCGAGACCCGGCCCCTCGTATCTGCGCACATGAACCAGCGGTACTCAAGGATAAACTCATCCAAAACCGGCATTTCTTCCCGCTCGGTTTCGTATAGCTTTCCGAGCCGTTCATATATCTCTTTTAAATCTTGCATCGTATCACTCCCTTCATAAGAACATTTGCCGCTAACGGCACTGCACTGTTTTCCGGTGGAAAAATCAAACCGGGATTTCAAGGCTTGTCCTTTGCAACGTTTGAGCAGCGAGTTAAGTATTGCTAATAAGCGTTTAACGCATCGCGTCCTGTCTTTCCACCGGAAAATCAGTGCGCATAGATAATTGTTGCCGCATCAAAAAGACAGCCCCTCACTTTCGTAAGAGGCTGTCTCGAATGCAACGTAATCCCTTTTCCGGGTGCTTAGGCCTGCACTTTCCTTTCGGGCCACGCCTTCCTGAGCGCGATATAAGAGATCAAAAAGTTCGCAAACCAACCTGCCGGAACCGCAAGCCAGACAAAAGCAATGCCAAAACGCGGCGCAAACAGCAGGGCGACCGAGAGGCGAATCGCGAGATTCACCATGTTTGCAAGGAGAAACAGGAGCATTTTACCGAGTCCGCGAAGCACGCCGTCCGTCGCCATTTTAATTCCCATGAAAAGAAAGAAATAGCCGAGCCACTTCATGTATTCTCCGGACACCCGATACGCGAGTTCTGTTCCGTCCCTACCCAAAAACAGCTCGGAAATGCGTGTGTGCAAGCTTTCAATGATCAGAAACGCAAGTAAAGCAAAACATGCATCCAGCAGCAGTGCGGCACGATACCCTTTCCGAATCCGCTCCGTCTTCTTGGCACCGAGGTTCTGGGAGACAAAGGGAGAAACCGCATTGCCGATGGAAACAAAAATCAGCGAAAAGACATTCTCGACCCGCATGGTAGCCGCATACCCTGCGAGTGCCTGGGTTCCGAAGGGATTCACAACCGCCTGAACAATCATCATCCCGACGGAGACGGTGGACTGCTGGAGTACAGACGGGACCGCAATCCGCAGCATGGACTGTAATTCCTGCCTGTCAAAGCGACGAAAACTTCCCTGATAGCGCTTCATCCGCTTCAAAAAAATAAGAAGCGATAACACTGCGGAAATGCCCTGTGCAATCAATGTCGCAAGCGCTGCGCCGAACACGCCGAGTCCCAGTCCCGCCACCATTCGGTAATCCAACCCTATATTGAAAGCCGAGGAAAAAATCAAAAGTCCCAGCGGAATCTTGGATTCGCCTATGGACGTGAACATGCTCGAGAGAATATTGTACATGAACAAAAACGGAAAACCGACAAAATAGACACGAAGATACAACACCGCCGTGTCCAGGATATCATCCGGCGTCTGTAAGACGCGCAGCATCCGCCGCGAAAAGCAAAAGCCGATGATGCCGAGGCATATGCTGAGCAGCAAAAAGCTGATAAGCGAAGTCGACACGATGGTCTTCATCTTGTCGTATTCTTTGGCCCCGAAATAGCGACTCACCAGCACACCGGCACCGACACCTGCGCCGAGGGCCACACAGATGAAGACATTCGTGAGCGCCGCACAGGCACCGACCGCAGCGAGGGCAGACGATCCCACAAATTGACCGACTATAATGGAATCGGCCATGTTGTAGACCTGCTGAAAGAAGCTGCCGAGAATCAGCGGCATCGCAAAAACGGTCAGCGCCTTGAGCGGCGCATCTGTAATCAAATATTCATCTTTTGACATGCGATACCCCCCGCGCTGTGCATTGTCCTTCCCTTTTGTTTCATCCGGATTATACCACAAAAAAAGAGACCTTCCCCTCACCTCTCGCCCCTGCGAACGTGTAGGTCGGAAAATCTCTTATCTCTGATTTACCGCGGCGGTGAAGCGTATCTTTCCGCGCTGCGCGATGTTCTTTTGATGTATCACACGGCGTATCGCCTGCTTCGCGATTCCGTGCCCTATGAAGACCGCGACGGCATTTTGATCTGTCTCTTGTACGGCAGAGTCGGGATCTTCGAGGCGCACACTGTAGCGTCCGTCCGCCACGTCAAAGCGAAGCGCGCAAGCCCCTGCAGGAATCAGGCCTTTGGCACGAATGATATTTCCGTAGCGCCCACGTATCAGCGCTTCCAGAAACAGTAGAAACGGTTCCGGAGCGCCTACATAGGCTTTCTCCATCGAAAACGTATCCGGTAATTGCGTTTCCGTTTGCGGCGTCGCACTTCGAAGCTCCGACTTCGGCTCGCCTACATCGGCCGCGCTGCGTAGGAGTTGCTCCCACCATGCATCATCCGCGTCTTTATAATGCGTCGGGCATATCTCGGCACTCGGATTAATCTTCCGCAATTCGCCGATTAAATGCCGCACTTCTTCCGCGGATGCCTGTTCCATCTTGGTAATTGCAAGATACGAGGCATTGCGAATCTGATCCAGATAGAGTTCCGTATATTTGGCGCGATAGCGCTGAAAACTGAGGCCGTCCACCAGAGTCAGTGGCTTTAAGATCTGAATGCGCTCATAGGTGATGCGATTCAGGCTCTCTATGACATTGGACAGCATGCCCACGCCGGTCGGCTCAATCACAAGATAGTCGGAATCCACCGTGTTCGCAATCGTCAATACAGAGGCAGTAAAGTCGCCCTTCATCGAACAGCAGATACAGCCTTCTGCCATTTCCCAGATATTGACTTGTCCCGTCTCCGCACTGTTCTTCAATACATCTCCGTCTACACCGACGGATCCGTATTCGTTTTCAAATACGGCAATTTCCCCGGCGTTGCGCCGGACAAGCTCCCGAATAAAGGTAGTCTTGCCGGCGCCGAGGAAACCCGATATCACGAGTATTTTCATGAATCCAAACGGTTATTAGTCAGCCAGCTTCACAACAGGCTTAATCAAATCGGCCGGCTTGTCGCGCATCAGGAACAGCGCCTCTTCCATGTGATCCCAGCCGTCAAAAACGTGGGTGCTGAGCGGGCTCACATCCAGCTTGCCTGCCGCAACCAGCGCCCCGAGCTTCTCCATGCGGAGACGTCCGCCCGGCATCAGACCGCCGTTGATCATCTTATGCCCCATGCCCACGCCCCATTCGGTGCGCGGAATCTCGATGGAATCGCCGGAGCCGAGATAGTTCACGTTACCGACCTTGCCGCCCGGCTTCAGGCACTTGACTGCCTCCGCGAAGGTCTCAACACCGCCGCCTGCAATGACAATCTTATCAACGCCCTTGCCGTTGGTCATAGCCAGCACCTGCTCGTAAATCGGGCCGTCCTTATAGCTGATGAAATCTGTTGCGCCGTAGCCCTTCGCTGCCTCTACGCAGACCTTACGGGTTCCGACAGCAAGGATTCTGGACGCACCGCGCATGTTCGCACCCGCAACCGACATCAAACCGACCGGACCTATGCCGATGACAAGAACCGTATCACCGAACTGGACATCCGCGAGCTCAACGCCGTGGAATCCGGTCGGGACCATATCGGAGAGCATGCAGGCATCTACCGTGTTGATGTTGTCCGGAAGCTTTGCAAGGTTTCCGTCCGCATCGTTCACATGGAAGAACTCGGAGAAAACGCCGTCTTTGAAATTGGAGAACTTCCAGCCTGCCAGCATGCCGCCGGAATGCATGGAATAGCCCGCCTGTGCCTCCAGGGAGTTCCAGTCCGGGGTGATTGCCGGAACCAGGACACGGTCACCCGGCTTAAAGTCCTTGACGAGGGAGCCGACCTCGACCACTTCCGCGCAACCCTCGTGACCGAGGATCATGTTGTGACGGTCGCCGATGGCACCTTCCCAAAGCGTGTGAACGTCCGAGGTACAAACCGCAACTGCCAAGGGGCGGCAGATGGCGTCCATAGGACCACACTGCGGACGCTCCTTTTCAATCCAGCCGGACTCTCCGATTTTGAGCATTGCGTAACCCTTCATTCAATACCTCCTTCTAAACTGTGTTTGTTTTTTAACTGTATGCCTGTGGCTTACAGCGGTTAACTCTGTTAAATAATTCACTTTTGTTAAGACAAACATAGCATGCGGACACGAATTCGTCTACAAGCTTTTCATTAAAATTGCTGAATTTATGTTCTAAATTCCGTGCATTATTTTGGCAGTATATACAAGTTTGCACTCTGTTTGCATTTATTGCCCGTGCAAGACTACGAAATCCCGTCCATAGCTCGGCGTTTCGAAACACTTCCCGCTCACCCCCGCGTAACACGCACAAAAAATAGCTCCGGCAATCACAACTTATCAGCTGATACTTCCGGAGCTACACCATACCATTTGTTATTGTCGTTGCGCCGCAGCACAGCATTTCATATTGCAAGCGAAGTCAATCTATGGAGCTTTTTGACGGTTTCATATATTTTTATGAACACGCCCACACCTCCATAAGCAAAGATAGGACAAGGCTTTTTTGATGCCTAATGTTCATAATCCCAAATATAACAATATAAACTTCCATGCCAGTTTGTGGCGGAAATGTGGCGGCTTATGCTGCGCCACAAAAGAAAGATGCTCTGCAACAAAACAAGACAGGAGACTGAGGAACGCACTTCCTTTGTCTCCTGTTTTATTAAGAAAATTTCTTTGCCAAAAGCTTTAAAAAAGAAAATAGCGCATACACAACTACGGCAATTAAGGCGCTATTTGGCTTATCCCTTAGCTTTTTCCTGCATTTGGTTCATAGTTGTGGAACTATCATCTTCGATATTTGGAACTTGCTTTTTCAATGCAGCGACAATTCTTCTGCCTCGCATTTGAATTAGTTGATTTACATTGCTCAAATATTCATTTAACTCTGTTTCGTTTTGAGGCAGAAATGCGCCCGGATCTTTGACCGAAAGATAGCTCTCCTCCAAAAACACTTGATGCCGCTTGAATAGCGGAATAATCCGATAGTCCTTATCTACATAGTCATTCAGAAAAAACGTGTCAATATAGTCCTTAAAAACCTGTGTGCTTGTATTTTCTTGAATCAGCTTCAAAGACAAATCGAAGAAGTCATAGACGAAATAAGGGTTGTCATCATTCCCTCGAAACCCTCTGTATTGATTAAAAGAACGAGTGTCCCTTTGCGGTGAGAGTTGGAATGGCACCAATGTAAAGTTGCCAATGGTATGTGTTAAAGAAGCGAATCTTGCTAAAAAGTTGTTCTGTTCAAGTAAATGGGGTGTGTTGGAATAAACAGATTTTGCGGTACGATAAATCGTAGAAAAAGAATTCATCGTATCGCTGCCCATTCGTTTCCATTGTCCTTGAAAACAGCCAGACAGCGGTTCAGGCAAATGAAAGCGGTTTTCGTATGTCCAGCCCCATAGCCTATTATAAATGTCAGATGTCAAAGAACACGTTCCATTAGAACTATCACAGTCAAATTTTGGCATTTCTTTTGCTTTATAGAGCTGAAACTTTTTGAGTGGATTTGTCTCATTATTTACATCCGGCCAAGGGCCTTCGTTTTTGAAATCGTATGTAATCAATGATTCTAAAGAATTTCCGGATACAAGATACATTTCAAGGTTTTTATGCATATATTCTCCTTTTGCAAGCTTACACAGATATCATTCAACTCTAAAACTAGATAGAATGGCGATGACTTCTGTTTCCTCCTGTTGCGTAAACTGTCCGTCTGGGGCAAATGCCACAAACATAACATTCGCAGAATAAAAAAAAGCCAAGTCCATATAATACGCGCTGTTCATGATTTGCACTCCTGCGCTGCTTTCGGGCAATACTGCATAGCTGACAGTCCCATTTTCAACGGGAACAAAGTCTGAATCGCTTATTGCGTCCATTTCACCTATTTTTTTCAATTCAGCGACCATGAATTTACCAAGGCCAGAATAGTCTTCTGCTTGAACATAACCGGGGACAAAATCAGAATCAGCAATCTTTGAAACTTCAAGTTCTGAATAGTGAACCGCACTACCTCCGCCGATATCCTTTTGGTGAAGATTGATAAAATCAATGGACACGCCTCGCTCATTAGACAATGTTACCCATTCTGAAATTGCAGTAACATCTTCCTTTGTAACGTTCCAGCCGTCAGGACAATTAAAGGAAAAAGCGGGATAAGTAACTGCGTTTATTTCTCCGAAATGTGTTACATAGGTATGACTAAGCTCCGGCTCTTTGACTTCTGCCTCTGTTGTTTCTTCTGCCTCTGTTGTTTCTTCTGCCTCTGTTGTTTCTTCTGGCGCATTCTCCTGATCTGCAGCAACACCAATTTGACTATCAGCGGGAACTTCATTTTTGGCATGGGTTGCATTTGTGCAGCCGCTTGATAATGCTAAAATCATGGAGAAAATCATCAAACTGATTACCCTTGTGTTTTTCATGATATGTGCTTCCCTCGGTTGGTGTATTTTTTTTAAATGGCCGATTGTAAAATCATGTTGAACAGATAAACTGAAAAGTCCATAAAGCTTCTCTTGGGTAGAATGTAGGAGCTCAATCATCATTCACAAGGAGAAGACCCTATTGACCAAGTACATTCTATACCTGAACACAGGAAGGGTAAACATCTTTCATTTGAAGAACGTGTTGTCATTCAAACTCGTCTCAAAGATGGATGGACACCCAACAGGATCGCCGGAGAGTTAGGTTGCGCGCCAAACACCGTTCGTAACGAGATCAAACGCGGTACCGTCACTCTTTATAGAGGCAACATCTTCCGTTACAAGACGAAAGTCGGGCAGGCCGCCTACGAGAAGAATCGTGAAGCTTGTTGCCGTCGCTATGATCTTCTTGAAAAGAGCGCATTCATCTCTTATGTAGAAGTGCACTTCTTTGAAGACGAATGGTCGCTGGATGTCTGTGCCCACCGCACTCTGAAGGATGGAACGTTCGAGAGTATGAAAGTTTTTCTGTAAAAACGGAATAAGAAATACCTTCAGGGGCTTCTGTGATATACACTAATCACAGGAGGCCTTTACTATGGCAAAAAGAGAAAAGAAACCCGTCCACAAAGTCGTGATGACCGAAGGCAAACGCCAGATCATCCAGCAACTCCTACAGGAATACGACATTGAGACTGCCGAGGATATCCATGATGCTCTAAAAGACCTGCTCGGCGGCACCATCAAGGAGATGATGGAAGCCGAAATGGATGACTACCGTAACGGCTACAAGGAAAAGACTGTCAACTCCAGCTACGGTTCTATGCGAATCGACGTCCCGCAGGACCGCAAGTCCACGTTTGAGCCTAAAGTCTTAAAGAAGCGGCAGAAAGACATTTCTGACATCGATCAGAAGATCATCTCCATGTATGCCAAGGGGATGACCACCCGCCAGATCTCTGCCACACTCATGGATATCTATGGTTTTGAGGCCTCTGAGGGATTCATATCGGACGTGACGGATAAGATCCTGCACCCCATCCTCTACATCGATGCAATCCACTACTCGGTTCGGGATAATGGGATTATTCGGAAGATGGCGGCTTACGTCATACTCGGGATCAGCTGCGAAGGAAAGAAAGATGTCCTGACAATCGAGGTCGGCAATAACGAGAGTGCTAAGTACTGGCTGGCCGTCCTCAACAGCCTTAAGAACCGTGGGGTTAAGGATATCCTGATTATCTCAGCTGACGGGCTGACTGGGATCCGCGAGGCGATCCAGACGGCTTTCCCGAAGACAGAATATCAGCGCTGCATCGTCCACCGGGTCCGGAACACGTTAAAATACGTGTCAGACAAAGACCGCAAGGCCTTCGCCAATGACCTTAAAACGATCTATAATGCTCCCAACGAGGAACAGGGGCGCGCCAACCGGGACCGAATCACAGAGAAGTGGTCGGAGAAATATCCGAACGCCATGAAACGCTGGGAACGCGACTGGGATGTCATCACTCCGATCTTCAAGTTTTCCGCAAATGTGAGAATCGTCATCTACACGACGAACGCAATCGAGAGTCTGAACGCCACATACCGCAAGCTGAATCGTCAGAGAAGCGTTTTCCCCAGTGCCCAGGCTCTTCTGAAGGCCCTGTATCCGGCCACCTTTGAAGCCACGAAAAAATGGAGCATGACAATCCGGAACTGGGGGCAGGTTTACGGCGAGCTGTCGATCATGTACGAAGACCGGCTTCCCGAATGACACGATAAACAGCCGAAACGGGCGGATTTCTCCGCCCGCTGTAGACATGTCAACCTGTATCCGTTATAAAATAAGCAACCGTCTGAAGGTCGATAACGCTGCTTTTTGTAAGCCCTCAGACATAAATCCTATCACAGGAAATCCTATTTACAGAGATTTCTTCACACACTCGAGAAAACCACCCCGATTCATGAGTTCATGCTTTACGATATGAAATCCAAACCTGAATATGAAGCCAACATCGTAGCAGCAGAAATCCTGATGGACAGCGATGAAGTCCTTCGCTACATCTATGAATATGGATACACCGCCGAACAGATTGCCAGTGCGATGTCCACTGACATCAATCTGGTTGTGCTGAAGGTAGCACACCTGGCCACCCTTGGCTATAATCTGCACGCACTGGAACATAAGAGCAACTTTTTGAAATAACGTGCCATCGAGGAGTCTTAACCGGCTCCTCTATTTTGTTGCAAATTGTGCAGATGCCGTCTGCACAATTATCAGTGAAGGGGCAGTTTCTACCATTTATGCGCTGGTTCATTTCATGATTTTATGTGAATTCTTTTATCTTGCTGCACCAGCCCTGAATTTGACAATCCGCATCATTTATATCAGCCAAATGTGCCTTTACATGAACCGGATTCAGCAAATACATAAAACACAAAATATCCCGAGCCGTTCTTTTCTTTTCATCCGGAGAGAGGACTGCAACAAAATCGGCATCTACAAGAGTTTTAGCTCGTTCCTCCATATGGCTTTCTCCATTAAGAACCAGGCGGTACATCAAGTTTTCAAAATATGTTACATAGCATTCTTCACCAAGTAAAGATAAGACATCCTTGTCACATGATATTGCATCTATGGGCTTTTTATAAACAAAAGTCGAAAAAGTCTCCAATGCCCGTCGCATTGTATTCCCAATTATCATATCATTATCAGGAGTACCATTAACTGCAAAATCATAAATCGTTTTTAAAAGCTCGCTATATTCGTGCCTTTTTTTGTACCTGAAATCAACAAGCTGCCGATTTTTCAATTCCAGAAGGAGGTAGTTACATTCAGTGCCGATTTCATCCTTTGCGGTAGCTTTTATCTCATTAAAGGTTTTTTCCAAGTCAAATACAGCTGGTAGATCATGCGTCATGACCAATAATTTTGAATTGCGATTTCCACACATAATTTTTCGCATTTGCGATCTCAAAAAAGATATGATACCGATTTTGTTTTCAAAATCAAAGCTTGAAACTGGGTCGTCGATGACTACCAATACCTCATTTGTATACGCATCTTCTATAGCACAGCCCGAAAGCATTTCTGCGAAGAAATAACAGAGTGCAATTATATTACGTTCCCCGAGCGATATATCGTTTGGTTTTACGTCTGCTTTATTTGACTGGAGCAGATATACACCGTCTTTCACTTTTATTGCCAATCTGTCATTAGCAAAAAAGATATAGCGAAGATTACTATTGATTACATCAACTGCAATCATAATGTTCTTCTTCTGCGCAAGTAATTCGTCAAGCGTCTTCTTCTTGGTCAGCGCATCTTCCTTTAATTGCTCGAACTTGGAATCAGCATCTTCCTTTTCTTTGGACTGTTTTAAATAGGTCTCATAGATTGGCAAAATCTCATAATAGGCCCTTTGCTTATTTAACACCTGCAATTCGGATCTGATCTTGCTAATATCACGAAAAGGTTTATTGTACTCTACTCTTGCGGCTTCCAAGTCTCTAATTGCACTCTCTAACGCAGCCCGCTTTTCTTGGAGTCCAAATTCTACCCCTAATATTGGTTCAAAAGGATTGGCAATTTTCTTCTTGATTTCCGTATTGCACTTTTCTATTGCATCATTTAATGCAGCAACCGCATTTTTTACGTTATTTACCGTCGATTGATTAAGTTTACTAAATGGATTAATATCAAAACTTATCTGTTGGAATATTAGCTTTGATAAGCATTCCTTGTGATCCTCAACTTGCCTGGATAGTACCTTTTTTATACTTTCAATTAAATTATTCTTATATTCCTCCGTAACTGGCTGTAAGCAGAAAGGACATTGTTTCACAGCTTCATTAGAGAAAGTTTCCTCTATTTTCTGAAGTTGACCGGACTCAACCAGAGTGAGTAGAAATTCTTCTCGTGGTGTCAATTCAGGCTTTTCTATTCTTTCTGCCAGGATCATGATAATATCATCATCTCTAAACTCAGGAATATGAACTTGAACGCTTTGTGAAATCGCTGCACTTCCGCTTTTCGCAGCAGAAAGCACATCATATTTTTTACGATATTCAGATTCTACATCAGCTTCAGATAGTGCTGGGGCTGATGAGATAATCGTATTATAAGTGCTATCATTAACAGCGGCGTTACGACGATATTCTTTAATTACTCTTTCTCTGCCAGCCCAGTGAGTATCTCCAGATAAAGCATTATTCATTTTAGCGCGGTGATATGCGGGCGCAAGAACAGACGATCTATCTGAATATGTGTTGCATACTTCTTCCTGCTGCTTTCTCGCATTTTCGCTAGCCGTCAATGCGTCCTGTGCTGCAATAATTTTTTCCTCTAACTCTGCTTGTACGCCAAGCATAATTATCGTACTTAAACCATCTTCTTTTAAACGAACATTTCTTTGTATATACTCCTCATTAAAAACATAGACTCGCCGCGTAGCTTCATCTGTTCCCTGCACCACAGGATTGCCGTTTTCGTCGAGCAATGCTGCACTATCAATATCGCTTACATCTCCACCGTTAACTTTTATAAAAGCCTTTGCTATTGTGGTTTTTCCGCTTCCGTTTCTACCATACACAAGAGCCATTCGTTCATTTTGATTCCGAAATATGGGCAATTCCGTTGCAGATGTAAAAGAACCCCCAGTGAACTTTATTTTACGAACCGACTCAATCATCATTCCACCCCCAATGCCTTAAACACTGCATCCTCAGCGCTGCTATAAAAGATCAAATTAAAGCTCCCAATCAAATCTGCCGGAACTGTCGTCAAATCCGCCGCCGAGGTAATCGGCAACAGCACTTTCTTCGCACCGCTGTCCATGCATACCTGCAAGGAATTCGCCAGTTCATCGGCTTTTATCATTGTTCCGCTGATGCTGATCTCCCCCAGGACAGCCATACTGCTAAGTACGGGCTTGCCCAGCGCGATGGAGCACAGCGCAATCAGAGTCGGCAGCGCTAGTTTCCCAGTCATCCCGATGCCCTGCAAATCCTGATAGTTGATGATGTAATCCCGCATCGTAGTGCTGATGCTGCCACTGATACGATTTCCGTTTGCTTTCAGGAAATTGAACGCCGTATTCGTGGATTCCTTGCAATCACGGTCGCTACCAAGGCCAGTGCGCTCAAATTTTCCGTTGCCGGGCAGCATCTGGCTTTCAAGGCGGAATACGCCGATCATACCGGACTTGCCCTGCGAAACGGTATAGACCTGACCCGGATTGCACATCCCTTCCGGAATCAGCTTGCCGCCGCCCTGTTCCGGAACGGAAACGTAATGCTCCTCAAAGGTCTCATTGTCTATGTAGGAGAAGTTCACATCGTAGAACTCCATGCCGCCCAGCTTTTTCAGCTGATCCTTCACACGACGGCGCATTTCGAGCGAAATCTGGATGACTTCCTCCAGTTCTTCCTTGGTAAACTCCCCATCAGGATAGAGCAGCTTCAGATAGCCATCCACCATACGGCGCACGGCGATGGTATCACGTTGGTTCAGGTTCTTGCCCAAACGGAAGTAATGGTCGAGCGCATCGCCGTACTGTTCCTTGCGCAGTTCCCGGATGAACTCTGCCAGATAATCGCTGATAAAGCCATAGTCATTCGTGAAATGCTCCGGGCGGAACTTCGGAATCTCCCAGCCGGGGAGATAGCAGTGCATACGGTCGAGAAATGCCGTGTCGGTGCCCATTTCCGGCGGGAACGGGTCAAACAGGCTGGACGTTTTCAGCAGCACGTCCACGCTCTGATTGATGTTACCGACAAAGACCATCGAGGCCGTTGCAGCCTTTTCTTCCTTGCCGCGAGCGAAAGAACCGGAGGCCATGTAGTCCTTCATAATCTGCACGCCGTCTTTATCCTTGAAGCGAATACCGGCCACCTCATCGAAGGCAACACAATCCCATAGGCCAACCAGACCAACTGTCTTGCGGCCCATGTTATAAAACAGGTTTGCCACCGTCGTCTGCCCACCGGAGATCAGAATACTGTTTGGCGAGATTTCTTTGTACAGATGTGATTTACCGGTGCTTCTCGGCCCCAGCTCACACAGGTTGAAGTTGTTCTCAACCAACGGAATCATACGGGTCAGCAACAGCCATTTTTCACGATAAGTAAACTCGTCTGGCTCCATACCGATGGAGCGCAGCAGTACATCCAGCCATTCATCCTTTGTAAATGCCTTGCGTCCCTGCTTCAGCTCGTCAATGTCAATGTGCGGCATCTGAATCGGTGTTAGCTTGCGGATGCTGATGGGCGAAATGTCCTTCTGTTTCTTCTGTTTAGAGCGCAACGGATCGCCATCGGCATTGATAATGCCAAAGCTGCTGTCGCCCTCCACTTCATATTCCAGCTGCACAATGCACCAGATACCGCCGCACAGCAGCCGGTCGTATTTCTCCGGATAGTCGTCGGAAATTGGCACATTCGTCAGGCCAAGATTGGAAAATTCGGCAAAGAAACAGTCTTTCTTGATGTCCAGATGCACTGTCACCATATCAATAATGGTATGGCTCCCGTTCTTGCGCAGTTGTGAGAGAATTTTTTGAGCCTCATCCGGGCGGGCAAAGTTGTCTGCCAGAATACGTTTCACATTCTGAACGCCCTGCTCAATGATTGCCTCATCGTCTGAACTACAATACTGACCCAGCAGGAACTCCAGCACATAGACCGGAACATTTGCTCCTTCTTTTATTTTCTTTGTCAGGTCTTTGCGGACGATACGACCGTCAAAGTTGCTACGCAGCTTTCGACGCAGTTCTTCACGGGTATCGTCTACCGCCATATCCATCATTTCCATACGGAATTCCTGCCTCCTCTGTATCAGAATCCGAATCCAAAGTCATCCGCAAAGGCAATGTCCATGATAACAGGCTGCCTCCACTGCTCCAGACCGCTTTCTTCGTCATAAACCACAAGGTAATATTGCTTGTCCTTGTCGTATTTCTTATTCTTGAATGTGAACCGCATCCGGAAGATACGCTTCTGCGCATTTTCCTCACGACTGTCCGCCACATAACTGTTTTCGTTCGAGATTTTCTCATTGTCTTCCGAGAGGAAGAAAATGCGGTACTTTGCCGCTTTTACAGTATCACTGACGGCATCCGACTGGATAAAGTCCATGGAAGTGATCAGGTTCGTAATCTTATGGACGATGCTGACCAGGGCAATCTCTGCATTCTTTGTTTCCATGTGACCGCGTTCCATCTTAAACTCCAGTACAGGCACCAGCATTTCCTGTGGTGAGGAACCGCCATGCACATAGTTAGCACCGCCTCCGGCCACCTTAAAGACATTGCTGCTGACAGGATAGGAGACCACCTTGCTGTCCTCATTCCCCAGAACGCGTCCCATGCTCATATGATCGATGCCGTCATTTTCCAGTGCCGCCTTGGAAACAATAAATCTGCGATTGACAAATGCTTTGTCCGCGATTTTCCCGGAAATCTTGTCACTTTCTGTCAACTTATCACGCTTGTAAATAAAGCCATGATCGGCAGTGACGATAAAATGATAGGTGTTGCCGCTGACGGAGATTCGATGAATCAAATCCATAATTTCCTGAACAGCTTCCTCACACGCATGAAACACCTCATCCTCGGTATTAGCCTTGTCTCCACGCGCGTCGATCTGATTATGGTATACATAGATAATCTGACGTTTTGTCAGCACATCTCGCAGCTCTGCCACTTTCAGATTTTTGATATCATCGAACTGTACACAGACACTATCCGGGTTATAGCTTTGCAGCACCTGCTGCCGACCTGCCAGATTATCGCAAAGGATACCATCTACCAGCACCTGGAAGTCATCCGTCATCTCCAGTGTTTTATGCGGCAAAAGTGCTGCCATACCGAGCCTCGTATAAGACGGAAGAACACCCAACTGTACAGAAAGTTTTGCCGTGCATTTCGGGTCATCCTGCATTCTGGAAAACAACTCCTGTCCTACCTCGTAACGCATGGCATCCGAAATGATAACCACGGTGCGTTCTTTGGTATAGCGCAGGTTGGCATTGTAAAACTCCCGCTGCAACGGAATTGCCGAAAATGCAGCATCCTGCTGGATTCCAGCATTCCAGGCTGGGAGCAGACAAGCCAGATATTCGTTCGTGTAGATATTTTCCACCAGTTCACGAAGCGGCTCAAAGCTTTCCGTGCTCTCCAGCTGTTGGCCCAGGCCACCCTCTCTTGCCCCTTCGGTGCAATTCACCTTGTCGTAATAATAATAAAATTTCCGATACTGCTGATCCATATTGTAATCCGCAGCCAGATATCGGTCGATGATTGGCTTTAAGCCATCTGCGGCATGGTAATCCGCTTCCTTCACCATGCTGTATGCACTGGAAAGCAGCTGATAGGTCTTCCCGGTCTTTCTTCCAAAGTGCATTTTAGCCCGTTTTTCACAGAGTTCCGGAATGGTAAATCCGTTTACGATTGCACCAATATCTTCCGAGACAAGTCTGTCAATGAGCCACTTTACCAGAACCTGATCCACGGCAAGGAAAGTATCGCACTCCATCAAATCGTCCACTCGCATTCCTGCAAATGCCGAAAAAACATTCAGCCCTTTGGCAACGTGCGCCGACAGAGCGTCGTATTTGTCCCGGTACAGGATGCTGTTCATCAGGCTATCGAGAAATGCGATGATATTACCGGACTTGTAGGAGACAAAGCTCTTCCATGCTGCCGGAAGCTCTGCCTGCACATATCGACCAGTATAAGTAACGAACAATGTTACCAGCAGCCGTTCCAGACTCGGCTTTGTATCAGTGTATCCGAAATGCTGCTCACAGAGCTGCCAGAATGCAGACAGCAGATCGTATTTTTCAAACTCCTGCAAGAAAGCATTGTCCACCAGCTCGCCACGGCCCAGGCCGGTCTCTCTTTCGCCTTCGGCGAAATTCACCTTCTCCGTCAACACGATGCGCACAACTTCCTCAAAAGAGCAGGTACGCGCCTTGCAGACTGCACTCAGCAGGCCGACAAGGATATTTTCTTCATTAAAGTTCTCGATTTCCAAATCATAGAATCGCTGAGTACGCTCCTTGTTGGCGAAAAACTTGATGTGCTTCTCAATAACCGGCTTATACTTTTCCTCAATACCAAGGTCAACCGACAGCAGGGAGGCACGGTCGGCAAAGAACCGCCTGGAATAAGCACAAGTGTCTTCCAGATGGTTGTCCCTTACATCCGGCTTGCGGAACGGCGCATAGATCAGATAATTCGTGGTCTTATCCACACGCTCCAGAAAATACTTTGTATAGAACTGGTTATCCGGCTGAAGATAGTAGATCTTCGCATTCTGGAGCTCCACCGTCTCCATATCCTCGGCAAATTCTGCCTTGTCATCGTACCAGAAAACCAGTTTCCGGGTCTCCCCGGTAAATTCCGCATTCAGGCGGTCTATAATTTGTTTCAGGTTCAATTCTGCCATCTGCTACTCCTGCTGACCGATAATGATCCATTTCCCCTTCCTGCTGGAGCCTTGTCGCTCAATCAGGCCTCGCTTTTGCAAATCAGCCATCAAGCGCTTTACGGTCACGATGGACACATGCAATTTTTCTTTCAACTCAGCCTGCGTGATGGAAGGCTTCTCCCGGATCAGGTTCAGGATTTTGGTATCATTTTCGGAAATGGTATCATTGGTATCATATTTGGTATCATCGGTATGAGACCAATCTTTTTCCGGGAGCTGACGGTACATATTCACCCGGAAATCCCCGTCAAAGTCAATAAATTCAGGCTCCGGCAAGCCATACTTGCTACACTCACGGAGGATCCGGGGAATGCCGCTGCCCCATTTTTCAATGATCTTCATATAAGAAAAGGCGGAGGCAATGGCACGGTTCCGGGGCTTGGAATAGCCTTCCTTCATCTTTTTGATGGAAACGCCATTCAGCAACATACCGGGGGAAGTAACCTCCAAACGGTCATCAAAGAGTGCCACTTGGATGTTGCCCGGCTCCAGATATGACCGGTGTGCCACAGAATTTGCGATCATTTCCCGCACACTGTCCACTGGCAGCTCGTACATGTCCTGCCGGTACATGCCCTGTATCCGCATCCCACGGTTGATCTTCTCCAGCACATACTGGAAAGCGGCCTCCATCTGATTTTGTATAGGGCCTTCAAACTCACGCCGGTCTACAAAATACGCCCGGTCTTTGCCTTTGAAAACGGCGCACTGGATAACCGGCTTGTACCTTGCCTGCCCGGTGAGCAGGGCATAGGCATTGGTAGGAACAACAGCTCCATCCTTTTCAGCCAGAACGCCCCAAGAAATCAGAACATTCTGTGTCACGTCCTTGACGTTCAGCTTCTCGCCTTCGGTCAGGGTATTGCGGATCGCCGTAGCCTTCATTTCAGCACAGAGGCGTTCAATATCCTCCGGCGAAATTGTCAAACCTTCGCAAATCTCGCAGTCATAATAGCGGTTCTGGCCTTCCAGAATCAGCTCTTTTAACATGTAATCGGCCACCGGCCTTGTGGTTCCAGCCGACCGGACATACGTACCACTGACCATTCCCTTGAACTTGATAAAGTATGGCCGCATTTTGCCGGGGAATATCTCCACCACGATGACAGTCTTATCCCCCACGGTCTGCAAGGTTATATCCGGAAGAATGGTCGGCTCACAGCTATCCGAAATTGCATTGGTAATGGCATCAATCGTCTGGAAGATGCTGTCCGTATCCATGCCCACCACTTCCAGCGTCTTATCATCTACGCCAAAAATGATTTTGCCGCCACGGCCATTGGCATAGGCCACTACTGTCTTCATGTACTTTGCACTGTCCTTCGGAACAGCGACTTTATATTCCACATTGACGGACTCGCCAGAAAACAGCATATCCTTTTCCATTGTCATCCCTCTAAACGCTTTTTGATAAGTATACCCTTATATCTTTGCCAATACCGGGTATTTTACGCCGTCCACAGTCTGGACTTGCTCATAGTTGACCTTCACGCCGTCATCAAGGTCAAGCTCGATACGGGAAAGTGCCAGATGGCTGATCTTCTCATCGTATTCCCGGCATTCCTTCAGCTGCTTGGCAAGTTTATCCTTGCGCTTGGAGGCTGCTGCCACTTCACGGGCATTCTCGCTGTGATCCATCATATCCTGCATCCGGTTGATCTCGGATTCATACACGCGCTGCATCTTGTGCAGGTAGTCGATACGCAGGTTGCCGATGGTGTCCGGCGTGTAGCGGTGAAGGTAGATCAGCGCCTTGAAGCCGTTCTGCTTGCCGCTGTCAAACAGCCAATAGATTGGACGCTTGCCGGAGCCAGTGACAGAGTAAGTCTGGCAGTGATCCTTGAAGAAATCGTTCAGGAAGTAGTTACGGATAATCTCCCGGCTGGTGCTGCCCTTATTGCCAAGGGCTTTTGCGATATAATCGAGGTTTGCTTCCTGTGTATCAGCACCGTACGCTGCTTTCAGCCATGCACACAGGCGCGATACGATATCATCGTCCAGATATTCTTCATCGGTGATAGGGATAACATTGTCGGCATCCGGGAAGAACATTTCATCAACCACAACACCCTCATTGCGGTATGCGCGCTGCAATTCTTCGGCAGAAATCGTTCCGGGGCGGTCGTTCATCTTATCCACAAACGCCTGCAAGGAATACGGTTCTCCCGCAAAAAGCAAGCCATCCTTATAAGTAGAGTAGCGGCCAAACATACAACCCACGGCGTAGCTGAGCAGGCTCTTGATATCCCGCTGCAAGTCAGCCTTGCGTACGGTCACATCTTTATCTTCTACTTCCGGAGTCAACTCATTCTGCAAGCCGTAAATGTCAATAAAAATGCGGTTTAATTCTGTCTCATTAGCCTTGAGCTGGGCGAATCGGCTTTCACATTCTTTGCTCCAGTTATCAAAATGCCATGATAATCTTCCGAACTTCTCCATTCTGGAAGAAGCAAATTGTGAATTCAGTTGCTCTTGTTTCATCTGATGTGAGGGAACAAGTGGATGCCGTTGAAAGTCCCATGCTGTTTCAGCTACATTCCAGTCTGCCTTAGCAAGCTGAACATTATCTTTAACAAGTTGAATTACAGCACTTTCCATTTCGGTGTCTATGATAACGGGTATTTTTCCTATTGGCCCTTCATGAAAATCTACTGTAGGACAAAGAACCTGCAAAAGTTCATATACAACCTTTGAATTCACAATACCAAGAACATAGTATAAATGGGAAGTTGAGCTGAAAAAGCAAACCGATCCTTTTGTTTCAAACAGATGCCCCTCCGGACTTAAACGCATTGATAATTGCCCTATGCTCAGAGTAGACCAAGTAATTCCTTCCCTAAAATAGTAATCCATATTTTGCGGCCTTGAACGCAGCTTTCCATTTTCGTCTCTAAAGTTGCGTATTCTATATCCATCATTCTCCCAGTCTACCACATAATCATTGTTACCATACCATTTTCTGAATGCGCCACCTTTATTACAGGGGAACCACCTACAATGAGATTTCATTGCCTGTTCTCTTGAGGCACAATTAAAACCAATATCTGCAAAACTGCACTCATACCATAATCGAAGAAATAAATCATTGTTGCCAGTGGCAAGACCTTGTTTTGCCGCACCAATAGTATTTATTGCGGGATTATTAAATGCTGCAAGCATCTGCCTTCCAAGCCAATACGCTATTGGACTTCCCGGTATTTTGGAGAAGCAGTCTGTGCTCACTTGAGCAAAGCGATTTACGCTAATAGGAAACTCTGCGGGAACTTCATCTTTAATATCTTGCATTTTAATGTAATTATAGGTTCCCTTATAGCCAGATGTATAGCTATTGCGAAATACAGTAACTACCGTTCCAAAAGCAATCCCCATCACCATATTTTCCATGTGCATCAAATTTGTAATATCTTTACTCAGCAAAATAGTGGTACGCATTTTTTCAAAGCTGCTCAAAAACATCCAGCTTTGCATGGTAACCATGCAGTTAAATCCGTTTTTAACGGTCATCTGATTTCCTTTTTCAATGCAGCAGGCAAACAAATCACTTTTGCTGTCTGGATAGTTCTTTTTCGTAAAATCCGAGAGCTTGGCATCCATCCCCGAACTGCCCATATACGGTGGATTGGTCACAACCACATCATACTTCCACTCCATCGTCTCCGCGATGTCAATGAGGGTCAACAGCTGCGCCACGGTTCCTTCCAAACCGGCGCTATCCATCGTAATCTGCTCTCCGGCATCCGCAGCGGACACAAAGCGGCGCAGCAGCTCCCAGTTGTAGTTCTCCACATTCAGGATAGAGCCGTACTCCTTGGCATCGGTCAGGGTGTCCAGTAGACCTTCCATCTGCATTTTAGCGGCATTCTTTTCAATATCGCCCATCCCTGCGCCGAAATATTTCAGATGCGCACGGTTGATGCTGTTGCTCTCCTGAATGGCATAGACATGACAGGTGTTCTCACCGTTTAAGATACGGCGGTTGTACTGCCGTGCCTTCATCATCACGGCAAAGTACGCCAGCTGATAGGCACGATCATCAATGTCCAGACCGTAGATGTTATGTTCCAGAATGCTCTTTACAGCATCACGCTGGCTGTAACCGGCACTCTCGTAAATCTGCATCAGCACATCAAAGGCATATACGAGAATATGACCGGAACCCATGCAGGGGTCGATGAGCTTGATATCCTCCGGGTTCAGGGCAGCGTACTCTTTACGAATTTCCGAAAGTTTTGCCTGTATCTCCGGCTCCTGCTGTGCTTCTTCCAGATAGTATTTCCAGTTTTCTTTCAGGCCGCAATCCGGGTGTCCTTCCACCCACAGACGGCCAAGGCTATTTTCCACCATGTAACGGACGATCCAGTCCGGGGTGAACAGCTGGGTCACGGCAGGGATTTCCTCTTTGGTGATCTTCCCGTTCTTTGCAAAGGCAGCGGCCTTCGGTTCGGTATTGTAATACTGGTACAGCCAGCCGATGATCTCCACCTGACCACCGCGCTCGATGTTGAAATCATCCTCCGGGATATCGTGAATCAGGTGATAGACTACACCATCCTGGTTGGTAACGGACAGGCTGAGCAGCAGCTCGGTGTAGTTCTTTGTTTTTTCAAACAGAGCAGGCAGAATCTCGTTCAGAGCGTTGCACTGTTTCAGGAACAGGATGCGGAACACCTCGTCCAGCTTGTTGTCCTGCTTTAGCTGAAAAATCTGAGCCTCTTCCTCCGCAGTGAAGGGCAGCTCTGCGTCAAACGGCGTTGTGACCAGATCCGGCTCCAGCTTTCCGCTCTCGGAAGAAAGCACCCGGATATGGGAAGGCAGATAGTCGTTGACCTCCATGAAACGGATGGCGATCAGGCGGTTGAACCATGTATAGGCAACCTCCTCGATCACATACTGATATGCGGTTTTGTAGTCGGTATCCTTTTCCTTCTGTTGAATAACCTCTATCAGCTTGTCACGCTGATGCACGGCCTCGCCGGAAATCGAATATGGTTCTGCGGTGCCAATATCGAAGAACTGAGTACCGCCGAAGCTCTGCGGCAATGGCTTTGCAATGCCGTCCTCCGTAATACCGATCAGGCGGGCATCATAGCTGACATCTGCAATCAGCTTATTCCGCGCCCAAATCGCAAAATTCTTTATGGCTGTCTTGTTCATGGAGCCAATCCTCCTGTTATTTATAGTTCAATGTTGACGATTGTATCTTCGTCCATCTCTTTCAGCAGGTTTTCACGCAATGCAGCAAGGTATTTATCAACATCATCCTTGCTCTCCAGCCGCCACGATGCAGTCTTAGCAACCGTCTTGATGGAAACATTCTTCGTGGTGCGCACCTTATATACCGGCTGCGGTTCTGCCACCTTTTCTGCCGGTTTCACGGTCTCGCCGCTTTTTTTTGCCTCTTCTTCCTGACGCTTGCGCTCTGCCTCGGCCTTTGCCGCTGCCTCCTTCGCAAGGCGAATGTCCTCTGCGTTCATCTCGTTGAGCAGGCGCAGCTTCAGTGCCTCCGCCTTATCTGCGAAACTTCGCAGAGTGGAAACATTGTTGCAGTGCTCCGCACCGTCCATGATCTCATTAAAGAGTTCCAGATAACGGTTGTACTTCGCATCCTTATAGGGCTTGGTGTTCAGCACTTCAAAGACACGGTTCTGATCCTGATTGATGGAATCTTTGACCGGCTCTGCCTGCTCTTCCAGAATGCGCGTATAGCAGTTCCTAAACTTCTCGCGCAGCTCTGGCAGCTTCGGAATCTCCTTGTAGGGCTTCGGCATCCGGACAACGGTGCGCATCTTGGCCACCACGTCTTCCAGTTCTGCATCCACGATGTAGGTCTTGCTGTCCTCGTAGATATTCAGCATATCCAGCGCACGAGTGAAGATGGTCAGCTGCTCACTGCCGAAGAAATCACGGATAGGCTCATAGTCCTCGCCAAAATTCATCAGCTCGTCCTGATCGTCAAATACGGTCTTAAAGAATTCAAGCGGTGCCTGAATCTGTACCAATACGGAAAGCCGCTTCTTGCCCTTTTCCAGAAGTTCTTTTCCGGGATAGGTGTAATTCTCATATTTCGGTTCCAGCCGCTCAATCTCAGTGATTCGATTCTCGCAGTAATGCTGGAAGTTCTTCATGATGGTATCTTCGTCATCGGCAGGCGGAGCCACCTTAAACAGCTCTTTCATCACGGTGCGGACGGCCTTTTTCTGGTTTTCCGGTACCCGCACGCGCACTTCCGTCAGCAGTTTATCCACGAACTGCTTCTTCGTGATATAGCCGATGATTTCCTCTTCGGAACGGTTGTTCAGATTGATGCTCTCACCATTGACCGTAAAGGACAGATCTCCACACTTAAAGAGACGTGCCACCAGCCAATGGATGTCATCTTCCACAAAGCCATAGGGTGCTCTCATAAAGCGATCCTTGATGGTTTTCATAGAAGTTTTCATGTGCATCCGGGAATTGCCTGCCACGAATTGCAGTACATCATCCAGTGCATGGACATTGGATTCTTCGGTATCTCCCAGTGCCAATGACAGCTGATTGCTGGTCTTGAACATCTTCCGGATGTCTGCTTCGCCCATCGCTGCGTCAATATAGGACAGCTTGTGGTAAACCGTCTGCACCAGTCTGCCGATAGCCTCATTGATGCGGCTGGTCACTTCCTTGCCGGAGGTGTGCAGCACATCGCCATTGACATAGATGGTAGCCTCTTTCAGAGCTTCCGTCAGATAAAGCTTCGCATTACCGTTGCGTTCCCGCATCTCCACACGCTTAGCTTCCTTAATGGTCTCATACTTGGCAAGCTGCACAGAAGTATTCTTGCGCAGGAATCGCTCAATTTTCAAGTATGCCCGCATTTCCGTCAGGAACGCATCATCATTCGGCAGAACCACAAGAACTTCCTTGCCCTGGCCGGAGAGCAAGCGCAGCGTACCATCATCGGTGCCACCCTCATACCACGGGGTCAGCACACGGAGGCCGATATCGTAATTCTGGTTTGCCTTATAAGGACGGTCATCCACTGTCTGATTGAAAGAGAATGCATAGCGCCCCCCAAAGCTTGGGTACTGATACTTCTTGCCGGAGAAAATGTCCTCATAGATCATCTCCGCGATCTTCGTGATGACCTCCGGCATCTCCACATTTTCTTTTTCGATTTCGTTATTGATTTCCTGTTCCTCATCGGTCAGGAACACATAGATGGAGCCATTCTTTTGGATCAGCATCTGGCGCATCAGCACTTTCAGTGCATCCTCCACCTGTGCTTTCAGAGAAATACGATCATCGTCAATGCTGGTAATCATCAGACTGACGATGTTGTCCACGTTGGCTTCGATCTCCAGAACATATTTAATCAGGAAAAGTGTCTTTAGCACATTGATAGCAAAGACATCTTTTTCCTTCTTTTCCGGGTTAATGTAACTGTTATCATATGCGCGGATAATCACACTGCTGTGGCTGTGGTCGAGGAAGTTTTCCAAAGCATCATAAAACCGATAGAACGGCACGATGGCTCCCATCTCATCATCCATCAGCTGCATGGCAGATTCTTTGAACAGGGCCAGCATGGAGCGTTCACCTTCGGACAGGTGTTTACCGGATGCACCGTGGGTACGGATGCTGGTCAGCACACTTGCCAACAGATTAAACTGATATGGGACAAAAGGATAAACCTCTGCAAAATCTTCCGCGTTGGCGTACAGTTTTTTCTCCACACCGTCGTTGAAGACAATCAGATTTTTGATGATGGTAGCGTTCTGGTCATAGAGCAGATGCAGGCTCTGTGCTGCGGTCTCAGTTTTATCCAGAATACGCTTTTTGATAACAGCGTCCACATTGGCAGAGGATAGAGAAAGGCGTGTATCGAAACGTCCCTGAATCTTGGAGAAGTCGTTACCCTTCACCTTTGTAATGGAGTCAATATCCTGCTGGCTCGTTACGATTACCCAAGCCTTACCCATGCACTCCTTACCCAGTTCTTCCGTCACGGTCTGAAGGTTCAGCATCAGCTTGGAATCATCACCAATGTACTGACCAATCTCATCCACCAGAAAAACGACATGGTGATTGTTACCTTTTTTATCAATATAGGACTTTACACGCTTGGCAAAATCCTCAATGCTGATCTGGTAGCTCTCGGTTGTTTTTTCGCACCAGTTACGGGCAGCCGATTCACTCATAAAATCCATGTCAGAAAGAACATCTACAACGGAATCCTGAATGAAATCAAAGTCCTGACGAGAGCTTTCCCACGGATTACCATACTCTTCTTCAAACTTTTTCTTAAACTCCTCAAAACGACCTTCCTCGGAAAGTCTGCGCTCCAGGTCGGCAAGGTGCGGCATAGAACCACAGAAGCCCTGCATCTCATTGAAAACCTTCAGGAAAACGTTCACAATGGCATCCTTGTTTTCCTTGCCATTCGAATCGCTTTTGGAATCAATGTTGAAAAGAATTACGTCCGATGGGGTGTTTGCTGCCAGCTGCATATCTGCCAGCACCATCTGATTGGTAATCTTCTGATCTTCGATAAAGTAGTCGATGGCATGTTTGTCTCCGACCTTTTTATTCTGAAGCAGATAGGACAGAATTTTCAGAAAATGAGATTTACCGCTTCCAAAGAAGCCGGAAATCCAGACACCCATTTTCGGTGTGGTTCCCTGAATACCTTTTTTATATGCTGCAAAGAAATCTGCAAAATGACGCTGAAGCTCACGGGTCACAACATACTCTTCCAGCTCCTGCGCCACATTCGTTTCTTCACCCTGACCGACAATGATAACGCCCTGTATCTCACGGTCAATTTTCTTTCGGAACATGTCCTTGATCTGCATAACTGTTTCCTCCATCCATTACTTTACCAGTCGGAATGCCCGGTAATAGTTATCGTCTTTAATCTCATTGAACAGGATCAGCTCCTGCTCATTATAGGTTCCCGGAAAGAACATCACGACTGGGCAGCGCACAAACGCCTGATGCAAGTTGTTAAGCACCTTGTGGGAGCGCAAAATCGGATAGCACTTGCCGATACCGGTCAGGAACACGACTGCATTCTCTGGTGTATGTTCTTTGATATATTGCACAATCAGGCTGTCATCATCATTCACCTTCATGGAGTTGGTCACTGCCTTGACGATACGCTCGATTCCTCGCTCTTTTTCAAAGTCATAGCACTTTTCCATGAAGTTCTTCTTTTCCAAAAAATCAATGATGATATCATACAGGTCAAAGACCACAAGCTCAAAATC